>JAHBWW010000006.1 GCA_019636795.1 Phycisphaeraceae bacterium
GGCAGACGCAGCGGACTTAAAATCCGCGTCCCTGAAAGGGGAGTGTGGGTTCGAGTCCCACCTGGCCCATTGGCTGAGCATCAGGCACGGCAAAAACAGAACGCCGGTTCAGGAGCAATCTGGTACACTCCGCGCAGGGCTTTGCTCAAGCCTCGGGGAGGACGTTGCGATGATGCGAAACTGGATGCGGCTAATTCTTACCGCTGCCTTGGGGTTGGCGATCGGTCTGCCAAGCGATGCGGGTTCTGCCACAGGCGATGGCGAGGCGCTGGCGGGGCGATGGATCGATCCGAGTCACATCTGGAAGCCTTTGTTTGACGGCCAGAGCCTCAAAGGCTGGGTGCAGGTGGGCGAGGAAGGAGCCTGGGCGGTGCAGGACGGGGAGATCGTCGTGGCCAAGCCCGGCAAGGGCTGGTGGCTGCGGACGGCCAAGATGTACCGCGATGTGGATCTGAGGCTGGAGTTCTGGCTGCCTCCGGGTGCGAACAGCGGGGTGGGGATTCGGGGTTCGAGTGTGGGCGATCCGGCGTTTACGGGGTTCGAGGTTCAGGTATTTGATTCGTTTGGCAAAGAGCCGACGGTGCAACATTGCGGCGCGGTGTACAACGCGATCGCGCCGACGAAGCAGGCGGTCAAGCCGGCGGGCGAATGGAACTCGATGCGGATTCGGGTGGTGCGCGACACGCTGGATGTGTGGCTCAATGGCGAGCAGATTCACACTGCCCAGAAACTCGATGAGCGCGGGCATCATCATCGGGTTGAGGACGCGATGCCGCTGAAGGATCGCCTGACGACGGGGTATATTGCGCTTCAGGATCACGGGCACGCGGTGCGGTATCGGAAGATCGAGGTGCGGGATCTGTCGCCGGACCCGGAACCGGAAGGGCTCGATGGCGGGGGCTATGAGTCATTGTTCAACGGGCGCGACACGAGCGGGTGGTTCAAGACGGGGATTGCACGGTGGGAAGTGGTGGAGGGGACGCTGGTGGGGCGTGACGGCCCGGGGCACCTGTTCAGCGAACGGGAGTTTGGCGATTTCGAGTTGCGGGCGCTGGTGAAGGTGAACAGGCGGGGCAACAGCGGGATCTACTTCAGAACGGTGCCGAACGCGCAGAACCGCGATTCGTGGCCGACGGGCTATGAGGCGCAGGTGGATAACCACGACCCGAGGAATTTTACGGGGAGTGTGTACAACAAGGCGTGGCCTAAGGCAACGTTGCCGGTCACGCGCGATGACGCGTGGTTTGACTACCGGATTTTAGCGATAGGGAATCGGATTCAGACGTGGATCAACGGCGTGGCGATGGTGGATGCGGAGTTGGAAGAGTTCTCGCGTGGGCATATTGCGCTGCAGGGCCACCACCCGGGGAACGAAATCATGTATCGTGATGTGCGGATTCGGGAGATAGTGCCTGCGAGCGCAGAGCCGAAGGCCGAATGAGCGATCAATAGGGCGCACGGGCGTGCGCTGAGCAGAAGAAGGGTACGTCAGGCATGAGTGAACCAGCGTTGGGCAAGGGCGGTCTGATCGGGATGCGGCTGAGCATCATGATGTTTCTGCAGTTTTTTCTGTGGGGGGCGTGGTATGTGACGATGGGGCCTTACTTGGCCAACTTGAAGATGGAAGGATCGTTCATCGGTTCGGCGTATTCGCTGGGACCGATTGCGGCGATCTTCAGCCCGTTTTTCCTGGGCATGATTGCGGACCGGTTCTTTCCGACAGAGCGTGTGCTGGGTGTGATGCACGTGCTGGGCGGGGTGCTGCTGATGGCGGCACCACTGGCGATGGAGCGGAGCCCAAACTTGTTTCTTGCGGCGGTTCTGCTGCACATGCTGTGCTACATGCCGACGCTGGGGCTTACCAATACGCTGGCGTTTCACAACATGACGAATCAGGAGAAGCAGTTCCCGCTGATTCGGGTGTGGGGGACGATTGGATGGATTGTGGCGGGGCTGACAATCTCGCGGCTTGGGTTCGACACCGATGCGCGGATGTTCTATGTGGCGGGTGGTTCGGGCGTGTTGCTGGGGCTGTACAGTTTTTCGTTGCCTCATACGCCACCACCGGCCAAGGGGACGGCGTTTTCGGTGCGCGATGCGTTGGGGCTTGATGCATTGTCGATGCTCAAGGATCGTTCGTTTGCGGTGTTTGTCTTGTGCTCGTTTCTGATCTGCATTCCGCTGGCGGCGTACTACGCATTTGCGGGGCAGTATGTGGGGGAAACGGGTTTCAGGCAGATCGCGACGACAATGACGCTGGGGCAGATGTCCGAGATTTTCTTCATGATTGTGATGCCGCTGTTCTTTGTGCGGCTTGGTGTGAAATGGATGCTGCTGGTGGGCATGGGTGCGTGGGTATTGCGGTATGTGTTCTTTGCCCAGGCGGCGGATGAGCAGGTGCGGTGGATGGTGTTGGCGGGCATTATTCTGCACGGGATCTGCTATGACTTCTTCTTTGTGACCGGGCAGATCTATGTGGATAAGCGGGCGAGCAAGAAGATCCGCGGAGCTGCGCAGGGGTTCCTGGTACTCATCACACAGGGTCTCGGGATGCTGATCGGTGCGAAGGCATCGGGCCGATTGGTTGACCTGTATAAGGCCGACGATTTTGACCTGCTGGTGACGCAGGCCAAGGCGTTGCGTGAACAGGCCACGGAACTCGCCAAGGGCGGGAATGTGCCGGAGGTGGATCGGTTGTGGGCGGAATCGTCGCGGTTGTATATGCAGGCGACAGATTGGCAGAGTGTGTGGATGGCCCCTGCGATCTTTGCGGGGGTTGTGATGGTGGTGTTCTTCCTGTTTTTCAGTGGAAAGCCTTTGAAGGAGGGATCTGGTGGAGAGGGGTAGTCTCCCGGGTGGTGTGATTCGACAGCCTGGAGCAGAGATTTGGGTTGAGCGGGGCTGAGAATCGGATATGCTGGTGTTTGGCTGCGGGTCGAAGCCGCAGGAACCTATGGGATCTCGTGCCAGCAGGCACGATGCGGAGTGCATGAGAATGTCTGAGCAACGAGTGTCTGAGCAGTCGAGAAGAAGTTTCCTTGGTCAAGCCGTCGCGGTTGCGGGGGTTGCAGCGATCGCGGGTTCGGCTGCTGCGAGCAACCGTGCGGGCAAGCCGGCGTTCGTGGCGGAGCGGTCGAAGAAGAAGGCTGTGAGGCTGGCGCCGGGCGAGACGATTCGCATGGCGGTCATCGGCACGGGCGGCATGGGCACGGGGCATTGCCAGAGCACGATGGCGATGGCCAAGCGTGGCGAAGAGAACGTGCAGATTGTCGCGCTTGCGGATGTGAACCAGGTGCGCATGGCCGACGCACACCGTCGGTGCGAGAGCGAACAGGGCATTACGGTCGATCAGTACACGGACTATCGCAAACTGCTGGAACGCGATGACATTCATGGTGTGCTGGTGGCCAGCCCCGAGCATTGGCACGGCAAGCACTGCACCGACGCGCTGATGGCGGGCAAGGATGTCTACTGCGAGAAGCCGATGACGCTGCGTCTTGAAGAGGGTCTGGCGCTGCGCGAAGTGGTGCTGAAGAATCCGGACCGGATCTTCTGCGTCGGCACACAGAAGATCATCCTGCCCAAGTACATCGAAGCGCGTCGCCTGATCAAGGAAGGTGCGATCGGCAAGCCGACGATGAGCCAGACGAGTTATTGCCGCAACTCGAAAGACGGGGAGTGGTTGTACTACGGGCTGGATCCAAAGTGGCAGCCCGGGGTGAACATGGACTGGGAAGCGTGGCTGGGCGATTTGCCCAAGCGGCCCTGGAGCCCCGAGATCTACGCCCGGTGGCGCCGGTACAAGGACTTCTCGACCGGCATCGTGGGCGATCTGCTGGTGCACGAGATCACGCCTCTGATCATGGCGCTTGATTCGGGCTGGCCGACGCGGGTGTGCGCTTCGGGCGGGCACTACGTCGACAAGAAGATGGAGAATCACGACACGGTGAATCTGAACGTGGAGTTCGAGGACGGGCACACGATGATCATCGCGGGTTCGACTGCCAATGAGGTCGGGCTTGAGACGCTGATTCGCGGGCACAAGGGGAATATGTTCCTCAACAGCCGGCATGTCGTGATTCGCCCCGAGCGGCTGTATGTCGATGACATCGATGCGCGGACGGTCGAATGCGCGGACATCGGCAACGATCAGGAGAAACTGCGTCTGAACTGGTGGCAGTGCATGCGCAACCGCGAGCCGGCCATCAGCAACGTGGAACTGGCCACCAAGGTCATGGTCGCGGTGGATCTTGCGACACGGTCGATGTGGGATGGTGCGGCATACGGATTCGACCCTGAGACGATGCGCGCTCGCAAGCTCTGAGATCGACCCTATGGAGAGCGTGAACGTCCGTCTGGCGACGCACGCGATGGGGACCCGCTTTGAACTCGTCCTGAACGGTCAGGACGAGTCTTTTTTGCGCGCGGTCGGTGAAGAGGCGATTGCGGAGATTCAAGAGCAGCATGCGAGGCTGAGTGTTTTCGATCGGGGCAGTCTGCTGTCGCGGGTCAATGCACTCGGGGCGGAGCGGTGGGTCGAGATTGATCGCGATCTGCTGGAGTTGCTGATGCTGTGCCGACGGGTGTGGGAGGAGTCGGATGGGGCGTTTGATCCGGCTGTCGGAGGGCTGATGCGACGGTGGGGGTTTCGGGGAGAAGTGGGGCCAGCGGCTGGGGCAGTGGCTGGTGGGTTCGAGTCGGTCGAGATCGACGAGGCGAACAGCAGCGTGAAGCTCGGAGCGGGGGTGGAGCTGGACCTTGGGGGCGTGGCCAAGGGGTATGCGCTCGATCGGGTGTGGGAGCGGATGCGGGCGCTGGGGGTGGAGCGGGGGATCATTCACGGGGGGACGAGCACGGTGGTCGCGATCGGGTCGCCTCCGGGGGTGGGGGCGTGGCGAGTGCAGGTGCCTTCTGGAGCGAGCGAGGCGGGGTTGCTGGATGTGCATTTGCGGGATGGTGCGTTGTCAGTGTCGTCGCCGAGCGGGCGGGAGAGAGTTGAGGATGGGTTGATGGTCGGGCATGTGATGGATGTCCGTTGCGGGAAGCCTGCGCGAGGGGCACGGGCGGCGGCGGTGGCAGGGGCATCGGCAGCCGAGGCCGACGCCTGGGCGACGGCATTGGTGGTTCTCGGGCAGAGGCCGCATAGGATGCCCGTAAATCTGTCGAGCGCGATCGCGGGAGATGGTTGCTGGAAGGTCGAGCAGCAAGACGCAGTGTTCGTGACGAATGGGACTCAAGACGGAAGGTGAACGGCATGTTTGAATCGGATCGTCGGACATTTCTTGGTCAGACCGCCGGCCTGGCAGCTTTTGCGCTGATGCCTAAGAGTCTGTATGCGTTTGGATTTTCGGGTGCGGCGGTGCGTGTGGCGATCATCGGTGCGGGGCGGCAGGGCCGGGCCATCATCGGTGAACTTGCGAAGATTGATGGGGTGGAGATCGCGGCGCTGTGTGACGTGGATTCAACGCGACTCGATGCGGGTCTGAGGCGGACGCGCGGCGCCATCGGCTACGCGGCGCACGAGGCACTGCTCGACAAGGCTGATACCTTTGACGCGGTGTTCATCGCGACGCCGACGCATCTGCATCGCAAGCCAGTTGAGGATTGCATCGCGGCGGGCAAGCATGTGTATTGCGATGGGCCTCTGGCCTCGACGATCGAAGATGCGGCTGCGATCGCGCGTGCGGCGCGGTCGGCGGGGACGGTGTTTCAGTCGGGCATGCAGGGGCGGTCGAATCCGGTGTACACGCTGGCGCGATCGTTCTTCCGGTCCGATTCGGTGCGCGATCTGGTGAGCATTCACGCGCAGCAGAACCGCAAGGCGTCGTGGCGCGTGCCGGCCGACAGCCCGGATCGCGACCGCGCGCTCAACTGGCGGCTCGACCCTGACGTGACGCTCGGTCTGGCTGGCGAACTGGGCACGCAGCAGATCGATACGGTGTGCTGGTTCACGGGGAAGTATCCGGTGTCGGTGCGCGGGCTCGGTTCGGTGCGGCTGCACCGCGACGGGCGCGAAGTCGCGGACACGATCAGTTGCCAACTGGCGTTCGAGGATGGCGCTGTGATGACGTATGACGCGACGCTGGCCAACTCGTATGGCGGGACGTTCGAGACGCTGTTCGGGACCAATGCTGCGATCAAGCTTGCGGGAACGCACGCGTGGATGTTCAAGGAGGCCGACGCCCCGACACAGGGGTGGGAGGTTTATGCGAATCGCCAGCAGTTCCACAATGATGAGGGCATCACGCTGATCGCGGGCGCTACGCAGTTGGCGTCGCAGGGCAAGTTGCAGGAAGGCATCGGTCTGCCGCACGCTCCGCTGTATTATGCGGTGGGCGACTTTCTCAAGAGTGTGGCGAGCGGGGCGAATGTCGCGTGCTCGGCTGAGGAAGGCTATCGCGCGACGGTTGTGGGCATCAAGGCGGCGCAGGCGGTCGCGACCGGGCAGACGGTTTCGATTGCCGAGAGCGATCTGCGGGTGAGCTAATCGGTTTGGGAATGCAAGGGGACGCGGATGGCCAAGCCGGCGTTGCGACTGAGGGATTTCGGGGTTGGCGTGCGTTTGGCGCTGACGCTGCTGGCACTGCTGGTGGTGTTCGGGTGCGCGGCGTCGGGCCTGTACATGAAGAAGTTTCAGGAGAATCGCGACGAGAGGCCTGGATTTACGTTCGATGACATTCGAGCGCACTATCACGGCCTGACGACGTATCCACCGATGCTCAAGGCGCTCGAGAGCGGGCACCCGCCGGAGTTGCCCCAGCGCGAGCGCGACGCCTTGATCTCCTGGCTCAAGAGTGACAGGCTTGCACAGGATTACGACAACTTTGACCTGGGCGATCTGGCGCCCGAAGAGATCATCGTCGGTAACTGTGTGTCGTGTCATGCGCGCAGCGCGACCGGACCGGATGCGATGCCGAAGATGTCGCTTGAGTATTTCGACGATGTGCGGGCGCTGTCGATCTCGCGCACGATCAAGCCGGTCGATGAGAAGATTCTGTATGCGAGTCTGCACACGCATGTGCTGGGGCTGGCGTCATTGACGATTGTGGTGCTTGGTTTGCTGGCGCTGACGCGGTTGCCGGGCGTGATCGTGGGTTTGGTGAGTGTGGTGACGGCAGTGGGGCTGTGTGCAGATCTGGGGGCGTGGGTGCCGGCGCGGCAGCACGCGGTGCTGGTCGAGGTGATTCTTGTTGGCGGGATTGCGTATCAGATCGGGCTGGTGGCGGCACTGGTGCTGGTGGTGTGCGATCTGTGGTGGCCCAAGGCGCGTGCGAGTCAGGCCTGAGTCTGTTCAAAGAGCATCGGCGTCGCCACGTCATCGAGGCGCAGCCGCACGATCGCCAGTGCCGTTGCAGCGGCCCAGGTTCGCACACTTGTGCGGTCGCCGGGGAACCTGAATCGGCGCACGTCGGTTGGCAAGTTTTCTGAGGCCAGCGCGAACCATACGGTGCCGACGGGTTTTGCTTCGCTGCCGCCTTCGGGTCCGGCGATGCCGGTGACGGCGACGGCGTGGGTTGCGCCAAGTCGCGAGCGGGTGCCTTCGGCCATGGCGATGGCGCACGCGCAGCTGACGGCGCCGTGCTCGGCGATGATGGCGGGCTCGACACCGGCCAGTGCGGTCTTGAGCTCGTTGGTGTAGGTCACGAGTCCGCCGAGGTATGTTGCGCTTGCGCCTGCGATGTCGGTCAGCGCGCTGCCGACGAGTCCGCCCGTGCAGCTCTCGACCGTCGCGAGAGTTTCACTGCGTTTGCGCAGGCGCGTAACGATGTGTTCGGCCAGCGAGACGTCGCGCGCGAAGACGAAATCGCCCAGCGCGCTGCGTACGAGCTGCTCAGTCTGGTCGAGCGCGGCCTCATCGAGTCCGGTCGCCCGCAGGCGCACGCTCACGACGCCCTGGCTTGCGGTGGTGCCGACCAGCGGGTTGCGGGTGCGGTCCATGAGGCTTGCGAGTTGCTCGGCCACGGCGCTTTCCCCCAGCCCAAAGGTCGAGAGCACGCGGCACCTGATTGTGCCGATGCCGGCGGCCAGCGGCGTGAGGACCCGCTCGAACATCGGCTTCATCTCGCGCGGCGGGCCGGGCAGGCAGGAGATGCGGCAATCGCCGATCGTGGCGGCCAGTCCGGGCGCTGTGCCGTGTGGGTTGTCGATCATGGCGGCGCCGGCGGGCCTCAGGGCCTGCACGCGGTTGGTGGCGGGCATGCGTCGGCCGCGCCCGGTGTACCAGGCTTCGATCGCGGCGAGTGCGGCGTCGTCGGTGATAAGTGTTTGGCCCATCGCGTCGGCCAGTGCGTGCCGCGTGAGATCATCGGCGGTGGGGCCGAGCCCCCCGGTGACGATCAGCAGGCTCGCGTCGCGTGTCAGGCGTGTGATGGCGGCGGCGATGGTCGCTTGATCGTCAGCCAGCGTCACATGCTCGCGCACTATGAAACCGAGTTCAGTCAGGCGGGCTGCGATCCACTGCGTGTTGGTGTCGAGGGTCTGGCCCAGGATCAGTTCGTCGCCGATGGCCAGAACAGCAGCGGTTTGCGTGGCGCTGGGGTGATGCATGGCGGGCAACGGCTACCCTGCGACCTCGACTTCGACGGACACGTTGTCGCGTTTACCGACCTCGACGAACTTGCCCAGAAGTGCCATGCGTTCGGTCATGCTCGCGACGCGGCCGCGCACGCGGATGATGGCCGCGCCGTCTTCGGTGGCGCCCGATTCGATGACGACGTTTGCGAAGCGAGGGTCATTTGCGATGGCGGCGTTGGCCTTGTCGATCCATTGCTGATCGGTGCCGCGATGCTCGGCGATGCGGACCGCCTCGCTGGGGCCGCTACCGCCTGTGAGCCGGGGTAGCCAGACCAGCAAGAAGACGACGAGGAGCACGAGGCCGATGCCGCCGCCGAGGATGATCGTCTTGCCCTTGCCTGAGCCCTTGACATCGTCCATCTTGTATTTCAGGTTCGTTCCGACATCGCCGAGTTTGTACTTCAGGTCATTCAGGCCCATCGCGCTGCTCCGTGCTGTGCAGGCCCGGCGCGTGCCGTCGGGCCTGCGTCGGGTGAGTGAGTCGATCGGAATTTACGCGTCCTTGCCCGCCATGAAGCGCAGCATGTCGAGGCAGCGGTGGGCGTAGCCCGCTTCGTTGTCGTACCACGAGACGATCTTGAAGAATCGGTCGTTGAGTTCGATGCCGGCCTTGGCGTCGTAGATGCTGCTGTGGGCATCGCCGATGAAATCGCTCGACACGACTTCTTCTTCGGTGTAGGCCAGCACGCCCTTCATCGGCCCGCTGGCGGCGGCCTTCATGGCGGCGTTGATGTCGGTCATGCTCGTCGGTCGGCTGGTGCGGAAGGTCAGATCGACGCACGAAACATCGGCGGTGGGCACGCGGAAACTCATGCCCGTCAGTTTGCCCTTGACCGGCGGGATGCACAGGCCCACGGCTTTGGCGGCGCCGGTGCTGGCGGGGATGATGTTCATGTAGGCGTTGCGACCGCCGCGCCAGTCCTTCTTCGATGGTCCATCCTGCGTGGGCTGGGTCGCGGTGGCGGCGTGGACGGTGGTCATCAGGCCTTCCTCGAAGCCGAAGGTGTCGAGGATGACTTTGGTGATGGGTGCCAGGCAGTTGGTGGTGCAGCTGGCGTTGGAGACGATCACATCGGTCTTGGGGTCGTACTGCTCGTGATTAACCTTGTAGCACAGGGTCTTGACGGTGTCGGTGCTCTTGGTCGGGGCGCTGATGAGCACACGCTTGGCGCCCTTGCCCGCGGGGCCTGAGGCGATGTGCTTGGCCGCGCCGTCGTAGTCGGTGAAGAGACCGGTTGATTCAAGGACGTAATCGACGCCCATGTCGCCCCAGGGGATGTTGGTCGGGTCGCGCTCGGCGAGCGTGCGCGTGGTGCGGCCGTTGACGGTGAACGAGCCTTCGGCGGCCTCGACGCTGGCGGGTTTGCCGCCGATGGTGAAGCGGCCGTGCATGGTGTCGTACTTGAGCAGATACGCCAGGTTGTCGGAGGGGACTAGATCGTTGACAGCGACGACTTCGACATCGCCCTGCTGGCAGGCGGCGCGATAGACGAGGCGACCGATGCGACCGAAGCCATTGATTCCGATGCGGGTGGGCATGAGAGACATTGACCTTTCGTTATGGCCGCGGGCGGCGGCACAGGGCGGTGCGAGCAAAGCGGGCCGAACCCCCGGCCCGGGCGTGATTGTAGGGGCGGTTCGTTCGTGCCACCAAGATGACCTGTCCCCATCAAACCGGTCCAGGTTCGGGTGCTGTTTCTGAATCTGGGCTACGGAGGATACATTGTTGGAAACGCAGAGTTCGAGTGCGGAGCAGATCGTTCCAAAGGTGCGTGCTACCGACGTGGCGAGTTTCAAGAGGCTGCCGAGCGATGCGACGATGGCCTAAAGGCTGGCACTCGAGAATCAGCGGCTCAATTGCCAACGGCTCGATATTCACGAGACGCTCAGTTTGATAAATCACCGCTCGTCGACCACCCACGTCACCCTTGTGCTTTGCATCGCGTAGCGCCAAGCGATGGCTGGGTGTATACGCTCCAGATCGCCTGGTTCGCACTCTTTCCGGTCTAGACCTCGACCCTGCCTTGCGACACCGATCACAAAGCCGGGCATGGTCTCGGCGCATCGAGGGCCGCACCGATGGTCGAGAGCAGTTCGCTTGTGTCGAACGGCTTGTAGATCAGCGCGAAGGCCTGGTGCGCTCGCGCGATCTGTGCAACGCGTTCCGAGCGTTCACCTGTCAGGTAGATCACCGGAACACCTTTGAGGTGGACCATTTTCTCCACGCGGTCCTGGACTGTGAAGCCGTCGCCCGCAGGCATGTTGATATCGAGAATCATAACATCCGGCCACTTGCGGCGAGCCTGATCCACGGCCTGATACGAATCCTGCACACACAAAACCTCAAATCCCTCGGCCCGCAAACGAACAGCGAGTGAGTGAAGAAAACTCTGGTCGTCATCTGCCAGCAGAATTTTATGTGCCATAGCATGGTCCTCCTGTTCAATAATTGTTAATCACTTGTGCGACTCGATGCTGCAACAGCAAGTTCTGTGTCTGCAATCGCAGATGCCACAAGCCTTACAAGTTCTTCGGTCACAAATGGCTTGTGCAGAAACAAGATGTCGCGCACATGCCGCAGTTGCTTACGATACGCGTCCTTGAAGCCACTGATGAGAATGATCGGAATCACCGAAACGCGCCGAATGCTCTCAGCCAGCGCAACGCCATCACCCTGAGGCATGTTCAGATCAGAAATGATGAGATCCGGGGGGTCGGCATCAAATCGAGCGAGCGCTTGCGAGCCGCAGTTGGCCGTCGTGCAGCGATAACCGTTTGCGCTGAGCCGTGCTGCCAGTGCAGTTACAACCGCTGGGTCATTGTCGACGATGAGAATGTGTTTCGAGTTCAATGTGCTCATGATGATTCTCCATATGAAAGTACGCTCTTCCTGCTGATGGCTCTCTTCAAACAGGCAATGAGAAGTTCGGGGTCATATGGCTTGCAGAAGAAGCCGGCAGTTCCGAGCACTCGCGCCTCCTGCCGCACGGTGTCTTGCACATTTGCGGTCAGAATGATGACAGGTATGATGCCAAGGCTTGGTTCGAGACGCATTCGACGCAGGACTTCAAATCCGTCAATGTCCGGCATACGCAAGTCGAGCAGGATTGCGTCCGGAAGCAACTTGCGTGCAGCCTCGATGCCACTGAACCCATCGGACGCAGTGTGCATTTCGAAGCCCGCAGCACCGAGCCGGGCAGAGAGTGCCCTCGCAATCATCCATTCATCATCGATGATGAGAACTTTATGAGACATGAATCTGCTCCCCGATAATCATGTTCTTGACATCCTCAAACCCGCGCTCGAGCTGATATTTGAAACTCCAATGCCCCAGCATTTCAATTCTGAGTGGAGCCAGGTCGATCTGGTTCTCGCTCATGAGTTGAGATCGTGTTCGGCGGAGTCTGTCGGTCCACGCCTCGGCAGACTTCGTGCGCCCAATGATCCAGAATGCCGTCGGAGGCTGCTCTGTGCTGGCGTCGCATTGATCGAGCACAATCGGATAGATCAAGTCGGTAGCGTACGTGACTGACGCAAGAAATGACTGAGGCTCATCGGGCTCGCTGTTGCCGATTGGGCACTCGACTTCAGCCCTGAGCACCGCAATTTCTTCTCCCGTGTTCTCACTTGTCCGAATGGTCCTGAGGTAGTGTTCGAGCACCGACTCGGGCTGATTGATTGGAAGCGTGAAGTAGAATGTTGCTCCCTCGCCCTTCTCGCTTCGGACGGATAGTGAACCCAAATTCAGCCAGGCGAGTTCCTGTGCGATGCTAAGCCCCAGGCCAAAGCCTTTTGCAGCAACTGTTCGCGATGTGGACACCTGCTGGAATCGACCGAACAATCGATCCATCTCTTCGGGCGTCAGACCGGGGCCGTGATCGGTTACCGAAATCATGACTTCATCAGGTTGCTCAGAGCACGATGCCCCCAGAATGATCGACGCTCGTTCGGGCGAGAACTTGATCGCATTGGTCATGAGATTCCCGACCACACGGCGAATTTTCTCCTCATCTGCAAAGACGAGAGGCAGACAAGGATCGATGCGCTCTTCGATTACGATCGACCGTGCTGAAGCCTTGTTAGAAAGGACAGATCGGCCTGACGTCAGTATTTTTGCGACATCATGAGCCCTTCTATCCACGCGAAGACGGCCGGCCCGCAACTTGCTCGAATCCAGCAGGTCCTCGACCATGTGATTCAAATCCATCACCGCGCCGTCCATGATCTTCAGATACGACGCCTGCTCCGGAGTGACGGGGCCGGCGAGTCCATCGGCAATGATCGAAGCGAACTCCTTGATGACCGACAGCGGTGTACGAAACTCGTGCGAGACGTCGTCCACCACGCGGTGCGCTCGCTCGGCCATGACCGACAGTTCCACGTTTTGCCGTTCGATGATTGCCAGCGAATTCTTGAGACGTGCCTGCGACTCTCGTTCAATTGTGATGTCGCGATTAACTCCGACGACAGAAGTGGGTCTGCCGCGGTCATTGAGTCGAACCAGGTCAGCAGCCTGAATGACCCGCGTCGTGCCGTCGGGTCGGCGAATACGAAACTCACGTTCGCTTCGTCCGCCTCGCGCAATTGTGTCGTGCAGTATCGCTTCCTGCGTGGCCAGATCATCAGGATCCAAAGTAGCAGTCCAGGTCGCATACTCGACTAATCCGTCGGGCGACGGCGCGAGGCCATAGATCTCGAACATCTTCGTATCCCAGTGCACCAGCCCAGAGTTCAAGTCCCAGTCCCAGACGCCAAGGTTTCCAATCTGCACGGCCTGACTCAGTCGGCTGGAGGTTTCGTGCAGCGAGAGTTCTCCACGTTTGCGGGGGGTGATGTCATTACGAATCGACACGATCGATTCAAGTTTTCCATCCGCGTCCGAGAATGGGGCAATGATGCTGTCAACCCAGTAGAGAGAACCATCCTTGGCTCGATTGCAGACTTCTCCGCGCCAAGGCTTGCCCGCCATGATTGTGCGCCACATCGTCGACCAGAACTTCTTGTCGTGATATCCGGAGTTGATCAAGCGATGATCTTGCCCGATGAGTTCCTTGCGTGAGTATCCACTGATCGCGCAGAACGCGTTGTTGACTTTGATAATCTTGCCTTTTGCATCAGTCACCGAAACAATCGAGTGTTTCTCAAGTGACTTGCTCAACGCTTCGAAGTCGCGCTGAGCGTGTTCGAACTTGGCATGCTCGCTTGCCGCCTTCACAGCGCAGCTTGTTTCGTAGCTCTCCGACTCAGTCGCAGGGGCAGTTTGGTCGTGTGAAGTGTGCTCGGTGTGCGTGTTGCGAGTCTTGCGGATTCCAGAGTTCATGAACAAGTGCTTGGGGGTACTCATGGCCTATGTTCTCCAGCAGGCAACATTGCCTTGCCGATCCGGGTATCGGCACGCGTGGATGCAGGCTTGAATCAACCCGAGTCTTCATTTTCGAAGTGTGATTGCACACAACCCCCAAAAATCATGACAAACCACTACATTCGCTTGCGTAGTGCAAGCGTCTAATTGGACGGTTGTGTCCGCATCGAACGCGCGTCACTCTTCAATTTCGCGGGCACACAGTGATCCGACTTGCGTGAAACCACCAGACACCTTGGCATCGCGTGCCCCCGCCACCGGTGCCGGAGATCTTCGCCCATGCAATCGAACAAATCGTACTAATTGGACTTCCAGACTCGCCGAACCTATTCTTCCAGCGAATCCGTGGATGATCGGGGCCACCCACACAGCAGATTCACTACCGGCGGCTTGTTGGGGACGCGATGTGCGTCCAGAGGCACTCCGGCAACTTCCACACACGCCGGAACGCCCGATCCATCCGGATATCAAGGTTCAAAAGCATGAGTTTCATTGATCTGGGGCTGTCAGAGCCCATCGTTCGCGCTGTCGCTGCCGAAGGCTACACCGCGCCTACTCCCATTCAGGCACAGGCCATTCCGCATGCGCTCGCAGGTCGCGACGTGCTCGGCTGTGCCCAGACCGGCACCGGCAAGACCTGTGCCTTCGCGCTTCCGATCCTCCAAAGACTCACACCAGAGCCTCGCGATGGTGAGCGACAGGGTGGTCGCAAGCCAATGCACGGCGGACGCGCGCCGCGTGCTCTCATTCTCGCCCCAACACGCGAACTCGCTTCGCAGATTCTCGAAAGTTTCATCGCTTATGGCCGAGGCTTGCCGCTGCGCCACACCGCCATCTTCGGCGGGGTGAGCCAGTCCCGGCAAGTCGCCGCAATGCGAGGCGGGGTCGATGTCGTCATCGCGACGCCCGGCCGCCTGCTCGACCTGATCAATCAGGGCTGCGTCGATCTGCGCTCGATCGAGGTTCTCGTTCTCGACGAGGCCGACCGCATGCTCGACATGGGCTTCATTAATGACATTCGCAAGATCGTGGCGATGGTCCCCAAGGAACGCCAGACACTCCTTTTTTCAGCCACGGTGTCGCCCGAGATTCGCTCGCTCGTCGATTCGATGCTGCGCGATCCGGTGCACGTCCAGACCGCTCGCGAATCGGCCACAGCCGACATGGTCACGCAAAGTGTCTACATGATCGAACGCGCCAAGAAGCCCCTGCTTCTCGAACACCTGCTTCGCCAAGGCGATGTTGGCCGCACGCTCGTCTTCACCCGCACCAAACACGGGGCCGATCGTCTCGTCAAGTTTCTTCATGGCGCAGGCATCAACGCCGAGGCGATCCACGGCAACAAATCACAGAACGCCCGCACACGCGCCATGCAGGGCTTTCGCAATGGCGCGACTCGCGTCCTTGTCGCCACTGATATCGCATCGCGCGGCATCGACGTCGACGACATCACGCATGTCGTCAACTTCGATATGCCAATCGACGCCGAGACGTATGTCCACCGCATCGGACGCACTGCTCGCGCTGGCGCCAGTGGCATCGCAGTATCCTTCTGCGACCGCGACGAAAAGGGCGTTCTCGGGGCCATCGAACGCCGCACGCAGATCCGCCTCACCGTTGCACGTGATTTTCCTGACTTTGCAGCCCTGATCGCAAGCCGTCCGCCGCGCATCCAACCCGCCGCTCCAATCACCCAGGAACGCGCACCACGCCAGAACGCTTCAAAGTCAGGCGGTCCGCGCCGAGTGCGCAACAGCCGGCCACCCAATGACGCAGGGCATACTGACGCTTCCGGAAACTCTCGCCCGTCGGGCATGACCGGCGCGCAGCAACGCACCCGCCGCCGCAAGCCTCATCGCGGGCAAACCAACGCTTCGCATTCCTGACACATTCGCCGCAATGTGCGGCTCACTGGACTTCAACGCGGGGCCGGCTTTCGAAAGAAAGGCGGCCCTGTTCGTTCTCACTGCTCCCGAGCCGTACCAACTGCACTTTGTCTACACTCGGATCATCCCGCTCTCTCGGAGGTTGCTCATGCTCGCACGTCGGCTGCTTGCAATGGCCTGTCTGTTGATCGTCCTCGCAGCCGCTGCATGGCTTGTTGCCGGATGGAGTAATCTCTTCGGCTGGCCTGCCAATCGCGATCTTGTGGTCATCGCCATCTCGCCCGACACAGTGCTGCATTACGCCGACGGCATGCCTCAGTCCCTGGGCGGCTCATACATGTGGGCTGGTCCACACACCGGCCAATGGCTCGTTCGATACGGCATCCCGCTCGCCTTGATCGTCGGATTCGCCCTTGTTCCGGTGTGGCAGTTGTTCAAAAGTCCGCCGACGCGCGACTCTCGCTGAGTGTGGATCGTCTGCTCGGCTTCGTCCTTGCTCAGCTCTGTTTTCGTGCTTCTCAACGTACTTGTTGCGAAATCATGACACCGGAGGGTTCTGGGTCGTGGAATTGACAATCACATGAGAATCTGCGCTGCTTGTCTGTGATTTAGCTGCGGTGTTATGCGCAATTAACTCGAGCACCTTTTCCGGATTGATGCTCGCGGTGATCCACTTGTTTTCGCCAGCTGTCGTCATCGCGTTGCGCAGCGTAATGCCATCAACATCAAGGTTGGTGAGCATGCGAGCCAGATATTTGTGGACGCGCCCTGTCGAAAGTCGGCGGTGCAGATGTGTTGACGAGTCGCGACAAAACCCGCGGATGTGCCAACCAATCTGGTATAACCAGATACACAGCACTGCAGTTGACAGAATATTGACTGAGATCGTCGAAGCAGGGGTGGGAAGGCTTGCGGCCGCAATCCCGATCACCACTCCGCCGACCAATCCACTCAACGCAAGGGAAATTCCAAGAACCATTAGTCGACTCACCCATGATTGGGGCAACGGCGACCCATCTGTCGGGACATGCTGCCGATAGTTCGCATGTCGAAATGCGTTGAGAATCATGTGCCAACGAGATTCACTCGACATCAGGTCCACATGCGCATTGCGATAAGCATCGGCCAGAGCGACTTCGACGTTGTCTTGACCGACCATACGAACCAACGCGTCATACGCGTCCTCGTGCTCGTGGGGTTGAAAACCTTGGCCAAAACCACGCTCAACAAGTAACTGATGATTGCACTTCGGGCACTGAAGCATGTCCGAATACGGCAGATCCACGGACTTGCCCAGAAGTCGCTTGACTTCGATGACGACGCGATACCGCTCATGCAGGACAGCATCCCGGCACACTGGACACGTAAATGGGCAGGAGCCCAGATATCGCCATCTGAATCGTTGCACGGGCACATCATAGGGTACCAGCCCATGGGCCGGTTACACCTGTTCGCCTGCTCAGCCTGTCGGATCCCACGTCGAAACGACGTGCAGTTCCTTCAGCTGCGCAATATCCACAGCGTTCGGAGCCTGGCTCATCAGGTCCGCACCTGTCTGGGTCTTCGGGAATGCAATCACGTCGCGAATGTTGTCCGTCCCGCACAGGTGCATGACAATGCGATCGAGCCCGAACGCGATCCCGCCGTGTGGCGGAGCACCGAAACTCAGCGCATCGAGCAGAAAACTGAACTTCTGCTTGGCTTCGTCCTTGCTCAGACCCAGCAGGCTGAAGACCTGGCTTTGCACGTCCTGCCGATGAATACGAATGCTCCCGCCCCCGATCTCCGACCCGTTGCAGATCATGTCATAACCGTCCGACACGATCGACTCGACCAGATCGATATTGGCCTGGCTGTGATCCTCAGGATCAAGAGCCATCAACTTCTCAACCTGATCGGCCCGCGGCGCGGTAAAGGGGTGATGCAGCGCATAAAAACGCCCGCTCTTCTCGTCGAACTCGAACATCGGGAAGTCGACAACCCACAGAAAATTCCACTGCCCTTCAGGGATCAGCCCAAGATCGCGTGCGATTTTCTGTCGCAACTCCCCGAGCACCTTCGAGCACACCGCATAGGTGTCCGCTCCGAAGAGGAGCATATCGCCGGGCTGCGCGCCCGTGCGTTCGATCAGCGCACCCGCAATCGGCTCGATGAACTTACCGATACCCGCTTCAAGTCCCGTCGCAGTCACTTTCGTGATCGGCACACCCCCGGCACCAAACTGCTTGACCCATTCGCTGTAGCCATCGGTGAGCTTGCGGGTCAGCTTCTCCGCCCCGCCCGGCACTCGAATGACCTTGACCACGCCGCGATGCTTGGCCAGCGCGCCCGTAAAAACCTTGAAGTCCGTTGTTCCCGCAAGGTCCGAGACATCCACCAGTTCAAGCCCGAATCGTGTGTCCGGGCGATCGATGCCATACCTGTCCATCGCATCGCGATAGGTCATGCGCTGCATCGTCGGCAACTTGACTCCCGCAGCCGTCTCCCACAGCCTCTTGGCAAATCCTTCCATCGTCTCCAGAACCAGATCACGATCGATGAACGACATCTCAAGGTCGATCTGCGTGAACTCCGCCTGCCGGTCGGCTCGCGGGTCTTCATCGCGAAAGCACCGCACAATCTGCAGATACCGGTCACATCCCGCCACCATCAGAATCTGCTTGAACAACTGTGGCGACTGCGGCAACGCATACCACTGCCCCGGCTGCAAACGCGACGGCACAAGAAAGTCACGCGCGCCCTCCGGCGTCGAACGACACAGCATCGGAGTCTCGATCTCCAGAAAACCCTGCTCGTCGAAGTAGTCGCGCGTCACCTTCGCCACTCGATGCCGCGTCGCAAGAATCTGCTGCATCCGAGGCCGCCGAAGATCGATGAACCGATTGCGCAGACGAATCTCCTCACCCGGAAGTTCGCCCTTGTCATCGTGCGGCAGAAATGGCGGATTGACAGTCTTCGAAAGAATCTGCACCTCCGCAACCACAACCTCAACGCGCCCCGTCGCAAGTTTCAGGTTCGGACCGCCGTCGCGCATGCGCACAACCCCGCGCGCTGCAACCACGTCCTCATTGCGCAGCTTGTCCGCGATGTCGAGAATGCTCTGGCTCGCGTCCTCGGTGTCGAACACCAGTTGCGTCAGGCCGTATCGGTCACGCAGATCGACGAAGATCAGCCCCAGGCCGTGATCTCGATAGGCGTTCACCCAGCCGGTGAGGGTGACGGTCTGCCCGACGTGTTCGTCGCGCAGCTGGCCGCAGGTGTGGGTGCGTCTCCACGTAGTCATGGTCGATCAATCCTTGGTGCTCGATGACTGCAGAAATTGGGCCGGTGAGTATAGCGGGCGCATCCGGGCGTCAAAACGTCCCACGCTTCAAAGGTTATCAGTCGCGCACACGCTCAAATTCCAGTTCAAGCAAGGGCTCCTCGTTGCCCGTTGCCGGCGACACCAGAATCATCCGGTACCGTTCCGCAGACAACAGAACCTGCCGCACGACAAAGTGCTGCTCTTCACCCCCAGCCGTGCGCACACGCCAATCCCATGTGAACACCTCTCCCGAGAGTGTAATCGTCCCGCGAGCAACGTCCCCGAGTTCATCGATCGTGATGAACCGCGCTTCCTCAGTTCCCGGTTCCAGAAAAACCATCGACACCTGATGGTCTTTCAGCCGCAGCCCCCCAGTCCCCATCGCCGAACGACCAATCAGCGAAAACCCGTCAGGCCCGCGCTCCACCACGTTGCGAATCCGAACCGACTCGCCCTCAGGCCCGGTTGTCACGGCCTCCCAGACTCCGATGAACGACCGCATGCGCGTAAGGAGCGCCCGACCCGTCAAGGTCGGTTCTGTCGAGGGTGCCACCACTCGCTCCTCAGGCCTCGCTGTAGTTGTCGTCGCCGGGTCTCTGCGCACCGCCGCCGGTGCTGTCACAGGCTGCTGCTCCTCTCCAAGCAAGCGCGACATCGACCGCAACTGCTCCCGACCCTGCCCCTCAAAGAAGCGATATGTGCGGTCCCACTCTTCGCCTTCTCCCCAGCCAAAAGTGGTGCGCACCACGCGCGTCCTTCGCCCGCCATCAACAGCCTCAAGGCGCGTCACCGTCCAGGTGCGCTCCACCAGCCCGATGATGCGTTTGAGTTCGGGCGAGAGTTCGAGCCGAGTCGCAAGCATCTGATCAGGCTCGTACGCCATGACAAATTCCGTCCGCCTGTCACTTCCCGATGACTCCGCCCCGTACACAAACGACCCCCCAAACCGCAACTCACCCCTCACGGCTCCTCCCAGCCATCGAGCGATCCCATCGCGCGTCGTGAGCATCGGCCACACCTGCGCAGGTGTGGCATTCACCTCCACACTCTGGCTCAGCACCCGTCCCAAACCGGGCCCGGTCGCGATCAACTCATGCTCGCCCGCAAAACGCCGACGGAGCATCTCCAGCACATACCGATTCGCGCTATTGAAGAAAAACCACGCTTCCTCCCACTCCGCCCCTTCGCCCCAGCCAAGGGCAGCATGATGCACACGTGTCGTCGTCGCATCCAGTGGCTCAAGTCGCAGCACGGCCCAGGTGTTCGTCGCCGCTGCCACAGTCGGAAAGTCCGCCGGTGCCGTCGTCGTATACGCCAGCACCCGCTCGGGCTCGAACGCGATCACCGAGAGTTCGATCGTCCCCGCTTCACCGATCGCGCCTTGTGCGTTGGTTGCGAATCGCCCGCCCGGCTTGAGGTCGATCAGTGCCGACCGCGCCAGCCACGATTCGAGCCCCGCCTTCGTCGTCCACGCTGCCCACACCTCCGCAGCCGAGGCATCCACGACAATCTCGTGTCGAAGCACGCGTTCCTGCGCCAAGGCATTTGACGCACACACCACGAGCACACACGCAAAGGCCACAATTCGGAGCAGGGGATTGAGATTCATGCCAGATTCTACGAGCCGCCCGAACTCGTCGCACGCGTGTCGTCAGACTCCCGCGTCCAGTAAACGACCTCGGCGCCAATGCCCTCGCCTGCATTCCGCTGCTTCGAAACCTCGTCGCGACGCAGCATCATCAGAAAAACCACGCGCAGCAACAGCAATCCTACAAAGGCAACCGCCAGCAAGAACACGCCACCAGAAAAGGGCATGACCGAACCGCCTGACTCACATCAACGGATTCCGCACTCCGTGCCCAAACTCAGTATTCGGGCTCAGATTCTTCATCGGCAGGGCGTACACGTCGCTCGCCAGTTCCGCGTCAACATCCGGCACCGCCGATTCTTCCGCAAATACCAGCGACGCCTTCACACGCTCGCGGATCTCGTCCTGCATCGCGTTCCACTGGCTTTCGCTCAGGCATTCACGCGCGTTCATCAGATGGTCGGCCAGACTCGCAATCGAGTCGCGCCCCTTCCAATCCTCGACCTCTTCTTTCGTCCGGTACTTCTGCGGGTCCGACATCGAGTGGCCCTGATACCGATACGTCTTGAGATCCACAAATGCCGGCCTCTGAAGATCCCGACATTCATCCACAAGAGGCTTGAACTCGTTGTACACGTTGAGCACATCAAACCCGTCAATCTGCACACTCTTGATGCCATACGCCTGTCCGCGCGCCAGCAGGTTTCCCGAGTTCGCCGAGTGCCTGTGGATCGCCGTACCCATCGAGTATCCGTTATTCTCGATCACATAAATGACCGGGAGCGAGTACAAAGCCGCAAGATTCAACGCTTCATGAAACGCGCCTTGATCGATCGCCCCGTCCCCCAGATAGCACAGGCACACCTTCTTGGGTCCCGTTCCGAGCACTTCCCACTCATACCGCGCACCAAATGCCAGCCCGGCCCCGAGCGGCGTCTGCGCGCCCACGATCCCGTGCCCGCCAAACAAGTTGTTCGGTCGATCAAACATGTGCATCGACCCGCCCTTGCCCTTGGCGCACCCTGTGATCTTGCCGAACATCTCCGCCATGCAAGCCTCAGGGCTCATCCCGCGTGCCAGCGCGTGGCCGTGGTCCCGATACGCCGTCACGATCGGGTCCATCAGATCGGTACATGCGATCGTTCCGACTGCGCACGCTTCCTGTCCCGAATAAATGTGGCAGAACCCGCCGATTTTCGCCTGCTGATACGCCTGTGCCGTCCGGTTCTCAAACTCCCGAATTAACTGCATGTCGTACAGCCACTTGAGCAGCACAGCATGGTCCAGGCGGTCGGTCAGGCGATTACTCATGGGTTTGGAACTGGCAGTGGCGGTTGACATGCGATCGTCATTCCTTCATCGGTCAAAACCGGGGCCAACGCCGACGCACAGTCTGCGCAACAATAACCCCGCGGATTCCGAATTCGCACGGAGTGTAGGTGACCTCCTCCGTATCCGCCAACGGCCAGGAAAGAGAGGAATCAACCCCCGATTCGGCTCATTTTCGCCACGATCGCCGGTGCCTGCTGGCTTTGCAACAGCACCACCGCCGCCTCCAATTGCAGGTCCAGCCCCTCCGAGATCAGTCGATCCGGGTTTGGCATTTCCGCCGTCTCGATAATCTTCCCGTTCTCGTCCAGAGGCAGCACGTCCGCATCACGCCGAAGCACCAGCGCGTCGATGCTCTGCTGAGGCAACATCTCGATCGCCAGATCAGGCTTGATCCCATACTCCGACGCGCCCGGGCGGCGATGAATCATCTGGTTCCCACGCAACTTGTAATACTGCGTCGTCAACTTCATCAGCGTGTTGTCGTCGCCCTGGATCGGGAACACGTTCTGCACGCTTCCCTTGCCGAAACTCCGCTGCCCGACCACCAGCGCCCGGATCTTCCCCTCGCGGGCGTGCGCCTGAATCGCTCCAGACACGATCTCGCTCGCCGACGCCGACCCTTCATTGATCAACACGATCACCGGTATTTCTGAAAGATTCACTGCATTGGGCACGGCCCGTGCAACCTGCTCGTCGCGCGTCCGGTCCGTCCCGTCAACAGTCCTCACAATCAGCCCGTCATTGACGAACCGACTCGAAATACTCACCGCCTGCTCCAGCAGCCCGCCCGGATTGAACCTCAGGTCCAGAATCAGCCCCTGCAGGCCCTGCCGCTTCATCTCGCGCACCGCGCGGTCAAACTCCGTCGTCGTCTTCTCGCTGAACCCGGTCAGCCGCAAGTACCCCACACCGGCCTCGCGATCCACAAACCAGTCCCACGCGTCATCGCTCGCGCCCGTCTTCTTCCATCCCTTGACCGTCGGAAGGTCAATCACCTGGCGTACCAGTGGCACATCAATCGAAACCGCATCCCCCTCGGGCACTTGCCGTTCGATCGTCAGCGAGACCTTGGTCCCGCGTGGGCCCGTGATCACGTCCACCGCCTGGTCAAGCGTGAATCCAACCGTAGAGTTCCCGTTGACCTTCTTGATCAGATCGCCCGCTCTGATTCCCGCACGCTGCGCCGGAGATCCTTCCAGAGGCGTCACAACCTTGATGTTCTGCAGCTCGTCGAGCTGTATCGAGATACCCACCCCGACGAACTCGCCACGCGTCGAACGCTCGAACCGCGCCAACTCGTCCGGCCAGATGATGCCGCTGTACTGATCCAGAGCCTTCATCGCACCATTCCCGAACTCGTGCGCGATGGCAGCTGCAGGCAATCCGATCGTGTTCGTGTTGGCAACCATCATCGCCTCGACCGATTCGTACGCGTCGCGACGTGTGACTGTCCCGGCCTTGTTCGCAATGTTGTTCCGAGACGCTTTCACCCCAGTCAGAAACGCCTCGCGCTTGGCATCATCAGCAAGCGACGTGAACGCCCCATACAGCTCCGGCGTCGTCACGAACGCGATCACCGCGTCAAAACCCTTGACCAGCACCTCACGCATCGCCACGCCGTCAACATGGCTGTACGTCCGCGTCACCGCAGCAAGCACCGTCTGCATCCGAACGTTCGCAATCTTGTCATTCCACTGATCGCCCGTCGGGTTGTAATCCGGAAACGCCTCCTCGCCCGCCGCCAGCCGACGGTCGTTGCGCAACTGCCAGAACCGATCAGGCGCATACATCCGAATCATCGTCAGCCGTTGTTCGAGCGTGTCGCGCTCGTTCTTGTACCGCTCCTCGTTTTCGTACAGCAGCGACAGTCGAGCGAACAACTCATTGGCAATCAGCCAGTCGCTTTGTTCGAGCGCACGTTGCCCCGCAATTTCCGAAATCCTGATCAACTCTTCAATGCGAGGCTGCGCAAAGAACTCGTCCTTATTCGGCATCAGCAACTGCAACTCATTGGCCGCACGCAACGCTTCACTCAGTTTGACCGGATTCTCAGCCATCGCCATGTGCTCGTCGAGTTCCGCGCTCACTTTGGCAATCTGTTCGACTCGGGTCTGCTCCCGCTTGGCAAGGTTCGACTTGAACACTTCAATCGATGACCGCAGCCAATCGATCGACTCAATGTCACCTGTCACCACCGGGGCAAGGCGGGCCAGCAGTTCGCTCTCCCCGTCCTTCTCCGCTGCTCGCCACACCTGGCTTGACCACGCCTCGATGGCAACCGGTTCGCTCTGAGCCTGCGCAAACCCACCCACACCAGTCGACAAAAACACGATTCCCGCACTCAACCACCGATGTGTCACTCGCTTCATCTGTACTCCCGTCGGGTTGCAGCCTGCCGAACACTCAAGGCACGACCCATCTCTCTACGGACCAGACTCCCGAAAAGATCGACCCCCTCTACCGAGGGTGTTGAATCAGGTTCCGTACGAAGCCTCTCTTCGCATCATATCGGATCATCCTATTCGTGCGCTCATTTTCCGAACCAAACTCCGCCAGAAGAGACTCAACACTGACCTCTTCCAGCTTATTCGATCGTTTCTCCCCGCACAGCCCGACGAGAACGGAGAGCAACCACAAGTCCTAGAACGACCGCCACCAGCGCAACTGGGCCAACTATCGCCACAATGGCCAAGTCCAGATCCGGTGAATCCCTCCCAACAATCGACGCAGCGACCAGTCCGAATGCCGGACCACCCGCATACCCAAGTCCGATAAACGCTTCGTGTTTTCCACCATCATCGACACTCGCACCGCCGACCTCCATGCCGTAGTACAGCGAAGCCACATAAATCATCACTACACATATGCCGAACACCCCCAGTCCTGCAAAGAGCGTCACCAACCCAAGCGACCCAAATCGAGGCGAAAGCACTGCACACGCAAACCCCACGATCATCCCGACCCCGCCAACCAGAGGCAGCCACCACCGCCCATGCCAACCGTGCCAGCGTTCGAGTCCGATAAATGCCGCCAACCGCGCCACCAGCCAGGCCGAGAACACCGGTGCTTTCCACACCAGCGGCACACCAAGGTGCCCCAGAACTGCCGGGATCGCCGGGCCGATTGCTGAGATCAGCATGTACGCGGCTGGGAGAAGCACTCGTGTTGTGCGCAGAAGATCGGCGAAGTGAGGCGGCACCGCATGCGGGCTGTCGTCAAGGTGCTT
This sequence comes from Phycisphaeraceae bacterium, assembly GCA_019636795.1. Taxonomy (NCBI): domain Bacteria; kingdom Pseudomonadati; phylum Planctomycetota; class Phycisphaerae; order Phycisphaerales; family Phycisphaeraceae; species Phycisphaeraceae bacterium. Next base: position 25,273 of record JAHBWW010000006.1, read on the forward strand.
GGGAGGCTCAGGCGGCAAGGGCCTAAGCAACAGGGCTGCCAGACCATGCGCAAGCCCAACCCAGAGAAGAACCGCCATCGGGCGTTCTGCGACAAACGGCGCGATCAGCCACATGGCTGCAATCACCGATGACGCCCACACAATGTTGAACCAACCTACAGCACTTCGGAGGCGCGCATTGCGCCGACCGCCACTGATATACCCCTCGACAATCGGCCAGAACGCTCCGGTCAGGACTCCAAAGACCAGCACCAGCACCCACAGGCTCCACGCAGGCGGGGGGTTTTTGATCCCGCCGCCCGCTACCGCCGGGATTGTGCATGCCGCGCCGATCACGACCAGCAGCCAACTCGCCACCTCCCGCGTCGTGAGTTTGGATCGGGCTGTGCGACGCCGAAGCATTGGCCCAACTCCCGCAGCCCCCGCGATGTACGCAACCCCCATCAGCAGGGCGACGAGCATATTGCCCGCCTTGCCATAGCCAAGTGCCGATTCGGTCAAGAAGAAAATACCATTAGTGACGGCTCCCGTACCAAGACTGGCCAGAAATGTCAGGCCAAGCCCCAGAGCGAGAGTTTTGTCAAGTCGGGCGGAAAGGGAGGGTGAGTTTGCCATAGCCAAGCAGCGATCGTAGAGTCACTCTTGAGCGCCCGTAGCTCAACTGGATAGAGCGTTGGCCTCCGAAGCCAAAGGTTCCGCGTTCGAATCGCGGCGGGCGTATTGTGGGCATCTTCGGGCCGTCGGCCCAGTCTCTCGGATCGACCCCACCGAATGATCGGACGTTGATCGACTGTGACCAGAGAGTTTCATTGGCTGCGGACCCGATGAACTTCGTATTCGTGTACCATGTAGGTATGTCCGACGCGCCAGGCGTCGCAGCGGGAGGTTGAGCCATGGGTCTGTTCGTCGCGGCTTGTGTAGTGGCATCGATCACAGTGGGGGGGAACTTCGTCAACGAGTGGCCTGAGCTCGCGCCAACCTCACTGGGCGTTCAGGATTCCGAGCCTCCGGCTACAGATCCGACCCCGGTTGACGCCGCAAACCTTCCTAAGCCCGTAGATCTCTTCGAGCGGTACATCAAGGTCATCGGTGGTCGCGAAAAGATGAAAGAGATCACGTCGCGCCGCATCGACGGACGATACATCGGCCGCCCCTTCACATTCCCCGCACGCCTGACCATCTGGCAGGAAATGCCCAACAAGTTCCACCTCAAGATCCAGCAACCAGCCGGAGAAACCATCGAAATCGGTTTCGATGGTGAGATCGGATGGGAACGCCAGCCCGGCATCGGCCTGCGATTGGTCGAGGGGCAGAGGCTCATCGAGTTGCGTGATTCCTCCGATTTCTGGGGTGAAGTCAACTACGAGAGCAAGTACCTCGATATGCAGACTCTCGGGCAGTTCAAGTTCGGCGATGAGACCGCCATCGGAGTGCACGTCAAGGCTGTTTCTGGACGCGAAAAAGTGCTCGTGTTCTCGCGAGATTCAGGTCTGTATCTCGGCACCCGCACCCTGACCGTTCACCCCGAAACCGGTAAGCCCGAACAGTTCGAGACCGTCCTCAAGGCTTATCAGGATGTCGGGGGCGTGCTTACAACAATGGGTCAGATCCAGCGCTTCAAGGACGACCCCAAGGCGACCGAGTTCGACTACGTCAAGGTTCAGGTGAACCTCGAAGAAAAGCACGACTTCACGGTGCCACCCGAACTCAAGGCCAAAATCGAGAGAAAGACCGACTAAACGACGTGCCCGCGCGTGGTCACGACCGCCTTGCTTCGCAACACTTGCCGAACTGCTCGCAGACAGGATGCGCTGCACACCTGCGCACGCGGGCAATACACGCACGTCGGCCATGCCAGATGAATTGATGACTGAGCGTGCACCACTTCTCTCGAGGCATCAGAGCCATCAACTGCTTCTCCGTTGCCAGCGGCGTCGCGCCCTCTTCGACCATTCCAAACCGAACGCTCAGCCTCAAAATGTGCGTATCGACCACAAATCCGACGTTGATGCCAAAGGCATTGCCCAGCACGACGTTCGCTGTCTTGCGTGCCACGCCACGCAGTGATAGCAGTTCATCCATTGTCTGTGGGACCTGGCCCCCAAAACGCTCGACAACCGCGAGCATGGCTTCGTGCACCGATCTTGCCTTGTTGCGGTACAGCCCGATGCGCTTGATATATGGCTCGATCTGTTCGGGTGTGGCCAGCGCATACTCGCGCGGCGTTGGAAACGCTGTGAACAGGCCGGGCGTGGCTTTGTTTACTCCAGCATCGGTTGACTGCGCCGAGAGGATCGTGGCGATCAGCAATTCGTGCGGTGTTGTGTAGTTTAACTCACAGTGGGCGTCGGGATAGGCAAGTGCCAGCGCGTCTGCCAAGGCGTGCGCACGGCGCTTCTGCGCAGCTGTTACTTTCGGCAGTTCAAACGGCAGATCACGAAGCCCCGGCGGATTCGCAGGCGTGAGTATCGGTCGATCGACACTCACAGCCGGCTGCCCTCACCGCGACGTTTTGCAGCACGCTCGCCGCTCAGTGACCACGTGGAAGCGAACAGCGTGCCCGCGACGAACACGCCCAGGAACATCATCGTCCGCGTCGCGGCCGGGTGATCGCGCATGAAAGCCTCGTGGGATTCGTGGGCTCGATCACTTTCTCCCGCAGCGGCCGCCTCCCAGTAAACTCGTGCGTTGGAATCCATGCGCGGCGCGAGAATAAAGAGGTGATACGACAGCATCGCCACCGCACACGCCAGCAGCACGCACCGGATCATTGTCCACATCGACTTGAGGTTCCGTTGCAGCACCATCGCCCCGGTCAGGTTGAGCATCGCGAGAAGCGCCGCGGCGAACTGCACCATGTCCGCAGCCGCAAACACGCGCGCCTGAATAAACCCAGCACCAAGATCGGCGTGCGCGCCTTCGTACCGTGAGAATTGCCCAAACGCTGGTTCCAGCGAGCGCATGGCAGGGAAAATGATGGCTGCAACTGCCGCCGTCATCCCTAGCACCCCAAACCAGACTCCGAGCACGATAACATGTACTGTTTCAAGAACGCGAACGCCGGTAGTCATGTCGAATCGTAGAAGCCCCGGCGCGCTTCGGTCCGCGAGCAGCCTACAACGATGGTCAAGATGACTGCACCTTCACTCAGTCTGGCTTTGGCAGGCCTCGATGATTCGGGTCGGCCTCGCGAGCAGCTCGCAGCAATCGCTGCAGCCGGATATCGCTGGGTTCAGATCAACGCGGCACAGGCAGGGTTTCGACCACGCGAGCTGGATGCCTCGGCCAGGCGCGACCTGGCAGCCTCCCTCTCACGCAGCGGACTCCGCCTCTCGGGGCTCGACCTCTTCATCGCGAGAGAAGACTTTGAGAATGCAGCAAAGATTGATCGTGCCATGGCGGCAGCAGTGGGGGCCGCAGAACTGCTGCGCGACATGATGGCGCTGCGTGCTGCCGAGCCGGGTGCAGCGGTCAGCGTCATCATCGGAGTTGGTATGGCTGAGACTGCGAGTCTGGCGCAGTGCGCAGATCAAGTCGGAGTGCAATTCGCCGACCATGCCGCCGCTCCAGACGATCGACTGAGTCTGGGCGTCGATCCCGCTCTCCTGCTCTCGGCCGGCGCCGATCCAGCAAAGGCTGTGTTCGAGCGGCAAACTCGACTCGTTGCTGCGAGGCTTGGCGATGCCAATCTTGTCGGACGTTGCGAACTCGGCGCGGGACGTCTCGACATTCTCGGCTACGCCATGGCGCTCGCAGCTGTTGGTTTTCATAATCCTGTTGTTGCAGATATGCGCGGGCTCCCCCAGCCTTACGAGAGCGCCACGCGAGCACTCCAACTCTGGCAGCGAGTGACCGCACTTCCTGCAACCTGAATCGGCACCTCAACTCGCGCGACCGTGGCGAACGGGCAACGCCCTCATCGCCCAGGCCAGAGCCCCCGCTGCAGCAACCAGTTGAACCAGCGCACCGATCACGACAATGGTCAGAAACGCTGCGAATGACACTGATCGGTAAGGAAACGAGAACTCCAGGCTACTTAAACTGATGGCCCGGCCATAGAACTCCCCGGTGCCTTCGATCGCAATTGCAATCATGACGAATGGATTTGGAGCAATCGCTCCAGTGAAGAAAAACTGCGCATTGCCGCGATGCATTCCTCCAGAAAAGTTTTCAATCATCACGATCGATATCGGCAAAACCATGTACAGACCGACCGCCAGACCCACATTGGTCATCGCGGCCGCAATGTTGCGCATGTATACCCCGCAGAGCATGCCGGTCGCTGTGAAGAGCAATATCGGTGGCACGACGATGATCGGCATGAGAATGAGAATTGACCAGTGAATGTATGTCGTCGATCCGATGATATAGAGCACATAGAGTGCTAACGGAATCCCGATCATTTTGCGCAGCGCACCCACATACTTGCCAAGTACAATAGCCGAAGGCTTGATCGGCGTGGTCAGAAGGACATCGAGTGTGCGTGTCTCACGCTCGCTCGAAATACTGCCCGTCGTGCCATAGCAGGCGTGAAAAATCGCCGACCCAAGCCCGATCATGGTGAGTGCGTAATACGTCGCGGGCTCAGAAAAACCATCGTTGACGGCAAGCAGTGCGACCAATGCGACAATTGCGAGAATTGCCGTAGCAAACATCACTTTCGTGCGAAAGAGCGGCTGGCGCAACTCGCGCCAGAGCACCGGGTGATCTCCGACCGTGCGCGACTTGCGTGTGACATCAGCAACAACCGCGGCGGGCTGTTCAGTCGCCTGTCCCTTGCGAACGCGCGAACGTTTGGGCTTGGCGTAGGCCTTCGGGTCGCCTTCCGGATCGCGCTGCATCGTCCGACGCATACGAGCCCCCGCGACCAGCAGCGTGAGCATCGAGATCGACAGACCAAGGATGACGCTCCATCCCCATGTCTGCATCGACGACAGCCCGGTTGGACTTCCGACAAAGTGTTCAAACGACACCAGGCCCAGCGAGAGTGGGAGGGATGAAGCATTAATCCAGTGCACCGGAATCGGACTCAGCCCGGCCATCGGATAGTTTGGCAGAAACCAGAAGTTGTAGATCGCCGCAACGATCGAAGGCCCAAACGAAATCGTCAGAAACAGGCTGAAGCCCTGTGCCGAGGCCGAAGTTGGCTTGCGAGCGCTGATGGACGCTGCGAGCGTGAGCGAGGCCATAAGCAGGACGCTCGTAAATGTAACCGCCGCCGCCGCGAAAATTCCTTCGATGCTCAGCCCGCCAAGCATGCGCGACGCCAGCAACAGCGGCAGCGATACCGCAGCCAGAATCAAAATTTGCGTCATGCGCCCCGTCAGTTTGCTCAGCAGTATTTCCCACGCGCTCAGCGGCGTTGTCAGCAAAGCAGCAAGTGTTCGGCTGCGACGCTCGCCACAGATTGCCGAGCCCAACATAATCGGGGTCAAGAGCAGCAGCCCGACATACTGCGTCCACAAGACAGTCGTGCCAAGTTGCGGTGCGATCTTCTGAAACCGCTGCAGATCGGCGACTGTGCCACCATGTGATCGGTTCGATTCGGCCCACGTGACAAGCAGCACAACTGCAAAAAAACCAATTACCACCGTAGAAAACAGAAATCGCAGCACATATGTACTGATGTGCCGCCCACCGATACGCATCTCTGTCGTGAAGATCGGCCCCGCGAGCAGTCGAACGGGATTCAGCGTCGTGCGCTTCACTGCACAGCCCCCTTCGTCAGCTTCAGGAAGGCATCTTCGAGCTTGATCTCGCGCGGCTCGAATGCTGCGATGCGCCCCCCAGCCGCGATGACACGCTCGATCACGAAGTGATGCCCCATGCCGACTTGTATCAGTTCGACATCCAGTGCATCGTCCTTGTGTTCAACCTTGCGCACTCGTTCGTCTTGTGTCAGACTGCTCGCCACAGCCGCTGATGCATCCGCATTCTCAAGCCGAACACGCACGACCTCTCCGGCCTGCACACTTCGGTACGCTTCCTGAATCGAGCCTGAAAAGAGCAACTTTCCTCGCTCAATAATGCCCACCGACGAACACATCTCGGCCAGTTCGGTCAGAATATGGCTCGAAACCATGAGCACTTTGCCCATTCGCCCAAGCTCGGTCAGCAGCGAGCGCATCTCGATACGCGCACGTGGGTCAAGCCCGCTTGCAGGTTCATCAAGCAGCAGCACTTTCGGGTCGTGAATCAGCACCCGCGCGATCCCCAGACGCTGCTGCATGCCTCGCGAAAGCCCGCTGACCATTGCGTTCTTCTTATCCGTCAGATCTGTCAGTGCCAGCACGCTATCGACAATCGCACGCCGCTTGCGTCGCTCAATGCGGAACGCCGACGCAAAGAAGTGCAGATATTCATCGACCGTCAGATCTTCGTATACCCCAAGAAAGTCCGGCATATACCCAAGTATCCGTCTGATCGCTTCGCCGTCAGTCATGACATTGAAGCCATCAACTTTCGCGACTCCGCGATCGGGGCGCAGAAGACACGCGAGGATCTTCATCGTTGTGCTCTTCCCAGCGCCGTTTGGGCCAATAAACCCGAAGATCTCGCCAGGCCCGATGTTCAGTGAAAGGTCATCGACAGCTGTCAACGCACCGTACGTCTTGGTGATGTTCTTCAGTTCGATCATGGGTTGTTCCCGGAATTCATGTCGCGCACTGGCACAACGAGTCGTGCAACTGCATGTCCCTCAAACTCAGTCGCACCAATCAGCGCTATCTCACTCGAAGCTGGGCGATACGTCACGATCACCACAGCGTACGAACTCGATGTGCCGTACTGCATCACGATGTCCGTTCGTCGCGACGCGCCAGGGAGATCGGCCGATACCACCGCATTGAGTCCAGTGTCCCTCCGGACATGCGTCCAAGGTGCCGACAAGAAAGTCGCCTCTTCTGCATCACTCACAACGATGCCTGCCACAGGCGCCATCGATGCAAACGTCAGCGGCACACCGAACGTGGCGTCCGTCGCCCGGCGACGCTCGCCCTTGTGAACCACCACAACTTCGAGCAGCTCAGCACTCGCGTCCAGCGAGCGGATTTCAACAGCAATGGCTCCGTCGTCCCGCGATGCTCGGGCAGCAACACGCGGCGACGCCGGTGCCACATCGAGCAGCGCACGCACAGTCCAGACACGCTGCGTCGGTGTGCGTGCATGGGTGCCGAGCACCGCCCCGCCCGGCCCAGACTGCGCGAACTGCTGCAACTGCACCGGGCGCAGCGCCAGCTTCGTCCCGTCGCTGCCCATGCCCCATGACTCGAGTGGCGAGACCCCTCTCCACCACGCGCCAGGTCGATCATCCGCCGGACCGATCGGTCCGCTCTCGCTCGCGTAACTCACAGTCACGCCTGTCGTCCACGACAGCACCGCCTCGCCGCGTTCGTCAAGAATCGCATCTGCAATCGTCGCACGCCCTGCTTGGCTCGATCCGTCTCGTCCAAAGATCGGCACCGCAATCGCCAGCAGCGATGTCAGCGCGATCCAACCACACGCCGTCGCCCACGACCAGTGCCTCGCTCGAAACTTCCGCAGCACCAGCGCATCAACTGGCCCAATTCCGACAACCAACAGACCGAGAATCAGAATCAACGCCGCGATAATTCTACCGCCAATCCCGCGAACAGAGATGAGGCAATCTACCGTCGAAGCGATCGCGTCCACTTCCAATCGGGTTCCTCCCGAACCAGGCGAGTAATACGCCCAGACATTGGACGATCCATCGGCCTGCGGCTTCAGCGAGCGTGCCAGCAAAGCCGCCCATGCAGCCGAAGACCCCGAACGCGATCGAATCGCGACCGCAGCAGCCGGATCAAACCCGATGATCGTCGCACGCCCAAACCCCGCAGGTCCGCTCGCGACAAGTGCGACATTCGCATCGTCATCGAGCGCATAAATCGCCTTCCATCCAATCGCTGCTCCAGACGGGCGGATCGAGATCGAACGCGCCCGAAGTTGTGAGGCTGGCTCGCTCGCCTCGACGTTGTAGTTCTTCGACGAGCTCGCGTGCTCGCGAATCTCCGAAAAGTTGCTCGGCGCCGGGTGTGTGCGCAGCTCAAGCACATCGATCACATCCCCGATCGGTCCTGCAGGCAGCCACGATCTCCACACGTTCGATGCGTCATCGATCACCAGCACCAGTTCGCCCCCGCCATGAACCCAATCGAGCAGCGCACGCCGCGAACGCTCCGAGAGTGTCGAGATCGAGGAGGCACTGGCGATCACGGCCTTGATGCCGTCGTACGCAGCCCACGAGGCCGGTGCCTGATCCCGCGGCAGTACATGCAACTTGTATTGTTGCTCAACCGTGCGAGATTCCGGCTTGGTTGTTGTTGTGGTGTAATAATCCGTCTCACCCGGCATCCACAATCGATTCCAATCGCGCGCGATCTCGGCCATCTGATCCAGCCCCAATGCGAGGATCACCACACGATCTGACGCGATGGTTGGCATCTGGAATGGAATTCGGCGAGAGTCCGAACGCTGAAAGTGCAGATAATCACTCACTATGATTCGCCCGGTCGTCATGTCACGCAGTTCAACCGAAATGCCCGGCAACGAGTGAGGCAAATTGAGGATCACTTCCGATGTCACTGTTTGCCCCGGCAGCACCGACACAGGCACCGAAACATTCACATCCTGCGAACCATCCTGCTTGTGACTCAGGCTCAGCACGCCCGCGATCGTGCGCGTCTCCGACGTGATCTGCACACGCACCGGGCACCAGCGTTCCGCAACGATGGTGTCTCCATACCCGAAGCTCACGCTCATGCTGACACCGGCATCGCGTTGCGCATACGCCACCGAACCAAACGCGACGCACACCATCACCGCGATCAGCAACCGCACGACTCGATTCACACGTAGACCTTTCGGTTGTAGATGAACCACTCGAGCATGATGATGCCCAGCCCGATGAGCACCAGGTAAGGCCAGAGCCTGCGCACTTCTGTCTGCCTCTCCGAATCCGTCGCGGCAAGAGTCTGCGAAGCCAGAAACAGCGATTCGGCCGTACGCACATCCGTTTCTTCCGGGCTCGCCAGGTTGGCAGCGTAAAACCGACTCACGCGACCATCCTCACGCACATCAGTCGCGCCAGACGAGCCGCTCCATCGCACGCGATACACCCCGATGCTGGTCAGCGGGCCATGCGTGATGCGCCCGTCACCAGTTGGCGTTGTGGTCATCGGCCTCCCGCCAGGCATCAATGTCACATCCACCTCGCGCGCATCGAGCGGCAGACGATCCGCCAGAATGTCTCCAGGTCTGAACAGACGACTCGCACCGCCGGCCTCCGCTTCGCTTGCACGGCTCGCCGAAAGATAGTCGATCCCGCTCGCCAGAAACAGCACAAACCCCACCTGGAAAGGCCAGTTCGACTGCTCGATTTCCCAGGGCACAACCAACGCACGAAACTCCACGCCCGAAAGTTCCACAATCGCCGGACCTTCCGCAGCATCCGCCAGCACCAGCGCATTGCTCGTCTCCGGCAGCGAAACCCTGCGGAAGCGCCCAATCACCAGCGGATCGAGCGTCACCGGACGCAAAGCAGGATGTTCCGTGCGCCAATCGAGAATCGTCGTAACCCCACCGACGCCTCCATCCACAAGTCCATCGACGCCGCCAGGCACCGCCCCCAGCACAATCCACCTTCCACGTGGCAGCGTCTCATTGCCAACCGTCGGCAACCACCGATCGAGCAGCACCACGTCATACTCCGCCGCTCTGCTGTCGGCAAGCATCGCTGTAAACTCGCTCGGCGTGTACCTGCTCAAACGTGAGAGCCGCAACCCGCTGAGCGCTTCGAGCAGAAAAATGTCATCGGCTGAAACGACCGCCACCGCGGTCTGCTCGGCTGGCGGCACGATCAGCCACGCACGATCATCGCGATCAAGCACATCATCATCGCCGTCTCCGATCAGCCTGACTTCGACCAGTGCTCCGCGCGCCAGCGTCAGCGGAAACGCAATCCCACCCGCGCCCGACGCAGGCCTGGCCGCTCGCGCGCTGCCAGTGCCGTCCGCTGTTACGCTTGCCCCCTGGCTCGCCGAACCCGGAATCGTCACGCGCCGTGTCGCGACTGGAGTTCCGTCCACACGCAACTCCACATCCACTTCGCGCGCGGTGCTCGCGGTGTTCTCGATCGCTGCGAACACTGTCAACTGCTCCGGCTGCTGATAACTCCGCTCGGCACGCACAGATGTCAGCCCAAGATTCACCGCATCCGATGTTCCAATCGCATGAAACAGCACCGTATCGCCCTGATCAGGCAGCACGCGCGCCGAATCCACAAGCTGCCCATCCGTATACAAATGAATCAACTGAGGCGGGCCCGATGTCAGCCCCTCGATCGAAATGTTCTCAACCACCTCCCCATCCTCGCCTACCCGCGTATCTGTCAGCACGCGCGGCGGTTTGCGGCTCTTGGCAAGCGACATCGCTTCGTCCAATCGGCTCGGGCCGTCCGTCTGCTCGATCGACCGAATCGCAGCCTTGAGCATCTCCTTGTCGCTCGTGAACTGCTGCACCACCACGGCAGTCCCATCGAACGCAATCACCATGCCCTGGTCAGGCTCTTCGCCCTTGAACAGACCGGCCTCTCGCATCGCTTCAACCTCGCGGATCGCCAGTCGCTTGGCCTGATCCAGCCTCGACAGTCGCGTCCCGCCCGTTGTGTCGCCATCCATCGAGGCCATGCTCGCCGAACGATCGATCATGAAAATCTTCAGTTCACCCGTCGCATGATCGCTCATCATCTGAGGCTGCGCGATCGCAAGCAACACCGCCCCCAGCACCAGCAACTGTAAAAACAACAGCAGATTCCGCCGCAATCGCTGAAACGGCGCATTCGCCTGCAAGTCCTGAATCGCCTTCTTCCACAGCAGCGTCGATGAAATCTCCACATTCCGCCGCCGCAATTTCAGAAAATACAAAATCAGCAGCGTCGGAACCGCCACCGCTCCCGCAAGTGCCGCAAGCCCAGGTGTCGCCCAGTTCATCGCAGCAGCCCCCTTCGACGCAGATAATCGAGCATCAGCGAATCGATCGGTGTGTCAGACCTGATCGTGAAACTCGTGATCTCTCGCCGCGCACAAAAATCGCGCAGTTCCGTGCAGTACGCCGCGAGAATCTGCTTGTACTTCTTGAGCAGCGGTGCTGAAATCGTCACCTCCGCCATATCCCCGTCCTCGACATCGCGCAGTCGAAGATCCCCCTTGATGTCAGGCTCCACCTCTTGCGGGCTCAGCGTCTGAATCGCAAACACGTCATACCCCCGACCCACCAGCAGCCGCAGGCCCGTTTCGTACCCTTCCTTCATGAAAAAATCGCTCAGCACAACCATCACGCCGCGCCCACGCCGCGAAAGCGCGATGCGCTTGGCAACCTCCGAAAAATCACTCCGGCCGCCAGGCTCGAGCGCACAAAGAAATCGCCCAAGATCCGCAAGCCGCCGACTCCCGCGCAGATCGCGGATCGAGTGCATCACCGGCCCATCCAGATCCCCCGCGACAGTGCGCGACTCAGCGTCCTCCTCGCCCGTTCTGACCGTTCCGCCGATCGTCGTCACGGCAACACGATTCAGGTTCACCAGCCCGATGTATCCCAGCGCCAGCGCAACCTGTTGCATATAGAAAAACTTGTTGGGAGTGCCACAGTCGCTGCTCTCGCTCGCATCAATCACAATGTGCAGCGACAGATCCTCTTCCTCCACGAACAGTTTCATGAAGAACCGATCGAGTCTCCCGTAAATGTTCCAGTCGATGTGCCGCAGGTCGTCACCGATCGTGTACTGCCTGTGGTCGGCAAACTCGACGCTCTCGCCGCGCTTCTTGCTCCGACGTTCGCCCTTGAGTTTCCCCGCAAACATCTTGCGGCTCGTCAGATCAAGCTGCCCAAGTCTGGACATGAGCTGCCCATCGATCAGCTGATCGATCGAACGAGGCCGAGTTGGATTGGTCGTTCGCAGCATCGCTCGCTGTCCTCTAGGCCTTCAACGCTGCCGGCATGCCCACCGGCTGCGTCGGCGTCATCTCCAGAATCTGTCCCACCAGCACATCCGCATCCACTCGATCCGCCTCGGCCTCAAAGTTGAGCAGCACACGATGCCGCAGACACGCCAGTGCCACTTCCTTGATGTCCTGATTGCCAACGTGGTAGCGCCCATCCGTCACCGCCTTAACCTTTGCCGCCAGCACCAGCGCCTGTGCACCACGCGGGCTTGCCCCGCATCGCACATACCGATTCACAGGCCCCGATTCACCACCCGCCATGAACCGCCCGCCAGGATGCGTCGCAAGCACCAGCCTCGCCGCATACTCCTTGACATGCGGCGCAATCACAACTCCGCGAATCAACTTCTGTGCTGCCAGAATCCCGGGCCCATCCAGCACCGCACTCACCGTCGGCGTCGCCGCGCCTGTCGTCCGATCCAGTATCACCATCAGATCATCCAACTGGCTGTATCCCACATTGATCTTCATCAGGAACCGGTCCATCTGCGCTTCGGGCAGCGGATACGTTCCTTCCTGCTCGATCGGGTTCTGCGTTGCAAGCACCAGAAACGGCTGCGCGAGCCTGTACGTCTCTCCGCCAACCGTGACACTCCGCTCCTGCATCGCTTCGAGCAGCGCCGACTGCGTCTTGGGCGTCGCGCGGTTGATCTCGTCGGCCAGCACCACCTGCGCAAAGATCGGTCCACGCTGAAACTCGAACCGACGCCGACCCGTTTCCGGATCTTCCGAGACAATGTTCGTTCCCACAACGTCCGCGGGCATCAGGTCCGGCGTGAACTGAATGCGGCTGAACGGCAGGTGCAATGAATCGGCCAGCGTTCGCACCAGCAGCGTCTTGCCCAGCCCAGGCACGCCCTCAAGCAGGACGTTCCCGCCCGCAAAAAGCGTCGTCAGCACGCCATCGACCACCTCGTCCTGCCCGACCATCACTTTGCCGATCTCGCTCTTGAGTTTGGCAAAAGTCTCTCGAAACGCAGCGCATTCTGCCCGTACTTCCGCGCTCTCAACCATTTCCGCACCTGCCATCACGCACACTCCTTACTGCTGCTTGTCGTCTTTTCCGTATTCGTCCTGCGCCCGCTTCTTGGCCTGCATCAGTCGTGACATACCCTCTTCCTCGGGCTGCGACTCCTTCGATTTCGGCTTGACAACTTCAGCCTTCGGCCTTTGCAGCGCATCCGTCGGCGCGCCGCTCAACACCGATTGCTCGCCAGCCGCCTTCGCAGCCTCCTCCGACATCTCAAACTTCCTCGCAGCAACCTGCCGCGATTCTTCCGCTCCGCCCTCGCCGATCCGAGCCTTCGCCTTGGCTCGTGCAGCATGCAGCGTGTCCATCTGCTTGCCCGCCCCCGACTCCGGCCCGCGACGCACAGAACGCAACACCGCCGCCGCCATCGCGCGAAGATCAATCCGCACACGCCGAATCCCGACATCAATCAGAAACAGCCCTACTCCAGCCATCGCAACCCACAACCAGATCGACCGCGTCGAGACCGGCATCGTCAACCCCTCACGCCGCCACAACTCGTCGGCCTGCGGGTTCCACGTCAGCACACGCCCGCCCGTCAACGCCGCAACATCACGCAGCAGCGGCATGTTGTCCGTCAATGTCCGAAACTCATCGGCAAACGGTTTCGTAATCGCCGCCTGCACCGTTCCTTCGATCGGAGACTGCCCCTCAGCCCCAGGCGCCCTGTACGCCATGCTCACCACATACGACCCCGGCAACGTGGTCGTCGCGCGCCCCTGATACAACCCCGGTCCAATCTGCCGAATCGAAACATCCTCGCCGCTCCCATCCGGAGCCGCAATCCGCGCACGAAACGCAGCAAAGTTCAGCCTCTCTCCATCCGGATCCAGCGCCTCGATCTCGATGATCGTCTCTTCGCCTTCCTGTCGTGTATTGACCCGCATCGTCGCATCGCCCGAGGGCCTCATCACCCACCGAACCTGCTGCTCCCAATACGCACGAAACTGCGACCAGCCTGTCCAGTCCGCCGACCACCGCGTCGTCGCATCGCCCGTAAACGCAAACACGCGCCCCAGCCCATACTGCCACTGAGCTGCAATCGGGTCCTCTTCTTGCCCACGCAGCGTCACCATGCTCAGCCCGCCGCGATCAGCCGCCACCACATACCCCGTGATCGGAGGCACCGCCGCGATCCCACGCATCGACTCGATCGGGGCCGCAACCACCGCCGGTGTAAACGCAGGCCCTTCCCAGATCAACGATCGTTTAACCGTCTGCGCTTCCTTGATGAAGATCTCCGGCAGCGTCGTGATCGCCGCTTGCGAGTTCACCGGATAAAACGTCCCACCCGTGATCTCCGCCATGTCCTTGAGCGTGTTGAAGTCCGCCGTCGAATGCGGGAAGACACCCACCGTGCTGATGCTCACCCCGGCAGCGGCAAACCGCGTCAGGATCGATCGGCTCAACGTCGGGTCGCCGTCCGAAATCACGATGCAGTGCTTCTGCCCCGCGTCTGCATTCATCAACCCCGCAAGCGCAAGGTTCAGCGATGGATCAAAACTCTGCATGTCGCCGAACGTCAGCTTGTTGATGGACTGCTTGATCGCCGAGCGATCGTTCAACTGCGACAACGGATGCACCCAGTCCACACCCTGCGACCAGTTCACCTCCACGATCCCCGCAAGGTCGCGGCTCGAAAGCGCATCGACCGCAGCATTGCAGACCTGCTTCCCCCAGTACACCCCGTTGGGCATCTCCACCGAGTGAATCACCATCACCAGCGCGCCACGTGGCATCTGCCGTTTCTGCGGCGGATCCAGTTGAATCGGCAGCGCATCCTCCAGCGGCGAGCCAATCCACCCACCCGCACCAAAACTCTCCGGCCCGCCAACCATCAAAAGCCCGCCGCCGCTGTCATGCACATACTGCCTTAGAATCTCCTGCTGCCGCTCGCTGAAGTTGTACGAAGGCTGATTCAGCATGATCACAGCTTCGTACCTGTTGAGCTCTGTCAGCGTCGTCGGCGCGCGTTCACGCGAAACAACTTCCGTGCGAACCTCCGCTTCTCCCAGTGCGCGCACAAAGTGCTGCGATTCGGCCGCTGAATCCGCAACAACCAGCACCCACCCCTCACGCCCCACAAAAGTCACGCCCTGCGCACGGTTGTTCTCTACCAGCGTATCGGCAGGCCCGATGATCTCATCGTCTTCGCTCAACGTGCCGATCGGCACAAACTCCGCATCAAACTCCTGTGGCCCCGGCGCCGACGGCGGCACCGGCACCGAAATCACGTTCTTCCCCGCATCCAGCACCACCTCATACCCCAGCGATGCCGACGACGGATCAAGATCCACCGCCTCGCCATTCTGCGTCAGCATCAGTCGCCCCAGCGTCCGCTTGGTCGCGTTGATGACGATGCGCACATTGATCGTTTCCCCGCCACGAACCGTCGAAGGCAGCGCAACCCGCTCCACCATGACCTCGTTGTCATAGTTGAGCCTCACCGCCAGCACATCGATCGGCACCCCCATCGCACGCGCATGCTCCGCTGCCGACCGCAGACTCCCAGCCGTCTCATTCCCATCGCTGATCAGCACAATCCGGTTCGCCGCGTCGTTGGGCATCACCCCAAGTGCCAGTCGCAGCGCCGACGCCAGATTCGTCGAATCCGTTGAACCCACATACTGCCGTTCAAGCCCTCGCGTCATGCGACTTGGCAACATCTGCACATACGAACCCGTCCCCGCCGTCACCAACCCGAGGCGATCATCACGTCCCTTCGATGCTTCTCGCGCCTGATCGATGTAGCCGTCAATCTGCCCATCGAGCGTCCGCGGAATCGATCGGCTCACGTCCTGCACAATCGTCACCGATACGTCCTTGCCCTCGCGCCGAGACGCAGGCTCCGCCAGCGCGCCAGCCAGCAACGCAATCACCACCACACGCACCGCCAGCGCAACCCAGCGCAACTTCGTATCCATTCCCGACAGACTCTTGCGCCCGATCCACCACGACGCCAATCCCAGCACCGGAATCAGCCACAACCACACCGGCCGATCAAACTGAATCGGTCCCAGCACCAACTCTCCAAACACCATCACCTCGCACGCTCGCATCAAGGGACGCTCCTGGACGCACGCGCCTCGCCAAACGCCCATGGCGGATTCAGCCGACGCGCCGATATCCCCGTCCGCTGCACACGATTGTTCCCCGAATCGAGCACCAACACCTCGCGACCGTTGATCGCAACCCCCCACGGGCTGGCCAATTCGCCCACCATTCTTCCCGCTGTCCCATGACTCCCAAGCGACGCGCCCGATTCAAGATCCACGATCTGCACCCGGTTGCCCAGAAACTCCACCACCAGCGCCCGCCCGCCCTCGAGCAGCACAAGCCCTTGCGGATAGGCAAACGTCGCTTCGCCCGCATCATCTCCGATCCACGCGATCAACTCTCCCTCAAGTGTGAACCTCCCCACCCGATGGCTGCACGTATCCGTCATCACGATCTCGCGCCGGGCATGATCGATTTCGATCGACTGAGGCCTCTGAAACTCAACCTCACGCGTTCCCACCACTCCACGCCCATCTCCAAAACGCCCGAACGCAAACGAGAATCGAATCTCGCCCTCAGCCACATCCCACACGCTGATCCGATCGTTCCCGCCATACTCCGTAACATACAACCTCGTCACCGCCCCATGCTCATCAAGAAGCGGCGCAACATCAGTCAGATACACAAACTGCCCATCCCCCGTGCCATAACTCCCAAACGAAAGCAACGGCTCGCGCGGCACCCGCGGATCCTCTCGCGAATCGCTCGGCACGTCATACACCATCACGCGGTGATAGTGCGTGTCCGCGATGTACAGCACTTGCCGCCCCGCATCGAAAGGATGCGAACCGATCGTCACGCCCGTCGGCTTGCCAAGATCAAGCTCCGGCATCCGAAACCCGCCCAGAAATTCCCCGGTCCGAGCATCCAGCCTCTGCACCCGTGCCGTCTTGTCAATCACCACCATCCAGCCCATCGAGGCGTCAATCGCACGCGGATAGCTGAACTGCCCCGGCGCGACACCGATCTCACCAACAACCCCGTTCACTGTCAGCGGGCCATCATTCCCCCTGTCCGCACAGCCACCAAACGCAGCAATCGCCCACACCACTGCCGCGCGCCACAGGATTGGTCGGCCATTTGCCATCGACTCCATGGTACAGGCTTCCGCTTTCGAGGGTTCAAATTCCGCGCCGTGATCCCCAAATTGCAACCGAAGCCACACCTGAAAGCACCAACCCGCCCCCAATCAACCACGCCGCAGCCGCCGACAACTCCTCAAGCCGCGAAAAATGCAGGTAGCCCAGAATCTGCTGCGCAAGATTCCCCCGCCCCGGCGACTGCACCATCATCGTCGCCTCGATCTCATGGAACCCCATCAATCCAACAACAGCCGCCGCTCCGATCAACACCGGCAACTGCCAGGGCAGCGACGCCAGCCACCACCCACGTACCCCCGCCGCTCCGTCAAGCCAGCGCAGATCCCTTCGATCCCGAGGCTCACTCCACCCGACCACACAACCCGCCAGCGCCGCAACACACCCAAATCGCACCAGATGTCCGATCACCACCAGCACATCTCCCGCGATGCCATGCCCAACTCCAACCCGCGCCAGGGCCGACCCGATCAACACCCCCGGCACCAACGCCGCAACTATCCACACCGACAACACCGCAATCACCCACCGCCGCGCCCACACGCCCCGGCCTGTCCCGATCGCGCACGCCATCGCGCCACCGATCAACACCGCAGCCCCGGCGTCAATCGCCGCCACGATCGCGCCATGTCCAACCGCCTCCCCAGACAACATCCAGAACCGCCCGATCGAACTCCAATGCCGAATCGACGCTGCAAACAACCCCAGCGGCACCAGCACGCTCGCGCCCCACACCACCACAGCCAGCACTTTCGCAACCCTGCTCACTCTTGCCGGCGTCGGGTCATCCTCGCGATGGTCACGATGCTGCATGCCGACCCAGAGCGCGATTGCCGCTCCGCCAACCAGCGCCGCGCCAAACAACGGCCACGCGCCCACCCAGATTTTGTCCCAATCCACGCTGGCTGCTTCGCTCAGCCTGCGCCACAGATCAATCGCAAGCGTCTCGACCTGCGCCAAATGCAGCGGCAGCGCTGACCCCAGCATCACCAGTGACACCGCTCCCGTCGCACCCGCGACCCCCGCCGCGTGCATCCGCAATTTTTCTCGCGCTCGTCGCAATCCACCCGCTTCCAGCCTCATCGCATCATCAACCGCCGCGCCCACGCGCACAAGCGAAGGACGCAGCATCAACGCCGCAATCGGCCACGCCCACATCGCCAACCCCACAATCGCAAGCCCGCGCCCCACCCCAATCGTCACCCACGCATGCCCCGACACCGCAAGCCTCGTCAGCATGTCCCCGACCATCCAGCTCGGATCGCGCACCAGTCCATACCCCGAATACGCCAGGTACGGCGGCATCAACACCGGCACCAGCAACAACCCCGACCACCGCCCGCGCCCACCCGCCATCACGCACGCCGGAAACCACGCCAGCATCGTCGCCAGGAACCCAATCATCACCGCAACGCCCACCGTCACCCCGAGCACACGCATCGACCGAATCTCAAACGCGTCGCGCCCGCTCCACAGCCCGCCGGCCATCGGCACAATCACCGGCCCAAGCACCACAACACTCACCGCGCAGAGCACAATCATCGCAATCGGCAGTCGTGTTGTGTCGGCTCTGAACCTCATCCGATTGTTCTGCTCCCATTCGATCGTGCTGCCCATCAGTGTAACGATGCCCTCGGCCGGCACGCATGACTTCGCCACACGCCCATCACCCGCGCAGCACGCCCGCAGGCGCACTACCATCACGAGCCGCGACTACACCTGGGATCGGGTGCGCTGGTAGACTTCGTTGCCGCTCAGCCGCGTAGGCTCAGCGATCTCACACTTTTCGTTCTGTCGCATTCTCATCGAGCGACCTCATCATGATTGATATTCGAAAACTCAAAGAACTCGTTCGACTCATGGTCGAAAACGAACTCACCGAACTCGACCTTCAGGATCAGCAGGAGACCGTTAAAATCAAAAGAGGTGCCGACCTCGCACCAGTTATATATCAGGGCCACAACGCCCCAGCACCCACCTACGCACACGCTGCTTCATACGCCTCGTCCGACGACGACTCGGCACGGGCCGCAGCCAACGGCACCACCGCAATCGATGACCCCGACCTCCTCGCCATCGAATCCCCAATGGTCGGAACCTTCTACTCCGCGCCCAACCCCGACTCCGACGCCTACGTCTCCGCAGGGTCAACCATCTCCGACGACTCCGTCGTCTGCCTCGTCGAAGCCATGAAAGTCTTCAACGAAATCAAGTCCGGGGTCTCAGGTCGCGTCGAGCAGATCCTCGTCAAGGACGGCGACGCCGTTGAGTTCGGACAAAAACTCTTCCTCGTTCGCCCAAACTGATCGACCAACACGCGAGCATCCATGTTCAAGAGAGTCCTCATCGCAAACCGGGGCGAGATCGCCCTTCGCATCATCCGCGCATGCCAGGAACTCGGCATCGAGACCGTCTGCGTCTATTCCGAAGCCGATCGCGCAGCGCCATACCTCCGCCTCGCCGACCGCGCCATCTGCATCGGACCCCCGCCCGCACGCGAAAGCTACCTCAACATCTCCCGCATCATCTCCGCAGCCGAAGTCGCCGATGTCGATGCCATTCACCCCGGCTACGGCTTCCTCTCCGAACGCCCCGACTTCTCCGAAGTCTGTCGCGACTGCAAAATCGAGTTCATCGGCCCAAGCCCCGAAGCAATGAAACGCCTCGGTGACAAAGTCGAAGCAAAACGTTTCGCAAAAGCCGCAAAAGTCCCCATCTTCCCCGGCTCCGAAGGTGCCATCGAAACCGAAGACGAAGCCGTAGAAGTCGCAAACGAAATCGGATACCCCGTCATCATCAAGGCTGCAGCCGGCGGCGGCGGACGCGGCATGCGCGTCTGCCACAACGAAGCAACCCTCCGCGCCAACATCAAAAAAGCACAACAGGAAGCACTCGCTGCCTTTGGCAACGGCTCAGTCTTTGTCGAAAAATTCCTCGAAGCCGCTCGTCATGTCGAAGTCCAGGTCCTCGGCGACAAAAAAGGCAACGCCGTTCACCTCTTCGAACGCGATTGCTCCATGCAACGCCGACACCAGAAAGTCATCGAAGAAGCCCCCGGCCCCGGCATCGACCGTAAAAAAATCCTCGCCGTCTGCGAATCCGCCGCACGCCTCGTCCGCAGTGCCGAATACGCCGGTGCGGCCACCGTCGAGTTCCTCATGGACTCGAAGCAGAACTTCTACATGCTCGAAGTCAACACCCGCGTCCAGGTCGAGCATCCCGTTACAGAACTCATCACAGGCATCGATATCGTCAAAATGTCGATCCTCGTCGCCTCCGGTGCCGCCCTTCCGTTCAAGCAGAAAGACATCTCCATCCGAGGCCACGCCATCGAGTGCCGAATCAACGCCGAGGACCCCACCAAAAACTTCATGCCCTCCGCAGGGCGCATCGACACCTGGGAACTCCCCGGAGGCCCCGGCGTCCGCATCGACTCCCACGTCATCCCAGGCTACTACGTCCCGCCAAACTACGACTCCATGATCGGCAAACTCATCGTCCACGCCGACACGCGCGAAGAAGCGATCGATCGCGCAGCACGCGCACTCCGCGAGTTCCGCGTCGGACCCATCAAGACCACCATCGACCTGCATCACCGCCTCATGCAGGATTCCGCATTCAAAACCGGTGGGATCGACATCCACTATCTCGAACGCATCCTCAAGTAATCGCGCCCTTCTCCTGCCGCAGATCCGCAAACACCTCCGCAGGCACATACCGCGACACGATCTCCTCCCACCCTTCCGGCCCGATCATCCCTTTCACGAAACTCGACGAAATCTCGCACAACTCCCGAGGCGGCATCAAAAAAACCGTCGTCAGCCCGGGGTTCAGGTCGCTGTTCACATACCGCATCCCACGCTCATACTGATAGTCCGCCTCATGGCGGATGCCGCGAATCACAAAAGCCGCGCCAACCTTCCGCGCATAGTGCGCCAGAAACTCGTTCTCGATGCTCGCAACCTCAACGTTGGGGTGCTTGCGCAACACCGTCCGTAGCCAGCCTAGACGCTGTTTCAGTGAATACGAGTACGACTTCTCAGGGTTTTGCGCCACCGCCACGATCAACCGATCGAACAACGCCGCACTCTGTTCGATCATCCACACATGCCCGTTGGTGGGGGGGTCAAAACTGCCCGCATAAACCGCGACTTGGCTCATACCCGCAGCATATCCGATCCGCCCACCCCTAGCCGCCTCAAATTTTTCTGCCCTCTCCTGAGAGATTCCCCGCCCAGCAACAGAAGTATGGCGTCAGCAACCAACGCACGCACCTGTCGCCGTGCTCAACCAGGTCACTCAGCCTTTCAGGAGAAGAATCACAATGAAGACTCGCACCGTAATCCTCGCCTCATCCCTTGCACTCACCCTCGCCTCTGCAGCCAACGCCTCAGTGTTCAACTTCCGTTCCGGCTACGTCGGAAACGCACCGGGCACCTTCGGCCAACTCGAAGACGACATCTCATGCCTCGGCATGCCCACCGGCACCATTCCCCTCACCGCTGCAAACTTCGCCGCCGCCTCCTCCGGTCCAATGGCCTACGTCATCCAGCCCCACAACGCATGGACCGCTCTCCTCCCCTCCGACAATCAGGCACGCTGGATCAACCCCGACATTTTCAATGCCGCCAACCCCCTCGGCGCGCCACGCTCCGCGATCTACGCCATCAACTTCACCGTCCCCAACTGGGCCTCCGCAACCAGCGCCACCTTCTCCATGGACTGGATGATCGACGACGTCCTCGGCGACAACAGCAACGTCGGGATCTACATCAACAATCCCGCCCAGGGACTCAACATCTCCGGCGGAAACTTCGCAACCCCAACCAACGGCTTCGCAAACATCCCCACATCATGGCTCGGACTCAACAACACCCTCTACATCTACCAGTGGGACGCAGGCGCAGTCGTCAGCGGCATCATCTTCTCAGGCTCCATCCGTGTTGTCCCCACTCCAGCCTCAGCAGCACTCCTCGGCCTCGGCGCACTCGCAATCACACGCCGCCGCCGCTGAACACTCGCTCCGGCACCCGCGACATCAGTCTCACCTCTCACAGTCTCTCCCTCTCTCTCACAGCGTCGCCTCGCGCGACGTTGTGCGTTTTGTCGCGCCTACCACAACCGACGACTCGCCCAAGGCACCGCAACCCGCCCGATCAACACCGCAATCGCCCCCTTGATCACCGCACCAGGCAAAAACGGATACAGCCCGCCCTCCAGCGCGCGTTCAATCCCGAACCCGTTCACCACCGCCAGCCAAGGCACCCCAACCCCGAAGATCACAATCTCCGCCGCCAAAACCGCAACCACCAACGCCCCCCATCCACGCACCGATCCGTCGCGCCGCTTCACAATCCATCCGACCACCGGCTGACACGCCACAAACCCCACCAGATATCCCCCCGTCTGCCCCAGTATCGCCGCTGCCCCCTTCTCTCCCTCAGCAAAAACGCTCGCACCAACAATCCCCATCAGCACATACAAACCCATCGACGCCGCCCCAAGCCGAGGCCCAAGACACATCGCCGCAAGCAGCACCGCAAGCGTCTGCATCGTCATCGGCACACCATCCGGTGGCAACGGCACCGCTACGTGCGCCCCCAGACTCGTCAGCAGCGCAAAACCCGGCACCAGCATCAGCCGCAGGAGCGCCGCCCACCGCGCACCGCTTTCATCGCCCGCTTGCCCTATCGCTTCACGCAACATAGATCGCAAGCATACCGCTCTCGCAAGCATGCGACAAAACAACCGCAGCGGGCGCTCCCCTCACAGGCTCGCCCGCCGCAGTATCAATGAACTCACTCACATTACGGGCAGCCGTTCGAGAACATATCGAGATAAATCAGAACGTCGAAAATGTCGTGCTGACTATCGCCATTCAGGTCCGCCCTTGGGTTTCCCGCCTGCCACATGCTGATGAAGGCAACAACGTCAAAGAAATCCAGCACCCCATCTGCAATCATGTCAGTTGCACATTCGGCCGTCGCAGGCGACGCTCCGAACTCGATCGCACCAAGATCCACAATCGGGCCCTCCCCGATCCCCGTGTCTGCCGTATCCGGGTCATCCACGAATCGCGCATTGCCCAGCAGGTCCAGCGTCACTCCGCTCGGCACCGCGCTGTTGTCGCCCGCATCGATCGCTGGCGACCCTGCCATCGGAGCAAAGTCCGCATCCAGCATCGGATGAATCTGCATCACCCCGCCGCCAATGTTCGTGTTCCAGATCGGACCGTTGACAATGCTGTTCGAAACCTGTGTCAGTCCGTTACCCCCGATCTCGTTTGATCCTGTGCCCGAGTTGCCGCTCAGAATCGAGTTCTTCACCACAGGTGACGCGTTGTACGTCGTGAACAGCGCCCACGGATTGTTCACGATCGTGCAGTTCGTGATCCGAGGCGACGAACTGTTGCAATACACCCCGCCACCAATCGCTGCCAGTGAGCCTGCCATCACCGTGTTCACAATCTCCAGCGTGCCATCGCCCGCGATATAGAACGCCCCGCCATACGCCCCGCGATTACTGATGAATCGCGACCGATCAATCCGCCCCGATGTGTTCGACGTGTACACACCACCGCCCGCGAGCGTGTCGAACTGGATCGACCCGCTCTGCACTTCCGCAAAACCGTTGCTCTCCACGAGCATCTGCGAACCATTGATATTCACATGATTCAGCCACAAACCACCGCCGAGCTGTCCGCATCCGTTCTCCCGCAGCTCCACCTCGCGCAGCGTCAGATGTCCCCCTTGCCCCGCCAGTCCGCCGCCGTTGTTGGTTGCACGATTGTTCTCCAACACTGTGCGCTCGATCGTGACATTCCCGCCCGCCGTGCTCACCGCACCACCAGACAAGGCCTCATTCTCCATGAACAGGGCATCGATCACCGTAACGGTGCTTCCTTCCGCCCGCAGTCCGCCACCAAAGATGTTGCTGTTTCCCGTCACAACCACACCCTCGATCCGCGCAGTCGAGTTCGAGATCCAGATCCCTCCGCCCGTGGGGTGTGCTCCGCCGAGCGCGCCTAGCCCGCCCGTGATCGTAAACCCGCTCAGCACCGCCTCACCACCCGAAACGCCGTGCATCCGCACCACAAACGCAGCAATTCCTCCTGCGTCAATCGTCGTCACACCCGCGCCATCGCTCGATCGCACCGTGATGGCTTTGCTCCCAAACTGAAGAGTCTCCTGATACACGCCCGGCGAAACCACAATCACATCACCCGCCTGCGCAATATCGATCGCACCTTGAATCGTTGCCACGTCGCCCGGCACCGCGATATCCGCGCTCATCGCCGCGCCCGCTGTCATGATCAAGGCAACCCCGATCAACCCCGCACGCCGCCCGGTACTCGACAGACCTTCTCTCAGAATGCTCATCACTCAATTCCTTTCCAGTTGTGACGCCCGAAACCGGGCATTCGTGAGATTCGACGCATCCGCGATGCGTCCGAGAAGCCGAACGGCTCCTTCTCGTGCTTCGCCCGGGTCACGCGGGCCGATTCACCAAAATTTGTAAAGATCTGCACCCCGCCGACAATGCGATTCCTACCGCGTCATCTCCACCAGCCACACCGCAATCTCAGCGTCGCCATACGTCGCGTCCCAGGCGTTGTGATCCGCCTCCGGCAGCACCGTAAACCGGGGGGTCGAGCCCGCCGCAATCAAAACCTCAACCAGCAACTCGCTCTCCCGCATCGGCACCACCTGATCACGGGCACCATGCACCACCCACATCGGCATCTCCGCCAGCGCCGACGCATACCGAGTCAACGCCGGATCATCCGCCTGAGTCCAGCTCCTCACTCCCCCAGGCCCCCACACCGGCGCCACATACCCGCACACCGGAACCGCAGCCCTGAATCGTTCCCGATGCCCAGCGCCGATCGCGATCGTCCCATGCCCGCCTTGACTCAACCCAGTGATCGCCACACGCTTGGAATCAATCAGCCCCGCTTCGATCGCCGCATCCACCATCGCCAGCACCGCACCCGCATGGTCCTCCCATGCATCCGCGAACTCAGGCTTCTGTGGCAGCACCACCACGAAAGGCCACCGATCAGGATCACGCTCCAGCGCAGGCCCAATCCCGACCGTCACCTGCTTGCGCCCATCCGTTCCGCACTCGCCCAGCCCATGCAGGAACACCAGCCCTGCGCAGGGCATCTCAATCCCGCTCGGCACCCACAGCGCATACCGATATTCCCGATCACCGAACATCACCGTCTCGTCGCGAAACGATCCCCCCGTCGGAACCTCAGGCTCGTTGGTCACTGCAGGATGCAATGGTGCCGCGTCCACGTTCGGCGCCGTGCGCGCAGGTTCTCGAGCGCAACCCGACAAGCCACACCCCGCCGCACACACCGCCGCACACAACACGACAACCCACGCCCTCATCGCGCGTCAATCCGCGTCTCGACCGCCGCGTGCTCATCTCCCAGCGCCTCGGCCGCACACAGTCCACACCATGTCGCCGTCTCGTGCAGCGCAAAACCCTGATCCCACGCGCCACTCCTCGGCAGCATCGCCAAAGGCCTCAGCATGCGTGCCCGAAACCGGTCCTCATGAAACTCATACGCCGGGTCATCAACCATCGCGCTGTAATGCTTCTTGATGCGTTCATTGATATCCGCCACGCGCCGCTCCGGGTGCGGGTGCGTCGCAAACATCTCCGCCCCGCGCTCCGAACCCTGCGACAGGTCCGCCAAAACCTGCATCGCCCCGCGCGCGCCAAGCGGGTTGTACCCCGCTCTCACCATGTACCGCATCCCCAGCGCATCAGATTCCGACTCCTGATTCCGCCCATATCGCAGCAGATACAACCCCGTCCCCGCCCCGATCACCGCAGGCACGCCCGCCCGCACCACTTCGCTGTCCGAACCCTGCGCCGCGACCCCAGCCCCAACCAGCAGCACCGACGCGCCGATCTGCTGGCTGATCCTCGTGTTCCCGTGCCTTGCCGTCACATGCCCGATCTCGTGCCCCATGATGAACGCCAGTTCCGCCTCATTGCTCAGTTTCTCAACCAGCCCACGCGACATGAACGTCTTGCCACCCGGAAGTGCAAACGCATTGATCACCGGGCTGTCGAGCAGCGTGAACTCCCAGGGCAGCGTCGCCCAATCCCCTTCAGTGTGCGCGACCATGCTCATGCACACCTCAGCCAGATACGCCTGCACCGCCTCGTTCTTCACTCTCCCGCCATATTCCTCCGACAACTGCGCCTGGGCCTGCTCTCCAATCTCGATTTCCTGCGCCCGGCTCAGCAACGCAAACTGCGATCGCCCCAACGTCGGATTGTCCGAACACCCCGCCAGCATCAATCCTGTCGATCCAACCACAAACACCACCAAGTACTTCATCACGCTCTTCATCTGACGACTCCTTCGCACCCTGCGACAGTGTTCTACCATCGCTGGTGAACTCCGCATCCAAAACTACCAATCAGGACACCGTCTGGACCGACGCCACCCTGACCGATCCTCACCACGACGCCGACAAGCCCGCAAAGGTCCGGGCAATGTTCTCCGCCATCGCAAGATCCTATGACCTCAACAACCGGGTGCATTCCCTCGGCCAGGACCAACGCTGGCGAAAACTCGCCGTCCGTGCCGCCGCCGTTCAATCAGGAGACGTCGTCGCAGACGTCGCCTGTGGCACCGGTGACCTCACTCACGCATTCGCCCGCACACCGGCATCCTCTATCCTCGGCCTCGACTTCACCCGCGCCATGCTCGATCTCGCAGAGCACAAACGCACCACCCGCTCCATCCCAGACCCCGACCGCATCAGATATCTCGAAGCGGACGCACAAAACCTCCCACTCGAATCGGGGTCGGTCGATGTCGTCTCGATCGCCTTCGGCATCCGCAACGTCCAGAATCCCGATCAGGCTCTGGCCGAGTTCGCCCGAGTCCTCCGCCCCGGCGGGCGACTCGTTATCCTCGAATTCGATCGCCCGGCGATCGCCCCGGTCCGGTGGTTCAACGCTTTCTACTGTGGCTGGGTCATGCCTCGTACCGCAACCCTCATCAGCCGCGACCGCTCGGGGGCTTATCGCTACTTGCCAAGGTCCGTCGAATCATTCATGTCGCGAACAGATCTTGAATCAGCCATGAATCGCCACGGATTCTCACAGATTTCCTCCCGCCCCCTCAGCCTTGGCATCTGCACCCTCTATCGCGCCGTCCGATCAGGTCCGCAAACCTGACCTTCAAGGCCGACTTTGCGCGTTTCAATCCACACGCCACAACACACACCCGATTGTGCGAGATTTTTCTCTGTGCCTCCGATACTCCATCGCACGGGTGGCACGGAAGCCGACCCGGCCGATCGGACGGGAGTCGATCGTCGAACCCAAATCATGCCCCGGAGCGCGGTGGAACCGACGCCGGACGTACAGACGTCGGAGCACCACCAGTATGAGTTCGAATCCACTGATCGAAGGGCTCTTTGATGCCCTCATCGCGGGCGATCGTCCGCTCGCACGCGCCGTTATTCACAATGCCGCACAGACCCTCCCGCCACAGGACATCCTCATCAATCTCCTCTGGCCCTCCTACGCGCTGCTCGACAAGATGCACCGCAAGGACCAACTCAGCAAACTCAGTTATCAGCTCGGCTCACGCCTCTTACGCGTGCTCGTCGATCAGGTCGCCGCAAACCTTCCTCTCACAGGCACCGGGCCCGGCGAAGGACGCACCATCTTCACCTGCTGTGGCCCAACAGACCCCGACGAGCTCGGCGCACAGATCGCCGTCGACCTCCTCGAATCTCACGGCTTCACAGTCCAATTCGTCGGAGGCAACGTCCCGCACGACGAGATCATCTCCGCCCTCAGTGAAGAACGACCCGCAGTCTTCCTCTGCTTCTGCTCATCACAGACAGACCTGCCCTACCTCCGCCTGATCTTCAACACCCTCCACGAAACCGGCATCTGCCCGGACATGCAGATCGCCGTCGGTGGGGGAGTCTTCAATCGTGCCGAAGGCCTCGCCGAAGAAATGGGCGCCGACGTCTGGGTGCAGGATCCTATCGAACTCGTCGAAGTCCTCATCCACGATCGAGACCTGCGCACCAGCGTCGCGCACCGCACGTTCGGCAAGCGCCGCCGCCGCTCCAAGCCCGCAGCATAATTAAAGCCCGCCCGCCAAGGCTCGCTTCAACCACACAAACGAAAAACCCCGGACACACGTCCGGGGTTTTATCAATTCATGGTGATTGTCGCTTCAGGATGAAGCAATCGGCTTACTTCACAGGCTCAAACCCGCCCGCACCCCGATCGCGATCAAGTTCAATCGAACCGCCACTCGGAGCACCCAGCGAGCGTGCCCCGCCCGATCCTCGAACGATGTAGATCTCGACGCGACGGTTCTCAGGCGTATTGCCGCTGGCAGTGTTCGGCACCGCAGGACGGAACTCGCCCCAACCTGCCGCCTCCATGCGCCCAGGCGTCACACCAAGCCCGATGAGCGCATCGCGCACCGCAATCGCCCGGTGCGCCGAAAGGTGCATGTTCGTCGCGTGACGCTGTGCCGTCGCCGCACTCACACGCTGCGAATCCGTATGCCCCACGATGCGAGCGTCATAGTTCATCGCATCCGACGAGTTGAGAATCCCCGCCAAGGCCCGCAGGCTGTCTCCCGCAGAAGCACGCACCACCGCAGAGCCCGAGTCAAACGTCAGATCGCTCGCAAACCGCAGCATCCCACGGTCAGCGTCATACGACACCAGCCCAGGATACCGGTTGGCAAGATCACGCAACGCACTATCCGTCACCGGGTCCAGTCGTGTCATCGACATCGACGCCAGATCATCCTCGAACTGCCTGATCCGCGCCTGCGCAGCCGCCAGCTGCTGCCTCAGCGTCGCGTTCTCGCCAGTCAATCCCGTGATCGAATCGCTCGCGCTGCCGGTCTCCCCGCGTAGCGAACTGATCAATCGATTCCGGTCATCAAGTTGTGCCTGAAGATCCGAATTCGTCGCCTTCAGGCTCCGGTTCGTGTCCACCAGACGGTCATACTCCTGCTGACTCACGCACCCGCCCAGACCCATAACGGAAAGGCACGCCAGAACGCTTCCCACCAGCCAGCGACGATGCTTCGACATGTTCATCTTCCATACTCCTTGCGACGGCACACCGCACGGATCGGTCCCGACCCGGCGCCCAACCCGGCGCCCAACATGGTACCCTCGTGCCAGCAACCATATCGGACTCGTCCCCGCTTTGCCATGAAAGACCTCATCACAGTTATCCCAGATCGCACTCCCACACTCGTCCTCCTCAGGCCCGACGCAGTATGGGATGCCCACCGGGATCCAAACATCGGAGCCTCGCTCCTGATCCTCATTGAACGCCATCACGACCAACTCACCCGCCTCCAGACACTCCAATGTTCCCCGTCTCTCGACGCCCCTTCCGGCACACTCACTCTCCCTCTCCCCGGCACCATCCTGCTCCCAGGGTTTGTCAATGCCCACACGCATCTCGATCTCACCGCCATAGGCCCACGACCAAGGCCCGCCGAATCAGCCTTCGCCGCTTGGCTCGACACCGTGCGCACATCGCGCCCGCAATCCGAACCCGACATCGCCGCTGCTGTCCGTCAGGGTGTCGAACGCTCACTCGCCGGAGGCGTCGTTGCAGTCGGCGACATCGCAGGCTGCACATCCACTGGTCCCACGCTCGCCCCATGGCACACACTCGCTGCATCGCCCTTGGCAGGTGTCAGTTTCCTCGAGTTCTTCGCCATCGGCAATCGCGCTCACGATCGCATCGCACACCTCCACCAACTCCTCAACTCCATTGCATCCCAACCACCCACATCCCACACCACCCGCCTCGGCCTCAGCCCACACTCTCCATACTCCGCCGAGCCCTCTGCCTTCGACGCCGCACTCCAACTCGCCTCAGCACACAACCTCCCCCTCACGACACACCTGGCCGAAACACTCGACGAACGCAACTTCATCCAGCACGCACAAGGTCCGCACCGCACATTCCTCGAGTCCCTCAGCCTTTTCCCCCCGCCCACCAGCGCACACTTCGGCCTCGGGCATCATCCCATCGAGCACCTCGCCCCATACCTCGCCCGCGCTCACTGGCTCTGCGCGCATTGCAACGACTGCCCCGACCACGCACTCGCCATCCTCGCCCGCTCTCGCGCAAGCGTCGCATACTGCCCGCGCGCCAGCGACTACTTCAACGCGCCACACTTCCTGGGCCCTCACCGCTATCGCGACATGCTCGCAGCCGGCATCAATGTCTGCCTCGGCACCGACTCCATCATCAACCTCCCCGCAGATCCACACGACCAATCCACAGGCTCCCTCTCAACGCTCGATGAAGCCCGCCTGCTCATCCATCGCGATGATCTCGACCCGCAGACCGCACTGGCCATGCTCACCACAAACGGCGCACGCGCCCTCGGCCTCGATCCCATCGCATGGACATTCACGCCCGGTGCCCCGCTCGCAGGCATCGTCGCCCTCCCCGCAGGCCCCAATCCAGCCGACGCTCTCACCGCCACACACAAGCCCGCACTGCTCGCAATCTGCGCCGCAAGCACCACCCACCCCTGATCGCATCGCGCCCGACTCAAGGGAACACGCCTCTCCCGCCGAACAGGCCAGAACGACCTAGAATCCAAACCGCTGGCCGGTGAGTGTCGCGAGTATTCTGTCGATCGTCCTCTGCCGTCGCCGCGGTCCACAAATGGGAGCGTCATGAGTCAAAAGTGGCAGCGTAGCAAGGCATGGGACGATCAACACTTTCCGTCCTGGGCATGGCCCTTCAAATTTCTCCTCCGCGCCTTCAGTTCCATCACCCTCGCAGTCATCGTCCTCGTCGGCGTCGCGCTCTACGCCGTCTTCGCATCCGTCCCCATCGGCATGCTCGCGCTCATTCCCACGTGGCTCATCAAGGTCGCCACCCTCGTTGTTCCTTTCACACTCATCGCCTTCCTCATCGTCCTCGTCGCCAATCGCCTCCCCCTCAAACGCACGGTCCGCTTCCCCCTCGTCCTCGGCCTGCTCATCCTTGTCGGCGTCGCCGGCACATCCTTCTGGGCCGCCAACGTCTGGCCCGCGCTGCACTATGACGCCGCCACAAACTCCGGCTTTCGCCTCTTCCCAGCCTTCGTCAGTCAATATCAGGCCATCACGCTCCGCCGCCTGCCTCCATTCGAAATGACCGAACTCGAGTTCTACTCCTGGTGGCCAATGCGGCTCCTGCTGATGACCTTCATCATCAACATGTTCATCGCCACCATCCGACGCATCGAGTTCACCTTCAAAAACATCGGCGTCCTCACCGTTCACACCGGCATCATCACCATCGCCCTCGGCAGCATCTACTACCAGAAACTCAAGAAAGAAGGCGACACCCTCCTCATCTCAGGCCGCGATGTCAGCGGTGCCGCCGCAATCGGCCCGCCCCAGGCAACCTTCTACGACAACACCGCCGTCGTTCTCTACGTCGCGCAGGATCACACCGGTCTCGGGCCCACCGCATGGGAACAACGTCCCATCAAGCGACTCCCACGCTACAACGACTACGCCCTCGACGTCGGCGACGAGCACGCACGCACCAGCCTCTGGCGCACCGGCTCAGCCTCCCCATGGCAAGGTACGCCACAACGCCCACTCAACATCCCACTCCCCCCGACCACACACCTCATCGACGACGACATCAACTTCCGCATCGTCGGCTACTGCTCCTATGGCCGACTTCAAAGCGATTATCTTGAAGTCGCCGACTCCCCCAACTTCGCCCGCGCAAACCCCCTCCGCGTCGTCTCCCTCTTCCTCAACATCCCCGATGACCAGGGACAGGTGCGCACAGGCCCCGCATTCGAATTCACGCTCCTCCCCAACGCGCCGATCCAGCGCATCAGCGAAAACGAAGCCTTCGGCCTCGAATACACCATCGGCATGGACCAACGCCGATGGGACACCCTCGCCCTCGATCTCCCGCCAGACACGTCACACGCCCTCTCCATCGAGATTCCCGGCGAACAACCCCTGCGCATCGTCACACCAATCGCAGTCGGCGACTCTCTCACCATCGGCGACTCCGGCTATCGCATCCAGGTCGAACAGATTTCTCCCACGCCTCCGATGCCCATCATCACGCGTGGCTACGAAGACGCCCCCAGCGCCGTCGCCATCGTTCGCATCACCAACCCCGCCGGGCAGTCCTACACACGCTGGCTCTACAGCCGTTTCTCCGAAATCAATCAGGACATCCTCGACGCAGTGGGGGAGGGAGGCCGTCCCCTCCGCCGCACCGCCGACCCCGCGATTCTCATCGACTTCATCGATGCGTCACGCTTGCAGGTCTATCTCGACGAGCGCGAGGATGGATCCCTGCGCGCCCTCGTCCGTCAGATGGGCGGCGAACTGCGCGTGCTCGATCACGTACCCGCAACCGACCGCATCACCGACGTCGTCGATCGCGTCGATCTCCAGGTCACAACGCGATGGCAGCACGCCGAACGCTTCGAACGCCCACGTCCCGTTCCACCAGAGCAGCAACAAACAAATCTCGTCGGCTCGCATCAGGAGGCCGCCGTCGCTGTCCAAGTCTCCGCCACCGTCCGAGGCGAGCAATGGGTCCGCACGCTCTGGGTCCCATTTTCGCAATACATGGGCATGGGCCCCGAGCGCGAGCGAGCCGTCAGGCTCCCCGATGGACGAGCGCTCAAACTCGCCTTCGGCCGCCGACAGCACCGCTTCCCCGACTTCCACGTTCAACTCGTCAACTTCGAAATGATCGCCTATGACCATCGCGGCGCGCCACGCGACTATCAATCCACCCTTCGCGTCAGCCCCACAACATTCACCGGCGACTCCCCTTCATTCAACGCCTACGAACACATCTGCAAACTCAACGCCCCGCTCCGCGCCCCGTATCACTGGGATGACAGCCGCACTCTTGTCTACAACCTCTCACGCCGCTTCTTCGCCGGCATCAATCCCAACCAGTACAAACTCAGCCAGTCCGGATGGGATCAGCAAGGCTGGAATCAGTCCCAGGAACTCGTCGACCAGGGAATCATCGACAAACCCCTCGCACAGTTCACCATCCTCGGCGTCGGCAACAACCCCGGCATCCACGTCGTCGCGTTCGGCAGCATACTCATGGGTATCGGAATCCCCTGGGCGTTCTACATCAAGCCATACCTCGTCCGTCGCGAAGCCGATCGACTTCGTCAAAAGGCCGCTGCCCAACGCCACGCACCCGCACAACAGCCATTGCAGGAGGTCGGAGCATGATGCGCACGATGCGATTGATATCCACTCTGTTCGTTCTCGTTGCCTTTACCGCCTCTTCTGCCGCGCAGACCGCGCCCGCAGGTAACGCACACCCCGAATCTCAGGACGTCTCTGCCGCATCTGTCCACGCCAGCGTCTTCGGCCAGGTTCGTCTCGATCAACCAGTCACGGTTGAACAAAAATCCGACTTCGCCAAATCCCTCGACCTTCGCCCGCTCGAAGATCTCGCTGTCCTCCACAACGGCCGCGTCAAGATCATGCACACCCTCGCACGCGAGACCGTCCACATCGTCACCGGCTCGCGCGCATACTTCGACCTCATCCCAGGCCCCACCAATAAATCCATCAAATTCAAGTACGCCCCCCTCTTCACCCTCCTCGACACCATCATCGATCCTGTCTACTACATCGACCGCCCCCTCATCCACGTCGACTATCTCCCACTTCGCCAGTCCTATCTCGATTTCGCTTTCAAGTCCGACGACCCCAAACGCGAACTCTGGCTCAAACTCACCCGCGTCTCGCCTCGCGTTGTCGATCATTTCTCAACCCCAATCTTCGAGGCTCATGGCGGCGACCCCACATACCGCCGCGGGCTCGACCGCGTCGAACGTGCAACGCGCCTCTTCCTCGGCTCCGAGCAGAACCTTCTCCTCGTCGCCCCCGAAATCAGCGACGCACGCTGGCAGCACCTCGCCGATCTCCCACCAGCTCACCCCGCACGCCAGGCCGCCCTCGCCCTCGGCCAGGCATGGCGCGCACGCGATGCCGACAGCGCCAACGCTGCAATCGTCGACCTCGCCGCCGTCCTCCCCACCATAAACCCCGCCGTCTACCCCACCGAGCGACGCTCTCTCGAACTCACCTACAACAAATCCAACGCCTTCGAACTCGGCTACTGGACATACCTCGTCAGTTTCCTCATGCTCATCCTCGCCTTCGGCACCGGACGCAAATGGCTCATCGCAGGAGGCATCGCAACCCTCGTCCTCGCAATCGGTCTCCACGGCTTCGGATTCATCACACGCTGCCTCATCGCCGAACGCTTCGCAATCCAGAATCAGTTCGAATCAATGACCGGCGTCAGCCTCTTCGCCGCACTCGTCGGCCTCGCTGTCATGCTCGCACGCCGACAATGGCTCTTCGGCGCCGCAGCCGCTGGCACCGGATTCCTCGTCCTCATCATGGCAACACAAACCGGAATCCCAGGCGCAAACATCGAACGCGAAGCCGCGATCCTCAACACCAGCGTCCTCCTCAAGTATCACGTCACCACCGTACTCACCAGTTACGGCCTCATCACCCTCGGCTTCATCATCTCCCTCTTCTACCTCGGCACTCACTACGCCACCAAACTCTTCGGCGAACGCGCCGACCTCGTCGCAGTCGCTTCCACCGCTGTCCTCGCTCCCGGCACCGGCACCGATGTCAACACCGGCCCGCAACGCACTCTCCGCGATCTCGATCGCGCAACCATGACCGTCCTTCAACTCGCATTCTGGACTCTCGGCGTCGGCATCCTCCTCGGTGCATGGTGGGCAGATCACTCCTGGGGACGTTGGTGGGCATTCGACCCTAAGGAAACTTGGGCACTCGTCACATGGATCGTCTACCTCATCGTCATCCACGTCCGCCAGGCCGGCATCCGCAACCGAGGCCTCGTCACCGCATGGCTCAGCGTCGTCGGATTCGTCGTTATGCTCTGGACCTACTTCGGCGTCAACCTCCTCCTCCCAGGTCTCCACGCCTACGCATAATCCCAGCACAATGCCCACGCTCCGCAGACCCTTCTTCGCCAAACCCGCTGACGTACTGGCACGCGATCTCATCGGCTGTCGCCTCGTCCGCTTCTTCCCCAGCGGCTGCCGCGCCGCGGGCATCATCGTCGAGACCGAGGCCTACCTCGGCGCCGACGATCGCGCCTCACACGCATACAAAAACCGCCGCACACCGCGCAATGAACCAATGTTCATGCTCCCAGGCACCAGTTACGTCTACTTCACCTATGGCATGCATTTCTGCATGAATGTCTCCGCGCTCGCCGAAGATCAGCCACACGCCGTCCTCATCCGTGCCCTCGAACCCATCGAAGGCCTCGACCTTATGCACGCCAACCGCACCAAGCCAGGCGCAAAACCCCTCCGCGACCTCGACCTCTGTTCCGGACCCGCAAAACTCTGCAAGGCCCTCGCCATCGATCGCGATCTCAACGCCATCGACCTTTGTTCGAGTTCTGTCCTGACTCTCCAGCGAGCCCGACGCATATCGGACGAGCACATCATCCGCTCCCCACGCATCGGCATCGCAAACGCCGCTGACTGGACTTCTCGCCCCCTGCGCTTCAGCATCCGCGACAATCCACACGTCAGTGTCCCCCCGCGCGCGCAGGTTTTTTGAACCACCGCCCGATTTTATTGGTTTTTTCCACGCAAGCCGATACAGTTAGTTCTGATTCGACCGCGATTCCCGTCCTTCCAGAGGGAGGGTCAGCATGTCCGAGGACTTCGACATCAAGAGCATCTTTCACCGTGCAGGCGG
This sequence comes from Phycisphaeraceae bacterium, assembly GCA_019636795.1. NCBI lineage: Bacteria > Pseudomonadati > Planctomycetota > Phycisphaerae > Phycisphaerales > Phycisphaeraceae > Phycisphaeraceae bacterium. The sequence continues at coordinate 61,286 of JAHBWW010000006.1, forward strand.
TTACGCTCCCGATGCCTACCGCTTCATCCGCGACGGCCTCAGCCACACCGATCAGATGGTCCACGGCCAGTCCGACTCCGCCGACTTCGATCGCCCCGCCGAAGACGAATCACGCCACGTCACCGGGCAGCAACTCTGCCTCGGCCTGCGCGACTACGCAATCCAGCGCTACGGCATGCTCGCACGCACCGTCCTGCGCCGCTGGAACATCCACGCCACCGAAGACTTCGGCCGCATCGTCTTCGCTCTCATCGACGCAAACCTCATGCGCAAGACCGAACAGGATTGCCTCGATGACTTCATCGGCGTCTACGAGTTCGATGAAGAATTCACCGAGCCCGCACACACCACCGCCCCCGCGATCACCGATCTCGGCCTCTCCCACGGTCGCAACTGATCCGCCTCACACGCCGCGCGCCATCAACTCCCGACAGTCCCCGCCGCGCGCTCACGAATGCCGTCAATCATCTCCCGAATTTCCTGCGCCATGCGCGAGTTCGGAAACTCCGCGATGATTCGATCCCCAACATCCGCTGCCCGCGCCCATTGCCGATCCTGCACCGCCAGTTTGAACTGCACACCAAGATTCTCGCGCGCCTTGCCGATCACCCCCTTGGCAACCTCCCGATACGGCTCGGCCTCCGGCTCCGTCAGGTAGTGATCCAATTCCTTCAGCAGCGACAACGCCTCCTCAGCCCGGTCCTGTTCCGACGCCAGCAGAAACCGACGCTCAAGATCCTGCTTATACCGCGCCTGTGCCTGCACCACACGATGCCGCAAGCCCTCAATCCGCGGCGAATCCGGGTACAGCCGCGAAATCCGCGCCGCTTCCGACAACGCATCTTCCCACCGCCGACCCACAATCATCCCGTCAAGCCCCCTGATCGCCTCATCCACACGCCGCTCCAGCGTCTGATACCGCGCCGTCTCGATCCGAGAGCGAAAGTTCTCCGCGTCCGTTCGATACCCGAAACGCTCCGCCAGTTCCTTCACCAGCACCATCGCCGCGTCCCAGTCCTCAGCCGAAATGTCCTCCTCGATCGCGCGCCGCAGCAACTCACGCTCGCGCCCCCGATTCAGCACCCGTCTCGCATCATCCGACAGCACCTGCTCCTTGGCAAGCTGCTCAATCGCGCGCACCAATTCCCCGACATCCGTCTCCGCCGCCGCGCCCCCCGAGCCTCTCGCACCCAGCACGACCGCAATCGGCGCGCTCCCCAGAAACACAATCAGCCCGATCGTGCTCAACGTAATGCGCGTGCTGTCTCCATCGCGCATGCCCAGCAGCAGGCTCCACACGCACGCCCCGATCAGCACCAGGTAGAACAGCGAAATCACCCACAAAGTTCGCGTTGTCGCATGCATGCCCGCACTCCTTTGCCCGTCAACTGCCCGGAACAGGGTCCCCGCAATTTCGCGTCACTGGCACGATACAAAGAAAACGCAGCCCCTCACTCCCTGTTGCCTGAAACTGGTGCTCCGAATCCGCCGGAACGTAAATCACATCCCCCGCACGGATCGGTCTCATCGCCCCCTCAAGCAGCACCTCGCCACTCCCCGCAACGATGTACACCTCGTGTTCGTAATCATGCGAATGCCGGGGCGTGTGCCCGCCGGCTTCCACCTCAAACTGCCGCAACGAAAAATTCGGAGCCCCATCCTCGCGCCCGACCATGATCGCCATGGTCGCGCCCTTCACTCCATCCATCTTCACCGGCGTGCGCGGCGTCTCATTGATATTGCGAATCAGCACAGTTCACTCCAGCCATATTCAGTCCAGCCCACTTTGATCCAGCACCATTGTACCTACACTGCCCGCGATGCATCCAAAAACGCACACATCACCCGTCATCGAGCCATTCCCCCTCGGCGAGTTCCAGACCAACTGCTATCTCGTCCGCCACGCCGACCCCACACACTCCAACGCCTGCTGGATCGCCGATGTCAGCTTCTCCCCCGCACCCCTTCTCGATCGCGTCGAAGCCCTCGGCCTCAACGTCCAAGCCATCATCCTCACTCACGCACACGTCGATCACATCGCCGGCCTCAACGAAGCAATCGACCGCCTCGGCCCAATCCCGATCTGGATTCACGAGGCCGAACGCGATTGGCTCTCAAACCCCGTCCTCAATCTCAGCACGCCTCTGGGCCTCGCCATCACCGGCCCCGCCCCCGCACGCTTGCTCAAACACAACGAATCACTCACCCTCATCGGCGAACCATGGCGCGTGCTCCACATCCCCGGCCACTCGCCAGGCAGCATCGCTCTCTATCACGAACCCTCACGCCAGATCATCTCCGGCGATGCCCTCTTCGCAGGCTCCATCGGACGCACCGACTTCCCCAACTGCTCCTTCGAACAGCTCGCACACTCCATCCGCACACATCTCTACACACTCCCCGACGAGACCCGCGTCTACCCAGGCCACGGCCCCGACACCACCATCGGCTTCGAACGACGCACCAATCCCTTCGTGCGCCCCTGACTTCACCGCATCGCCGAAGGCAGCCCCATCACACGCCTCCACGCGCTCACCTGCCCAAGGTGCATCATCGCGTGCCCACCAAACAGAAACATCGTCGCAGCACCCATCGTCGGCATGATCTCGCTGAACCGCCCACCCGCAGGGTTCGGAGCCTTGAACTCCTCTTCCGTCATCGCCTCAACCACCACCAGCGCCGCCCGATGCCACTCGAGCATCGACTTCACCAGCTCATCCTTCCCTGGATAAATCGTCCCCTCCGCATCATCCCGACACTCCGCGCCCGCCTTGAACAGGTCGTTCCACGCCGCCGGAGGCGTTAAAGTGCTCGCATCCTTCCCCGCAAGCCCCAGCACTCGCGCCGGATAGATCGCAAGGTGTCCATACACAAAAGCCGGATGATTCGTCACGACTCGCTTGCCATCCGCCATCGGCTGACGCGCAAAAATCTTCGCGTCAACATCCGCAGCCAAAACTTCCGCCAGCCCAAGCATGCGCTCCGCCGTAATCCTGATCGTCGTTCCCATGAAACTCATCGCAACACTCCTTGTTCAAATCTCGCCTCACGCACCAACATACCGAGCGTAGATCGCCCGCGCCCGCTCAGCCGATCGCACCCCACGCACCAGCGCACGCCCATCCTCAAACACCGTCAGCCCGATCGCTTCGCCTTCTTCACCACGCTCTTCATCAAGCTCACCCGTCACCACCATCTCCGCGACACGAAACCGTCCCACGCCCCCAAGCCGACGTGCAAGCGCCACAAGGTCCACCCGCGTTTCCATCGGCGGCGAAACCTGCACCACCCCGCGGCCACACAGCGACACCGCCGCACCCTCATGCCCTGCGCCCTCAAGAAACTCATACCGCCCAAGCCCGCAGCACGGACACGCCGCATCACGCGCTTCACGCAGATCCAGCCGCGACCGCGTTCCCTCCCACAGATCAAACGTCAAAAGCGACGGCATCAACTTCTCCCTCAGCCCCAGCAGAATCTTCAACGCCTCGGCCGCCTGATACCCCGCCACAATTGACACCGCAGGCCCCAGCACCCCCGCTGTATCGCATGTCGGCTGCGAACCCGCCGCAGGCATCTCCCGAAACACGCACCGCAAACACGCCGTCTCCCCCGGCAGCACGCTCATCGACATCCCACTCGCCGCCACCACGCCCGCATACACAAACGCAATCCCGTGCTTCACCGCAACATCATTGAGCAGATACCGCGTCTCGAAGTTGTCCGTTCCATCCAGAATCACGTCCGGCTTCCAATCGCCCGCAATCAATCGCTCCGCGTTCAAGGGCGAAAAGTCCGCAACCACGCTGCGCACGCGCACGCCGCTGTTGATCCTTGCAAGATGCCGGCGCGCAGCCTCCGCCTTTGGCGATTGCTCTGCCGCATCACGCTCATCAAACAGCACCTGCCGCTGAAGGTTGGTCAGTTCCACCACATCGCGATCAACGATCGTCAGCCGCCCGACCCCCGCACGCACCAGCATCTCGCTGCTCACGCACCCAAGCGCCCCACAACCCACCACCAGCGCATGCGACTCAAGCAGCCTCGCCTGGCCGCCTTCGCCAACTCCCGCCAGCAGCATCTGCCGCTGATATCGTGACACTTCGCCCATATCAAAGCGTAGGGCTCACGCAGCGCGCGTCAGCCCGCCAGGCACTCGTCTCGCAGGCTGTCCCTACCGACGCCGACGCAACGCACACAACCCCGCAAGACCCAGCAACCCCGCCGACGCCGGCGCAGGCACATACGCCCGCCTCCACGACACGGCTCCACCACCCTGAATCCCCACACCCCAACTCGTCACCATGAAGTCCACATACGCATCATGCGCCTGAAGGTACATCACCGAGTTCATCCCGACAATGTTCGGCGTAAACGCTGGCTTCGCGTCCTCCCACACATCAAAATCCCCCAGCACGATCGAACCCCCGATCACATCCGCCACCGTCCCGCCAAAGTACCACAGCGTCCCCATCGGGCTCACCGTTCCCACATACCAGGGCTCCTGAATCGGGTTGTAGATCCCCGCCAGATTGCTCCGCGTCAGCGCCACATCGCTCGTGATCACATCCCAGTTCGCCGCATCATTCGGATCGGCAAACGCAGCCTTGGTAAACGTGACCGTCCCGCCCGAATACTGGAAGTACGACTGCCCGCACGCACCCGCTGCAACGCCCGCCACAGCCGCACATGCCAACATCGCCTTGTTCATGGAAACGCCCTCTCATCTCTCGCATAGCCGTCAGGCCAACGCCGAATCACGCTCGACTGGCCAACCCTCATCTCTCCAATACCGTACCGCATCCTCCCCAATCAGTCAAAGCAAAAACCAGCAGATTGCCTGTCTTTACACCCAACCAATCCCCTCCACCGGCCACGCCGTCGGCGATAACACACCAAAACCCACGACATGCAATCTCGCCGCCTTCTTCGCCAAATATCCATAAAACCGTGAACGACCAGCCGCACATCATTCCTCGGTCCAGATTCGCTCTTCGATCCCGCACGCAGCACACACACGGTAATACTTCGCACCTTCTTTGCGAATACTCACCGGCAGCCCTTTCTCGCCCACAACTCCGCACACCGAGCACACTGTCGGCATCTTCGTATTCTTGTGGCAATCACGGCAGATCCAGTAATACCCATACTTGCCCCACCGCGCCATCAGGTTCCGTCCGCCGCAACCCTTGCACACACTATCCGGCGCACCAAACCGCTCTTTCGTGGCTGGCTGAGGCGTCACATCATCTTCACACCGCTGTGCAACCCCAGTGCTTCTTGGTCCTCTGCCGTCACCTTCAATCGGCTGATGCCGCGAATTCAGAAACTGCTCCACTCGCGCCAGTTCATTCACGCTCATCCGCCAAACCCCATACTCATCCGATGACATCAGCCCGCCACTCGCCCGATGCTGCCGCATTTCCGCACGCAACTTCTCTGCAACCTGATCGGCTTTACAAACAAACGACCGAAACGGCTCCGTCGGCTCCTTCCAGCCCTTCTCACGACGGATCATGCCTTCGTCGCTGATCGCAACCACGATCTGAATCGGCATCTTTGTAAATCCTCGCTGTGTCGTCCCGTTGACCACCAACGAGAGCGGCCGCATTCCCAGCGAGACCTGCCCCAGAAGATCCGCCCGATGCTCCTGCAGCACCCTGCGCAAAAACTCCGCCTGACGCTGCGCCTGTGCAATCGGCGAGGCCATCCCTGTCCTCCTGCCCCCAAACGAACGGGTCCACTCATCCCCGCCGCTGCCATCGCCGCGCACGCTGACCGTATCACAGACCGACTTGCTCTCAACGATGAACGCACCACGCGCATGCAGCACCAGATGATCCATCTGCGCTACGCCCGACTTTCCACACGCCTCCGGCAAAGTATCGTCAACCAGCCGCAGGCCATGGATCACCCGTACGCCCTGCTCCGTCGCAAACGCGCGATGGAGATAGTGCGCCATCTGCCTCTCAGCCCGTTCGCCGGCACTGCGTCGCGCATCTTGTTGAGATGCAGTGCGATCATTCGATTGCGATCTTGACATGCCCACAGGCTACACAAAAACACCCACCCATGCACGCCAATCTTCACTCCCGCTCTTCCCTCTCAATCGTCAGCCTCACCGATGTCTGCCGCCCGCGCCCCTTGCCCCGCGCCACACGAATCGCACGCACCACACGCCACAGCCCAAACCCCGCCGCCAACGCGCACGCCCCCGTCACAATCCAGAACTGCACATCCCCCGTCGGCATGATCGGCTACCCCCCAAGCCCCAGCACAATCGCCCGCGCAATCATCGCCCCGACATACGCCACCACCGTCATCCACCCCAACTGCAGCACCGCCCACCGCACGCCCCCAGCCTCACGCGCCGTTACCGCAAGCGTCGGCAGACACTGCATCGCAAGCACATAAAACACCAGCAGCGACCACAGCGTCGCCGTCGAAAACACCAGACTCCCGTCATCACGACGCGCCGATTTCATCCGCTCCAGAATCCCCTCGCCTTCCTCTTCACCCGCAAGCACCACCGACATCGTGCTCACAAACACCTCGCGCGCCGCAAAACTGCTCATCACACCGATCGAGATCTGCCAGTCATACCCAAGCGGCCCAAACACAGGTGCCGCCGCACGCCCGATCTGACCCATAAAACTCCCACGCGCCGCGTCGCGCGCCGCCATACGTTCCGCCTCAGCCCGCAACTCCGCCGCCCGATCCTCGTCGGTCGCAACCTCCGCCGCCGCCGCAAGCGCCTGCGACTCCGCACCAGGACCAACCTCCGGATAATTCGAAAGCCACCACAACGCCATCATCATCACCAGTATCACCGTCCCCGCCTTGCGCAGAAACACGCCCGAACGCACCGCTGCTGCCTTGAGCGCCGCACCAAGCCGCGGCACACGCCACTCAGGCAACTCGATCGCAAGCGAACTCGCTGGCCCACGCAAGATCGTCCGCCGCGCAAGCAGACTCGTCGCCAGCGCCGCAACCGCGCCCAGCGCATAACACCCCGCAAACGCAGTCGCAGCCAGCGCAGGCTTGTCCGCAAACAGAAACGACACCAGCAGCGCATACACCGCAAGCCGCGCACTGCAACTCATGAATGGCAACACCAGAATCGCCGTCACACGCTCACGCACATCGCGAATCGTCCGACACGCAACAATCGAAGGAATCGCGCACGCATGCGCACTCAGCAGCGGCACAAACGCGCTCCCAGGCAGCCCAAACGGCCTCAACACCCGATCCGCCAAGAGCGCCCCACGCGCCAGATACCCGCTCTCTTCCAGCAGCGAGATCAGAAAAAACAACATCGCAATCTGCGGCAGAAAAACCAACGTCGCGCCCACCCCGCCCACAATCCCATCCCCAACCAGACTCGCCACAGGCCCTTCCGGCAGCGCATTCCCAATCACCCCCGCAAGCCACGAAAAAAAACCTTCGATCCAATCCATCGGATACGCCGCAATCGCAAAAACACTATAAAACAGCCCCCACATCACCGCCGCGAAAATCAGCACACCCGCTACCGGATGCAACGCAAGCCGGTCCGCTCGATCGCCACGCGTGCCGCTCCCCGTCGCGCTCGCCCCACGCCAAACCAATCCCGCAGTCACATCCGCCCAGTCCGCCGCAAACACCCGCGCCACAGCCCCCGTCGCCACCACGTCGCGCGCGACACTCCCAAAAACACGCTCCGAGCCCTCAATCCCGATCGCACGCACATCCGCAGCCTTCGCAAGCGACCTCGCAACCCCGCTCGTCTCCTCCCCGCGACCCACATCCGTCACCAGCACAAACACCGCATGCCCAGCCTCGATCGACTCACGCACCACACGCAGCCCGCGCGTCACATTCGCAACGTCGATCACCACACACACCGCATCAGGCTTCTCATCGCCCGACAGCACGCGCCGACACGCTGCCGACTCCGCCGACCCATCCAGAAAACTGTACATCCCCGGCAGATCAATCAACTCAACCGTCGCATCCGCAGTCATCGCGCCAAACCGCGCTTCCTGCGTCGTTCCAGGAAAGTTCGAAGTGTGATGCGACGCCGCGCACCACCGATTGAACAAAGTTGTTTTCCCGACGTTCGGATTCCCGATCAGCGCAACACGCACCGTCGCACCACTTCGGCCCGCTCCCGACCCATCAAAGCCCGGAGCCATCGCCGCCAGTCTTATTGCATGTGCAGTCAACGTAGATCCGTCGAGCAATCTCACGCCCGATCCCGATCCGGCAAACACCGCCGCACGCAAACCCAACGTTCACCACGCACGGGCTCCCAGCACGGCACACCTCAACCTCCACCCCAGGCTCGATCCCGAGCCCGCGAAGATAGTCACACTCCGCCGCACAGCCGACCGTCGCCACCACACGCCCCCGACCACCACGCGGCAGATCCGCCACCGCCGACGAATGCGCCGGAGCAACGCCTGTCACGCGGGCACGCTTGATCGGGCTGAGCAATCCACGAAACCGCACAGCAATCTCCTGACCGCCACACCCGACGGCTCAATAGAGTTTATTGAGACTCAGTCGCAAAAGCAATTCCCCACCACGCGAAAGACGCTCACCACCCCGCACGCACACCCCATTCCCGCTAACCTGTTGGCCATGGCCAACCCTCCCAATCCCAATAACCACCCTGACAAACGCCCCGATTGGGCTCGCCTGCACCTCTGGCAGATTCAGCCAGTCCGCGATGTCCTTGTCGTTTTCGTCATCCTCGGCCTCCTCTGGCTCGGACAAGCCATCAGCGTCGTCACGGTCCCCGTTCTCCTCGCCATCCTCTTCGCTTACCTCTTCGAACCTGTCATTCAACTCCTTGTTCGTCGCACACGCCTCTCTCGCAAAGGAGCCGTCGCCTCCATCCTCGTCGCCGCGATCGTCCTCGTGCTCATCCCCGTCACCCTTGGTCTCTCCTACGGCGTCATCCAGACTGCCGGACTCACTGCACGACTCACCAACAACGTCCGCCTCGTCACTTCCTTCGTGCAAGCAGACGAAGCCGCCGCCATCGAAGCCGCCCGACAAAAACTCCTTGACCACTCCGGCCAAGCCTGGATCTGGATGGGCGAACAACTCCGCGCCGAAGAAGGCGGAGACCTCGAAATCGTCTTCGCAACCGCCTCCGCATGGACTCAGGCAAACGCACAACGCATCGCACAAACCGCCGTTGGCCTCGGTACCAACGTCTTTCAAACCGCACTCCAACTCATAACCGGCGCAATCTCACTCGCATTCATGGTCTTCCTCACCGGGTTCTTCTTCTACTTCATCGCCACCAAATGGATCGAATGCAAGGGATTCGCCGTTCACCTGCTCCCCGAAATACACCGCGCTCGCTCAATCGATCTCCTCAAACGCTTCGACATCGTCGTCTCCGCATTCATCCGAGGCCGCCTCACCATCGCATTCATTCAGTCCATCCTCTTCACCCTCGGATTCATGATCATCGGTGTGCCCGCAGCATTCATCCTCGGCCCACTCGTCGCAATCCTCGCCATCGTCCCATACCTCGCCCTCATCGGCGTCCCCATCGCAATCACGCTCCTCTGGCTCGAAAACCACACCGGCATTCGCGGCAACATCATCTGGGTCATCGCCGCACCCCTCGTCCTCTACTTCCTCGTACAGGCCGCCGACGACTACGTCCTTACTCCCATGATCCAGGGAAAGGAAACCGGCATGTCCACCCCAATGATCCTCTTCGCTTCACTCGCCGGAGGAGCCCTCTTTGGGGTTTTTGGACTCCTCATCGCAATCCCCATTGCCGCATGCCTCAAAATCGTCATCGAAGCAATTCTCTGGCCACGCTTCCGCGATTGGACCAAAGGCCGAAAAGCAGACTTCCTCCCAATCGACTCCAACTAAACCCAACCTTTCCCTGACCCGTCCACGCCTGAACCCCGCCTCGAACTCCTCTCCAACTCCAACTTTCTCCCCAAACGCGCAAAAATCGACACCTTCGCGCCAAACATGCCGCCTCATTCTGGCCAAACTTGCCCACACGCGCCGATCAACTCCTCCGAACCAGCCACTCATCGGACGCGGGAGTCGCGCCCGGGCACACATTCAACCACTGACCGAAGGAGTCGATCATGGCCTCAACAACATCAAACAACACCGAGATGACCGTCATCGGGCGTGACACCCGTATCAAGGGTGAAATGTACTTCGAAGGCGGCGCACGCATCCTCGGTACCTTCGAAGGCAAAATCAATGCCGCAGGCGAAGTCCAGGTCGGACGCGGCGCAACCTGCCGCGCAACCATCGAAGCCGAACGTGTCGTCGTCGATGGACAAATCGAAGGCGACATCGTCGCAACCGAACTTCTCACCCTCAATGCCGACGCTCGAGTCGAAGGCGACATCACCGCTTCCAAACTCGTCGTCATCGAAGGCGCAACATTCACCGGCCAATGCCGCGTCGGTCAGATCGGAGCGCCCTCCACGCAGACTCAACCCGAATCACGCACCCGCACCGCACCTGCCTCCGCACCATCTCTTCACACCCCGCGCGCCACAACCCTCCGCTCCGCTGCCGAGCCAAAACCCGTCGTCGAAACCAGGCCCCTCTCCCTCGACATCGACTCACGCGCCGCAGACGTCGCCTGACATTCAACCCCAACGACACCGCTCACGACAGAGCCGTAGTCTGGCAAAAATCAGTTCCTCAACACCTCGTGCTGCATGCACCCGCATGCAACGCGCATTTTCACCGCCTCGTGCTCACTCCCCATGACCACCGACGCACTTTCCATCCGTTCAGCAATCGTCGGCCGCCAAGGCACCGTTCCCGCCTGCTGCTACCACTGCGGAAACTCCATCAAGATCCCCGCTTCCGCAATGACCGTCACATGCCCCGAATGTTATAAACAACTCAACCTCGAAGACATCTCCGTCCGCGCCATGCACTGGGGAGGCAGCCTCCGAACCACCGGCGTCGTCGTCATCCACAAAAAAGCTCGCGCCGTCTGCAACGACGTCATCGCAAGCCAGGGTGTCCGCATTCTCGGCTCGCTCGAAGCATCAGTCCGATCCGCAGGCCCCGTATACCTCGGCCCAAACGCAACAGTCAAGGGCGCCATCAACGCACCCAAACTCATCGTCGAGCCCGGCGCACAACTCCTCGGCGGGCCCTTCCGCGTCCCCGGCGCATTCATCGAACCACGCCACTGACGCCTCACCCCGCCGCCATCTCCTCCCGCACCCTCTCAAGCAACTTCTTCGTCGCCCTGATCCCCGCATACTCATCGAGCACCCCGCCCTCATACTCGATACCCACAAACCCGCGATACCCAGCCTCAATCACAATCTTCATCATGAGGCGATAGTCCGTGTGCTTCTCATTCCCATCCTCATCAAAATCATGCGACTTGGCGCTCACCGCCTTCGCAAATGGCATCAACTCCGCAACCCCCTTGTACCGGTCATACGCCTCCGTCGCACTCACATTGAAATTCCCAAAATCCGGCAGCGTCCCGCATCGCTCATCGCCAAACTTCTTCATCACCCCCGCAAGCCACGCACCATTCGACGACAGCCCCCCGTGATTCTCCACAATCACGTTCAAACTCATCGGCCTCGCCCGCTCCGTCAGCCGCCTCAGCCCATCCGCCGCACGCTCCATCTGCTCTTCATAACTCCCAGAACTCTGCGCATTAACCCGAATCGAATGGCACCCCAGCGCCTTGGCCGCCTCAAGCCACCGCACATGATTCTCGATCGCTCGCGCCCGCCGATCCTCATCAGCATCGCCCAGCGCCCCCTCCCCATCCACCATGATCAGCAGATGCTTCACGCCAACATCGCGCGCCCGCTCATTCAGCGCCGCCAGATACTCCTCGTCCCGCGCCTTGTCCTTGAAAAATGTATTCACAAACTCAATCGCCTCGATCCCGAACTCCTCGCGCGCCACCTTCGCAAAATCCAGCGTCGTCAACTTCCCCGACTGCAGCGCCCGGTGCAGCGACCACTGCGCCAGCGAAATCCGAAACAACGGCTCGCGCAGCCACTCCCGCGCCAGCCCAGGCCCCGCCGCAACCGCCGCAAGCACGCCCCCGATCGCCGCACGACGACTGATGCCGCAACCCTTCGCCTCGATCGCGCTCGCCGCCCGTCTCGCATCATTCATCATCGCATCTCCCATCATCGCTGTGTCGCATCACCCGCCGCACTTCACCCGCTCAGTCCCTTGATCCCGCCCATCCGCCGCAGATCCGAGTACCGCGCCAGCGAATTCTCGATGATCGCGTGCGCCATCTCCGCAGGCATGATCTCATCGACCTCCACGCCCTTGCCCTCGAGCATCTTGTAATCCTCGAAGAATCGCTTGAGCATCTTGAACGTGTGCCGCGGAAAGTCCGACGCCTTGTGATAATCCGCATACTCCGGATCGTTCACCAGCACCGAAACGATCTTGTGGTCCGGCTGCCCGTCATCCACCATCGTCATCACGCCCACCGCCCGCGCCTCGCAGATGCACAGCGGCGGGATCTCCTCCGAGCAGAACACCAGCACATCCAGCGGGTCATCATCCTCCGCCATCGTCTGCGGTATGAACCCATAGTTCGCCGGGTAGTACACCGCGCTCGACAGCACCCGGTCCAGCCGAATCATCCCCGTGTGCTTGTCCAGTTCGTACTTGTTGCTCGATCCCTTCGGGATCTCGATGATCGCCTTGAAAAACTCCGGCAGCGCCAGCCCGCTCACTCCAGGAGATACGTCATGCCACGGATGAATCATGCACTCAGGATAGGCCCGCCCATTTCCGCTCCCAAGCCCGCTCAATCCTCAGCATCAGACCTGGCTCAGGAACCGCAGATCGTTCTCAAACAGCATCCGTATATCTGGGATCCCGTACTTGCCCATCGCAATGCGCTCAATCCCAAACCCGAACGCAAACCCGGTCCATTCCTCCGGGTCGATGCCGCACGCCGACAGCACATTCGGATCCACCATCCCGCAGCCGCCCAATTCCACCCATCCCGGAGCCTGCCCGGGCTTGAGCGCGATCTTCATGTCAAACTCTGCGCTCGGCTCAGTAAACGGGAAGAAACTCGGCCGCAGACGAACCTCCGCATCCGGGCTGAAATACGCCCGCGCAAAGTGCATCAGCGTCGATTGCAGATCCACCATCGTCACATCGCGATCAATATACAAACCCTCGATCTGATGAAACATGAACGAATGTGTCGCATCCACAGTGTCAGGCCGATACACCCGCCCCGGCGAAACAACCTTCAGTGGGGGCCCCCAGCCCCTCGCCACCGCATCCTCCATCGTCCGAATCTGCACCGTCGAAGTCTGGCTCCGCAGCATCCGCGGCCGCTGGGTCGTCGCAGGATTGTCAACATAAAAATTATCGATCGGATCACGCGCCGGGTGCTCAGCCGGAATGTTCAATTTGATAAAATTATGTTCGTCGTCTTCCAGCTCCGGCCCCGTCGCAACTTCAAACCCCATCCGCCCGAAAACATCGACCAGTTCATCCCGAACACGCGAAATAATGTGCCGCCTCCCAAGAGCCGACGACTGAATCACCCCCGGCTCCGTCAGATCAATCGCCGGCCCCGAACTCCCCGACGCCGCCATCGCAGCCGCACGCAGCGCAAACTCAGCCTCAAGCACAGCCTTCATCGCATTCACCGCCTGCCCATACGCAGGCTTGTCCCCAGGCGCCACATCCTTCATCGCCCCCATCGCGGCGCGCACCTTCCCCTTCGAGCCAAGGTACTCCACACGCCAGCCTTCCAAAGCCGCCTGGTCGGCAACAGCAGCAAGTTCAGCAAGCGCCGCAGACTGAGTTGTACGAAGTGAATCAAGCATCCAGTCACTATAGGATTCCGCACCCGACACGCGGGCCTGTCACAACGAAATCAACGTGTGCGAAATCGAGGTGTGCAATGACTCTTGAACTCGTCCGCGAACTCCTGCTGTGGTGCACAATCGTCAACGCTGCGATCCTGATCGTCTGGTTCGCCCTCTTCACCCTGGCCCGAGGTTGGATCAAGCGGCTGCACGGGCGCTGGTTTCGGCTCAGCGATGAGCAGTTCGACGCAATCCACTACCTCGGCCTGATGCTGTACAAGTTGGGCATTTTCGTCTTCAATCTGGTACCCATGCTCGTCCTCTACGCCATCGGGTGATTGACCCACCCCCCCCGGCACCAGCACCGCCAGCACAAACGGGCCAAAAAAAGCCCCGGCGTTTGGCCGGGGCTGGTGGCGATAAAAGCACGGGCGAAAGGATTCGAACCCTTAACCTCCTGATCCGTAGTCAGGTGCTCTATCCAGTTGAGCTACGCCCGCAGGATGTCGCAGATAGGTTAAGCGTCCCGGGCGTCCTCGGCAAGGGGGCCGGGGCATGGAGTTGATTTCTTTTGAGGTGCGTGCAAGCATATTGACCGGGTTGGGCCTACAGTTTGGGCCCTAGGCCGACGGCGGTAGTTGGCGGGAATAATGGGCCTGGATTCAGGCTCACGAGGTTCAGGCAAACTGGTTTCCCGTATAGAGGTGTTTTCATATGGCTCACTCGAAGTCAGCGCAGAAGCGCGTTCGTCAGAATGAATCGGCTCGTGCTCGCAATCGCTGGCGTCTCCGGACCATGCGCGAAGCGATCAAGTCGTTCCAGACGGCGTGCGCAAGCGGGAGCGCTGAGGAGGCAGCCAAGGCGTATCAGTCGTGTGCGTCGATCATCGACAAGACAGCGTCCAAAGGCGTGATTCACAAGAATCAGGCCTCGCGTCGCAAGAGCCGACTGCACGCACACCTGAAGGCCAAGAATTCGGCCTGACGGGTGGGTTTACGAATGTTTTGCGTGGGTGGTTGAGGTCGCGTCGAGATCACGTTGAGAACACGTTGAGATCATGGCCCGACGCTCGACCACAGCACCACATCGACGAAAAAATCGCGAAGATGCGGAACTTGCCGGGTATGCGCGCGCATCAAAGGCGCCGTGGCAGATTCTGTGCCTGTTGCTGCCGCTGATTGTGGTGTATGAGGTTGGATCGCTGATCTATCTGACCAGTCCGGAGACGGATCAGGTGGCAACAGTTGAGGCCGACCGGCTGTTGGGAGCCGCATTCGAGCGCTTCGGTGTCACGGGGCTGCACCTGCCGGGGGTTGTGGTCGTAGTTGTTCTGCTGGTGTGGCACCTGCTGACGCGGGATTCGTGGCGGATTCGGTGGACAGTGCTGCTGGGGATGGTTGCGGAATCGGCGCTGTGGACGTTTCCGCTCCTTGTAATTGCGGTGCTGCTGGACCCCACAGCCCTGGCGCAAGGGACCGATGTGCGGTCGTGGGATCTGGGGGCGCGGATCACAATCTCAATCGGTGCAGGACTATATGAAGAACTCCTGTTCCGAATGATCATCATCGCGGCAGCCCACTTCGCCCTTGTCGATCTCCTCCGCGTCCCAGAACGAGCCGGTGCCATCGCAGCCGTTGCCATCTCCGCCGTCCTCTTCGGCTGGTATCACCTCCCAGCCGGGATGGGGTTCGATCTGGGCTGGTTTTTGTTTTATTGTGCTGCTGGTGCGTATTTCGGCGTGGTGTACCTGCTTCGCGATTTCGGGATCGTTGTCGCCACTCACGCAATTTATGACCTGATCGTCCTGGTGCTGCTGGCAGGTGGCAGTTGAGGTGCCAGGGGAGGGTTGACTGGAGCCGCAAGACCCCCTAAAGTGGGGTGTTGATGTTGGGGAAGATGTGGAAGTTGTGTGGAAGGGTATGGACAACGGCTCCTGAATCCGATAGATTAGTGGTGGAGCCACCTTTTGTATTGGGAGGACCGATGACCGTGCGCACGGGCATCGGGTGAGTGTTTGGCTGTCAGGGTGGACAGCCTTGGCGATCGTGTGCTAGGGGCTTGTCATGGGTCTGGACTTTGCGATTGACGAGTTGTACGCGACGGGGTGGTCAGCGCTGGACACGGTGGGCTGCGAGCACCACACCGATGGCCGATCGTTTCCTCGATCGAGCCGGGTCAGTGCAGAGTTCGAGTCTGCTGGTTTCGACTTTTCGGTGAGGCACATTCAGTTGTTCGACTGCTATCGCGCAGAATGGCGCGAACGTGGCGGCAGTGCCGCCGGTGCAGTCGTCGGCCAGACCGAATCCGAAGCCTCCGTCTATGCACTCAGCCAACTCCGCCGCAACATGTCAACCGCGACCGTGTGAACGATCGGCGTAATAGCGCCATCAACATATCCGCCGCATCGAGAAGCGCGGAGGGCGATTTGACCCTCTGTCGGCTGCGGCTACTGTTGTGCGAAACGAAGTCCGCATTGTCGGGCCCCATCGTCTAGTCTGGTCCAGGACGTCAGGTTCTCATCCTGAAAACTGGGGTTCGAATCCCCATGGGGTCATTTCCACCAAGCCTCGCCCCGTTTCGCGAGCCGCGCTCATGCATCGAGCGCCACATCCCCCCGGCCAGCAAATCTCATTAAGACACGTCCCAACGAGAAGAGTGTGAAGGCCCCTTCGCCGGGTGCCCGTCGTTATCCCATCAACCCTCACCATCTTTTCTGGCCACCGGGCTTGACGTGGCCGCAATGTTCGCTATTCTTTACATCATGTCAACAACAATAGACGCCGCGTCAACAATGCCGTACCAAGAAAAGATCGCCTGGCTCTCTCTCGCCGGGATGATGCTGGCTTACATCCCTTACTTCACCTGGGTGGCCGTCGTGCAACCGTCAAACCAACTTCCAGACCTCAAAACCATGAAGGTCTTCGCAGCCGCTGCGCTCGTCCATGCCGCGACCTCAATCGCGGGGCGGATCGTGCTCTTCATGCGCTCGCCCGACGACGCCAGAGCACCACTTGATGAACGCGACCAGGCCATCGCGCAGCGAAGCATCAGCCTCGCCTACTGGCTCCTGATCGTCGGCATCATCCAGGTCGGCTGCGTCATGCCGTTCATCACTGGCGGCTGGCCCCTCATCAACGTCGCGATCGCCACGATCGTGCTGGCCGAAACAGTGCGATATGGCATTGTGATTGTCAGTTATCGCCGCTGGTGGGGGTGATGAATGGACAAACTCCGAATCGTCAACGACATTCGAACACTGCGATTCCTCTCTGGCGAAATGACACAAACCCAGCTGGGCCATCGCGTGGGACTAACGCGACAGACCATCGCAGCGATCGAATCCGGCAAGTACTCGCCATCCCTCGAAGCCGCATTCCGAATCGCAGAGGTATTCGGCAAGCGCATAGATGAAGTCTTTCGACACGAATCACCCGACGTCAAACCCGACGTCAAACCCGACACCAAACGCGATGACAGCGGGCGACATGCCCCCGCCGCTTCAACGCGGGCATAATCGCCAGCCCGGTGCCGTGTGCATACGTGTGAGTGGGGACGTGGCACCGACTGCAAGCCATGATTCATCCCCCCGTGCCACCCGCCTCCAGTCAGGACTCAGAGCGCGCCAGTCACGACTTGGAGAGTTCCAGTCATGACTGGAGGAGGGCCATTCGCCCACTCACTATCCACAATTCGGCCCTGGCGCGGTCAGGAACGCGGTTTTGCCCCGCCCGGCTCCCCAGAACTGAAATCGGAAGCCCGCCAGAAGCCGCAGGCACCCCAATCGGCGGTATTCACACGGTTCAAGTTAGGAGACATCGGGGCGCTCTGGCTGGAGCCCAACCCTGACGGCGCGGCACCGACCGCAATCGCTGATCTCATGCCCCCGAACACCGTCAGCCATGTCTCCTGTCTATACACAAAGCCGCGGTCCGATGGCACGACCCCAAGCAATTATCTCGTACCGTCGGTGCTGCCCGCCTGCACAGCCGGATCCCGAATCTCCCCCGCAATGGCGGCGACTTCCCGCAGAATGCCGCGCGGCGGTCGCTGCAGATCCAGCGTGCGAACCCGCACGTTCCGAGCCGCGCCTTCGATGACGTGCGTGACCGAGGTCAATCCGGCATCCGCAGCGTAGATGAGCATCCCGGACTGCAAGCCAGTCGCGATGAGATACACGAGCATCTGGTACACGTCGGCGTTCTGGTAGCCAGCCGCACTAAGCCGCTTGTATTTCGCATCGCCCACCCAGAAGATGGTGCCATTCGAGATCAGACTCAGGTCAGGCTTGAGTGGAATGCGTTCCGCAGCATCAAGTCGGAGACGCGGTGACTTATCCGGGAACTCCGCGAGCGAACATCCAAGCGCTTCTCGCAGAGCCACGCGGAGAAACATCTCGAATACGGCGTTCATGTCGACGAGAAAAGCGTCAGCTCGACGGATGCCGCCCCCGCAATCAACCGATGCCGAGCGAAGAACCAGCCGGGCGATTCGTAGAGCGGGATCGTAGTGCCGGTTCAACTGCGTGATCATTGGTTCGGGGATGGTGTGCCTTTGGTAGTGACACAGTTCCACGCCTCCGAAGAGCCTGGCGGCCCGCTGGATCTCATGCTTGATTTTTGAGGACCGCAATGGGAGACGGCGGAGACAGGCGAGAGCACTAAACAGGATCCGATTCTCGACGATGTCTGTCGTGAAGAGGTCGTGCTCAATCTCGATGGGCGGTGCTTGTCCAAGACGCTGACTCAACTGCTCGGAAAAGCGAATTCGACCGCGGGGTGCCGAGAGTGACTCCTCATGCGACCGGTAGCCGGCAAGAAGTCCTCGCCTTGTCGCCCGCTCGATGTTGCGGCACAAGACAGCAGCGACAAGGTCCATCAGCGTGGCATCGTCTTTCCACGCCGTCTCCATTGGGGACCATTTCACGCGGTCCGCCGCGTACGAGACAAGGAAGACCACCGAGGACATCGGCATCTTGGGCTGGATCTCGATGGTGACCGATGAGAGCTGAACCACACCGATATGCTGATCCGGTGTAAGATCGACTCGCCCGGGCAACCCGATCGATGGCTCTATCCGAAGGGTGGGATGCGCGCGGCGGAGCATCGCAACCTCATCGGAGTTGAGGTGCAGCCCAGTGGCGGTGACGTACTCAGTCAGCGTCAGACGACGCATCTTCGTCCTCCGCTTGATCGGCAACGACGTCGTCAGAGGTAACCCGATCTCTCATAGTGTCGTATCGAAACTGGCTCATCTCACTGGGGTTATCGAAGAACCGATCGGCGAGTGCCGGCATGACCGAGTGGTCCCAGATCTGCTTGGCCCACTCCTCGGTCAGTGCTCTCGGATCGTCGGTCAGGAAGTGGCTTGGGCCAATTGCTGCGTGCCGATCGTCCACAATCTTGTTCACGCAATCGATCATGTCTGCGAGGTAGACCATGTCTGGCGCGTTGATGTCAAGGAAGCGTTTAAGGAGTCCATCAATGGGTTTCTCGCCAGGCACGAGATCGATGAAACGGAACCTCCGACGCAGCGCCATGTCGAGCAAGGCGATTGAGCGATCGGCGGTGTTCATTGTCGCGATGATCAGGAGGTTTCGCGGCAGGCGGAACGGGGCTTCGGAGTACTGGAGCGTGATCGCCTCGTCGCGGTACTCCAGCAGGAAGAGCAGCTCTCCGAATACCTTGGCGATGTTGCCCCGGTTGATCTCGTCGATGAGCAACACGAAGCGGGCGTCGGGCTCAGCCGCTGCGCGTATTGCAATCCGCTTGAGTGGTCCGTCCTTGACCTCGAAGTGGTTCGGACCAGCCGGGCGAAAGCCCTCAACAAAATCCTCGTACGCATAGGACGGATGAAACTGGACGATGGTCACCCGATCCGATGTGCCCGCAAGCGACTCTGCCATCTTGCGAGCGATGAAGGTCTTGCCAGTACCAGGAGGGCCCTGAATAATGATCTGGCCCTTCTCGACGAGCAATGCTGCCCAACGCGACAGGGTGTCCGTCGGTTCCAGCATGAGGGTTTCTGCCAGATTGTCGAGCGACTCAATCACAGCCGGAGCGTCGCTTGCCGACAGACCTGGACCGGGCTGCGTGATCTTTGGGGATTCGCCGTCTGACTGCTTCTTCGGCTTCGGTTCCTTGGGCTCCTTCCACTGCTGAATGAAGGGCTGGCGGTAGAAGTGAAAGCCGGCCCCAGCTTCCTTTTCCAGTGCATTTCGGATGACAAGCAAGTCGCGGTCGATGTTCTCGGTTGCTCCATCTGGCAACAAGTGCATAAAGGTACTTTGGATGGCCTTCTTGTCATTGCGCGATGAGATGTTCTCGAAAGTGTCTGGGAACGCGATGTACAGCCAAGCCTCGCGCATCGGCTGGAATGCCTGCAGCGAAGTCTTGAGTCCAAGGACGTCTTCGCGGAACGCCCACGGATCCTCAAGCAGGCGCGTCCGTTCCGGTTCCAGGAGCTCATGCCAGTGGAGCAGATACTCGTTTACCCAAGCCAGATGCCAAGGTCGGTGCTGGTTGAAACTCTGGTCTCCCGCATAGCCCCTGGCACCTTCGACCGCCCATTCGGGCACCTCGACAGGCCGATCGCACCAAGCCAGCACCTCGCGGACGTTCTCGATCTTCTTCGGCGCGCCGGTCTGGGTCGTGAAGATTTGTTGGACGTACATCAACTCTGCAGCGAGTTGCATCGTGTCGTCATCTGCACCGTCGAGCTGATGGCGATACTTGTTGAGGAACGTCCCTTCCCCTTCATCGAATCGCTGGACAAACATCTCGTGGTGCCGCTGGAGATTCCGCGCCGTCCAGATCTTCCGCTCCGGAGTAAAGAGACTGCCAAAGCCGACCAGCGCGGTCTCCCGTACTCGACGGAGAGCTTCGTAGCAAGCGTCTGAACAACCGTTTAGCTTCGCCATGTGGTCCTTTCTCTGACGTATGGTACATGCCATGGAGGCGGGCGGTTGGGGGTCCGGGGGGTCGCGGGTCTGGCACGTTGAGTTGCCGCATATCCTCACTCATGACCAAGCCTCATCCCGGCACTCTTCTCCGCTCCGCCATGGCTTCCGGAGTCGTCGCCGCGCCCGGAGCTTTCAATGCTCTGGCGGCACGCGCGGTTGCACGCGCCGGGTTCAACGCCTGTTACGTCTCCGGGGCCGCGACCAGCGTCTCGGCCGGCGTGCCCGATGTCGGGCTGCTCTCGCTCGAAGCCTTCTGCCGCACCATCCGCGACGTCGCCGACGGCAGCGGCCTGCCCGTCATCGCCGATGCCGACACCGGTTTCGGCGAAGAAGAGATGGTCCGCCGGACCGTCATCGACTATCACCGCGCCGGGGCCGCCGGGCTGCATCTCGAAGACCAGGTCTTCCCCAAACGCTGCGGCCATCTCGACGGCAAGACGCTCGTCGGCGTCGAACACTGCGCCAGCAAGATCGCGTGGGCGGCCGAAGCGGCGCGGGCGTGCAGCGGCGGGGCGTTCATCGTCATCGCGCGGACCGATGCGGCCGGGGTCGAAGGCTTCGACGCGGCCGTCGCGCGCGCGAAGGTCTACCGCCAGGCCGGGGCGGACATGATCTTCCCCGAAGGCCTGCACAGCGAAGACGAGTTCGCGCGCTTCGCCGAGGCGCTGCGGCCGACGGGCGCACTGCTGCTGGCCAACATGACCGAGTTCGGCAAGTCGCCACTGATTCCGCTGGCGCGCCTCGGCGCGCTGGGCTACGACCTGGTGATCTATCCGGTGACGCTGCTGCGCATCGCGATGAAGGCGGTGGCCGATGCGCTGGGCGTGCTGCGCGACAGCGGCAGCGCCGAGGGGCTGCTGGAGCGGATGCAGACGCGGGCCGAGCTCTACGACCTGATCGGCTACACGCCCGGCGAGCCGTGGGAGTTTCGGGCGTAAACCCGATCGCGCGCGGGCGGTTGTCGCGGCTACAGTCCGGTCCATTCATGAGAAAGGACCGACTGGATGTTCAACCCGCTTGCTGATATCACTCGCATTACTGCTGGCCGCACCCGCTCGATCTGTGCTGAGAACCCCAAGGGCAAGAAGGGGGGCGGCGCGCAGGCCAAGGTCGGCGATGATCAACATTGCACCGAGGCGGCGAGCGAGCTGGGCAAGGGCTGGAAGGTGCGGCCTTGCCTGAAGAACTTCGCGCCCGGGCAGACGCTGACGCTGGCCGACATCGAGGGGCCGGGGGTGATCCAGCACATCTGGTGTACGGTGCTGCAGGGCGTACATCGGCATATTGCGCTGGAAGTGTTTTATGATGATGCGAAGGAGCCGAGCATTCGCTGTCCGCTGGGCGATTTCTTCGCCAACGGGGTCAATGGCAAGGCGCTGGTGAACTCGGCGACGGTGGTGGTGGCGCCGATGGGCGGGCAGAACTCGTATTGGCCGATGCCGTTTCGCAAGCGGATACGGATCACGGTGCGCAACGACGGGCCGGAGATGATTCCGGACTTCTTTTATCAGATTACGTATGCCGAGCAGGAGGTCGGGGCCGATGCGGGGCTGCTGCACGTGGCGTGGAACCGGAGCCTGACGACGCGCCAGAATCCTGAACACGTGATTCTCGAAGGCATCAAGGGCAAGGGGCACTACGTCGGGACGTACCTGGTGTGGAATCAGTTGAGTTCGTGCTGGTGGGGCGAGGGGGAAGTGAAGTTCTTCATCGACGGCGACAAGCACGACGCGCCGACGATCTGCGGGACGGGGACGGAGGACTATTTTGGCGGGGCGTGGGGGTTTGTGATGGATCATGATGATCCGGCGCTGCCGCCACAGGTGTATTCGACGCCGTACCTTGGCTATTGCCAGTTCGAGGAGGGGTACAAGAAGAAGTGGGGCCCGCGCGTGCCGGCGCATGGTTTGTATCGGTGGCATCTGCCCGACCCGGTGCGGTTTGCCAGGGATCTGCGCGTGACGGTGCAGGCGCTGGGGTGGTACGAGACGAAGAAGTATCAGCCACTGACCGACGACATCGCCTCGACGGCGTTCTGGTATCAGGCCAAGGCGATCGGGGCGCCGAAGTTGCCGGCGCTGAATGAGCGGCTGCCGCGGTGAGTTGGGAGAGCGCGGGGGCGTGCGTGGGGGCTTGCGTGCCGGGCGGTTGTGTGCCGGGCGTGTTGGGCGAGACGCACAGTGATCTGAAGAGCCGTCCTGCGGCGGAGATGGCGCGGGTGTGGGTCTGGCGATCGCGCGGGGTGTCGGTGGGCGCGGTCTGAAGAAGATCGACCAGTGCGCTGACGGCGAGCGATGCAAGTTCGGCGGCCTGGACGCGGGCGCGGGCGATGGCGGCGCGCTCGACGAGGGCGAGCTTGTCCTGGATGTGGGGGAGTTCGAGCCAGCGGGCGATGATGGTGACGGAGATGTTGAACTCGGCGGCGATCTCGGGGAGCGGGAGGCTTGAACGCAGAAGCGTGCTGAAGAGTTCGGACTCGCAGACGTGAGGCGGGAGGGGTGAAGTCGAGATCGGGTGATCGGGCGCGGCTCGTGAGGCGCAGGGTGTGTCGTGTGGTGCGATCATGAAGTGCATGATGCACACCTGCGGGGGAAATGCAAGAGGGAAGCGTGGAAGGGACGGAATGTTGCGCGCGCGGGTGGGAGATGCGGAGGGAATTGTGGGCAGCGGGGAGGTGGGATGGGGGTTGTTGGCAGGGGTGTTACAAGAGACCAAGACACACCGACCGCTCAGAGCCGCGGATCGGTGGCACGGGGATCGACGGTTTTGGTCGGTGTCACCTGCCTATCCTGCCCGCAACAAGAAGCCAAAGGGCACACCGACCGCTCAGAGCCGCGGTCGGTGGCACGGGGGATCGACGGTTTTGGTCGGTGCCACCCGCCATCACCATTATTGAGCACGTCAATCTCCCATAAATCATGCCATACACACTATTTACATCTCCAGTCGGCTTTAACTGTATCGAGATGACTCGAACGCAGGCAAAGCAATTTTTTGAGCATTTCATGAATCAAATGCCGGAGCGTATCCAAATGTTGAGCCTTGAAGTTCGTGAGACATCCGGTTTTGAGGCATGGATTCCGGATGGGAGTGAACAATCTGTTCTTGGACTTGGGTTATGGCTCAAAGATCAAGCCAAAGCTCGGGAACTCACTGAGGAAGACCGTCAACAAATTGGTATTATCGACGACAATCCGCTAAACGAGTGGATTGCAAGAACTCACATCGAAATGTCTGCAAAAACTTACTCGTACAGCATAGATTCTGGCATGTACTTCGGGGAAATTATTCGAACCCGTCATCCGGCTACCGCGTGGCGGATCGGGTCAAAACCTAAGCGCGGAGTGAATTATAATCGTCCAGTCGTTGCGACGGAGGATGATTATTTTATTATTGATCCAGTTGGGTGGATAGCCAATAGTCTTCATGGCTATTTATTGTATCGTCATGGAGTACCCGGATACGCGTCTGCCAGGAATTTTGACTTGTTGCGTGACCTGCATGAAAGAGAGCGTCATATTCAGCGATAGGGATCGGAATTGATCAGTTTTACGAGCAATGATACGTATTGTCATTGCCCTTCTGATCTTGGTCTTTGTTTGTACAACGTTTCCTGATCTCTCTATCTCCCATGACGGCATGAACTGGCTAGTGTGGGTGTGCGTGGACGGCAGGTGGCACCGACCGTCGACTTGGATTGACTTCTTCGTGCCACCGACCGCGGCTTTAAGCGGTCGGTGTGTTTTCGAGTGAGTCAGTTCGATCGGTTCATACATATCCCTCCCACATGGCCCAGGCGCGGGGGTCGCCTGGCGGCCAATCGCATGGGACATCTGCTGGATCCTGCTCGTGGCTTCGCTGGCGTGCGAACCACCATCGCGCACTTGACCAGCGCCAATCGAGCGGCGCTGCGACCAGACCTCGTGCGACCGGGTTGTGGTGTGTGTAGCGAATGGCTTTATTAAGTTCGGTCTGCTCGCGAACATTGCGGTCGAAGCCGCCGCCCTTCTGCCAGAATCGGGTCGCTCCATCGGCCCGGACGATCTCTGACGCGAGCGGATCGCCTGAGTGTCGAAGGAAACGAAGAACACGTTGCTGGATCGAGAGTTTAAGGGATTTGAGAACAGGAGCAAGCGGGGATCCGTCAGGTGGAATGAGGAGAAGGTGGGTGTGTTCGGGCATGGCGACCCAGGCCAGCAACTTGAAGCTCAGTCGGTCTCTGGCTTCGCGGAGCGAACGTGCGAAGAGATCGCGAGCGTCGGGGGAGCCGAGCAGCGGGAGCCGACGTTCGCAGGAGAATGTTATAAATCGGACGCCGCCCGGAACCTCGCGGCGGGTCATGTGTTTTCGTATGGGATGTGGACTACCGCTCGCATCCGAGGTTGTAGGCTTGGAGGAGGATGTGGCTTCAGGTCGGGGGTCGCTGTTCATCGCTGCAGCATACCGCATCCGTCGGAGGGGAAATGGATGTGCATTGCGGATGGAACGGGTTGAAGGTGGGGAAGGCACACCGACCGCTCAAAGCCGCGGTCGGTGGCACGGGGGATCGACGGTTTTGGTCGGTGCACCCGCCGGGGAGGGGATTGTTGGCAGGGGTGTTACAAGAGACCAAGACACACCGACCGCTCAGAGCCGCGGTCGGTGGCACGGTGAGCGTGGATGGCGAGGGGTGGTTGGTGCCACAACGCTGTTGGCGCGGGAATCTGGAGTTGTGGGAGAGGGATGAGGCTTTGTGAACTTTCGTTTCCTCTGCCCCTTCGGGGCAGGGTTGGAGAGATGCGGGTCTGTTCCACGGGTTGCGCTGCGCCCGGCTGGGGCCGGGCTGCGCTTCACCCGTGGCTACAAGCCTTCGCCCCTTCGGGGCGAGGACGTGCGGGAGCGTAATGGGTACGACTGCGCGAGCTGATCGGCTGCGAGTCGTGGCGCGCGAGGTGGGAGTTGGGGCACGCGAGGTGGGAGTTGTGGCACGCGAGGTGGGAGTTGTGGCACGCGAGGTGGGAGTTGTGGCACGCGAGGTGGGAGTTGTGGCATGTGAGGTGGGAGTTGTGGCATGTGAGGGACGGGTGTTGTCGCACCGAAGTCGCAGAGCCGACTTCGGTGGCACGCCGACATCGTGGCACGGGTCATGAGACGGTTCGAAAGGGCGAAGACACACCGACCGCTCAGAGCCGCGGTCGGTGGCACGGGGGATCGACGGTTTTGGTTGGTGTCACCAGCCGGAGAGAGTGGTCGGAGAACCCAGGGATTGGGATCCCTGGGCTTGGGGGTCGGGTGGGTTTGGTGTTGGGCATCATGGATGTTCATGATGGGCCTTGGGCGGCGTATTGCAAGGGGTTTTGGAGGTTGGGTCGGGAACTTGCGAGCGTGGGGGGATGGGGGGAGATTTTGGGGAGGTCGGGTTGAAGTCGGGGAAGGCACACCGACCGCTCAGAGCCGCGGTCGGTGGCACGGGGATCGACGGTTTTGGTTGGTGTCACCAGCCGGAGAGAGTGGTCGGAGAACCCAGGGATTGGGATCCCTGGGCTTGGGGGAGTGTGGTTGGAGAACCCAGGGATTGGGATCCCTGGGCTTGGGGGTCGGTGGCATGGGGAGGGTGGATGGCGAGTGCGGCGGTGTGGGCAGGGTCGGCGGGATCGAGTGCGAGGTTGGTCAGGTGGATGGGTGCGGGGCTCTTGAGCGCGTTGGGGCTGGGGAGCGCGACGGTATTGCGGCTGGGCAGTGCGACGGCACCTGGGCTTGGGGGAATGACGGTATTGGGGCTGGGGAGCATGATGGTATCGGGGCGGGTGTCGATGGTTTGGGGGTTGGTGGCGAAGCCGGTGCCGAGGGCTTTGAGGAGGGCTTCTTTGCGGGTCCAGAGTTGGAAGAAGTGCTGCGGTTGTGCGGTGGGCGGGAGTGCGGCGTGGGCTGCGAGTTCGTCCGGGTGCATGAAGATGCGGGCGGCGTCGAGGGTTGCGTGGGCGGGGTCGATGTGGGCCAGGTCGATGCCGAGGCGGCGGTGCGGGGCGAGCGCGAGGGCGGCGATGTTGCCAGCGGACGCGGTCGAGAGGTGGATGTGTGTGAGGTGATGGGGGGCGGTGATGGTGGGGCAGCCTAGGGCGTCGTGGGTGATGCGGATGTCGGCGGGGGCGAGGTTGAAGGTGCGGGCGATGAATTGGGTGCGCCACCAGCGGCGGCAGATGAAGCGGGCGCGGTGAAGACCAGAGCGCAGCGATGCGGCGCGGGTTTGCTCGGCTGGGTCGAGGGTTGCGGCGAGGGCGTCGAGGGGTTCGCTTATGGTGTCGAGCGCGATCATGGCGGTCAGGACGCCATCGAAGGGCTCGGGCAGCGCGAGGGGCGAGGTGGAGAGTGCGAAGGTCACGGGGGGATTGTTGGCGCGCGGGGGTTGGCTTCAGGTTGAGGAGGAGGTGTGAATGGGGGCGGGGGTGAGGATGCGGTCGAGTTCGCGTGCCAGGACGCCGGCGGAGCGCGGGCTAAAGAAGTTGAGATGGTCGCAGGGGAGTGGATGGACGTTGAGCTCGCCGCGGGCGAAGTTTTCCCAGCCGAGGGCGTGGAGGTCTTTGTATTCGTCTTCCTGATGCTGGGCGCGGAGGAGGGAGATGGGTCCGGCCCAGGGGCGGGGGCGGTATTTGAAGTAGGCGGAGAGGTTGGCGAAGCGCACTGGCCAGGGGCGGAGGCGGCGCGGGATGGGGAGGTTGAAGCGTGCGCAGAGTTTGTAGGCGTTGCGTTCGACGGGGCCGATCCAGAGCGTTCGGAGGAAGTGGCGCGGGCCGGAGCGGAGTTGATAGATGAAGCGTTTGCGGAGGGTGCGCTGGAGCGAGCGACCGGCGGCCTGTCGGAGGACTCGGGTGTCGATCATGATGATGCGTTCGACGGGCTGATCGAGTTGTGTGAGGCGGTGGGCGATTTCGAGTGCGATGGCGCCGCCGAGGGAGTAGCCGCCGAGGATGTAGGGGCCTTGCGGTTGGATGGTGCGGATGGCGTCGAGGTAATGATCGGCCATGTCTTCGATGGTGGTCAGCGGGGTTGCGTCGCCGTGGACACCGCGTGCCATGATGCCGTAGAGGGGCTGATCGGGGGAGAGGCCGGGGAGAAGGCGTTCGAGGAAGAGGACGTTGCCGTCCATGCCGTGGATGCAGAAGAAGGGGATGCGTGAGCCGGTGGTGCGGAAGGGGGCGATGACGGAGGTGTCGTGTGGGGATTGATTGCCTTCGATGAGGTCGCGCAGGGCGGCGGGGGTGGAGGCGCGGAGGAGGGCGGCGAGGGGGATGGTCTTTTTGAACTCGGCTTCGATGCGTGCGACGAGTTTGACGGCGAGGAGGGAGTGGCCGCCGAGGTCGAAGAAGGATTGAGCAGGGCCGACGGCGGGGAGGGCGAGGAGGGATTGGAAGATTTCGCAGATGCGGCGTGTGGTGGGATCGGTGATGGGCTCGGTGGTGATGATGTTGGTGGGGTCGGGGAGGGCGGTGCGGTTGAGTTTGCCGTTGGGGGTGCGCGGGAGGTGATCGAGGGGGATGAGTGCGGCGGGGAGCATGTAGTCGGGGAGGCGGCCTTTGAGGAAGCGGCGGATTTCGGGCGTGTGGTCGGTGGGCTCGGTGCTGCCGTTGGCTGGGACGAAGTAGGCGTGGAGTGCGGTGCCGGTGTGGGTGTTGCGCGCGATGACGGCGGCTTCGAGGACGGCGGGGTGCATGCTGATGGTGTGTTCGACTTCGCCGAGTTCGACGCGGAAGCCTCGGATTTTGGTCTGGTTGTCGGCGCGGCCGAGGTATTCGAGGTTGCCTTGGTCGTTCCAGCGTGCGAGGTCGCCGGTGTTGAAGAGGGTTGATGCGTTGAGTTCGGGGATGGGGATGGGGTTGGGGTTGGGGAGGAAGCGTTCGGCGGTGAGGTCGGGGCGGTTGTGGTAGCCATCGGCGAGGCATGGTCCGGCGACGTGGATGATGCCGGGGACGTTGGGGGGGGTTGGGTGGAGGCGATGATCGAGGAGGGCGATTTTGACGTTGGAGATGGGGCGGCCGATGGGAATGACACCGGCGTCGATGTCGGCGGAGGTGACGACGTGTGCGGTGGCGTCGGCGGCGATTTCGGATGAGCCGTAGAGGTTGATGAGTTCGACGTGCGGGAGTGCGGCGAGGAAGCGCTGGGCGCGGTTCCAGGAGAGTGCTTCGCCGCTGGAGACGCAGATGCGGAGGTGCGGGAGGTGTTTGTGGAGGTCTGGGTGTGTGTCGAGGATGGCTTCGAGGAGTGCGGGGACGACGGTGATGCGTGAGATTTTGTTTTTGCGGAGTGCGGCGACGAGTGCGCGTGGGTCTTTGACGGTTTGGTGTGGGAGGATGTTGATGGGGACGCCGGCGAGGAGTGGACCGAAGGCTTCCCAGACGTGATCGACGAAGTTGATGGTGGTCTGCCAGGAGGTGGTTTCGTTTGGTTGGAAGGGTCGCCAGTTCCACATCCATCGGAAGCGGTTGATGGCGCCGGCGTGTGTGCCGCGGACGCCTTTGGGGAGGCCCGTGGAGCCGGAGGTGTAGGTGATGTAGGCGACGGTTGCGTCGGGCGATGGGAGGGGGGCGTTGGAGGGTTTGATGGTGGCGATGTTGATGACGGTTGCGAGGCTGGGAGGGAGAACGGCGGCGGTGTCGGCGGTTGCGAGGACGAATGGGGGTGCGGCGTCGCGGAGGATGTGTTCGAGGCGTGCTGCGGGGTAGGTGGGATCGAGTGGGACGTAGCAGCAGTTGGCGCGGAGGACGCCGAGGAGGGCGGTGGGGAGCTGGAGCGATGGTTCGATGCAGACTGCGATGGGGGTGTTGGGCGAGACGCCGAGGGAGATGAGGTGGGCGGCGACTGCGGCGCTCTGGCGGTCGAGGGCGGCGTAGGTGAGCGAGGAGGAGTTGTATCGGTATGCGGTGGCGTTTGGGGTTTTGCGGGCTTGCTCGGCGAAGAGGCTTTGGATGGTGGCGGGAGGGTTTGAGGCGATGGTTTGATTGGGGAGCGTGATGAGGCGAAGGCGATCGGCGTCGTCGGTGATTTCGATTGCGTCGATGGAGAGGGCCGGATCGGCGGCGAGGCGGCGCATGGTGCGCAGGGTGTCATCGAGGAGTTGGCGGACGAGTGCGGGATCGACGGCTGCGGTGTCGAATCGGGCTTCGATGTCGAATGTTTTCCATGGGGTGACCATGAGGGTGAGGGGGACGTCGGTCCAGCCGAAGGATTTTGGGGATTCGATGGAGATTGGTGATGCGCGGCCGGAGCGTGCGTCGTCGAGGGGGTAGTTGCCGAAGACGACGATGGAGTTGAAGAGTGGGGTGCGTGGTGGGAAGTGTGCGCAGCGGTGGATGTCGGAGAGGGGGGTTTGTTCGAAGCGGGTGGAGTCGGAGATTTGTTTCTGGATTGAGGAGAGGAAGTCGGCGATGGTTGTGTTGCGGGGGATCTGGGCGCGGACGGGTGCGGCGTTCATGAGGAGGCCGACGATGCGTTCGATGTCTGGGGTGTCGAGTGAGCGGCCTGAGAAGGTGGTGCCGAAGATGATGTCGTCGTTGCGTGTGTAGCGGCTGAGGACGAGGGTCCATGCGGCGAGCATGAGTGTGCTGAGGGTGAAGCGATTTTCGCGTGCGAACTGCCTGATGTGTGTGTAGTCGGAGTCGGGGAGAGTTGCGGGGATGACGGTGGGTTGTCTGGAGCGTCCGGGGATGTCGTGGTCGGGGCGAGAGGCGGGGAGTGGAGTGGGGGTATCGAGGCCGGCGAGGAGAGCGGTCCAGTAGCGCTCGGCATCGGAAGCGGGGAAGCGGGCCAGAGCGGCGAGGGCGCTTTGGAATGAAGCGGGGGGAGGGAGATCGGGAGCGTGGTTCTGGGTGAGTGCGTGGTAGGTTGCGTGGACGTCGGCGAGGATGATGGAGACGGACCATGCGTCGATGAGGATGTGGTGGAATGACCAGATGACGCGGTGGAGGTTGTGTTCGAGACGCGCGAGGGCGAAGCGCATGAGTGGGGGGCGGGTGAGTTTGAAGAGTGTGGCGCGATCGCGCGCGAGATAGTCGTCGAGTGGTGGCGCGTCGGGGGTGGACCAGTCGAGGTTGGTCCAGGGGAGGTTGACGTGCTTGCGGATGATCTGGAGGGGGCGGTCGTCTTTTTGCCAGATGAATTGTGCGCGGAGGGCGGGGCAGCGGGCGATGACGGATTCCCATGCGCGCTGATATGCGGCGGGATCGATGGGGCCACGGATGAGGAAGGTGAATTGCTCGAAGTATGCGATGGAGTCCGGGGCGTGAGCGATTTCGAGCAGCGTGAACTGCTGCATTGGAGTCAGAGGGAGGATGTCCTGAACGTTTTCAAGTGCTGGGCGGTCACTCATCCGTGAACTCGCTTGCGTCGAAGAGTGCGGACAGACGTGCGAGGCCTTCATCGTCGAGGCCTGCGAGGGGGAAGGCGCTGGCTGCTGCGGGAGCGGTGTTTGATGCTGCTGCGGCGTCGCGGATGATGTGGGCGATTGCGGTAGAGAAGTTTGCAGCGAGCGACTGGATCGTGGATTCGTTGTGGAGCGCGGAGCTTGCGATCCAGTCGATGCGGAGTACGTCATCGACGATCATGGCGTCGACTTCGATGATGGCTGGGCGTGTGTTTGAAGGGTGGCGTGTTGGGCCACAGGAAGTGCGTGCGATGCGGAGGCTCCAGCCCTGGGAGAGGGATTGATCGAATTGTCCAAGGTAGTTGAATGAGAGTGCGGCGGGCGCGGCCTGGCGGATAGCGCTCCCGAGATCGGTGGTATCCCATGAGCGTGCGAGGCCGAAACCGATGCCGCGTGCAGGGATCTGTCGGAGGTGTTCGCGTGCAGCGTTGATTGCGGAGGCGGGGTTGGTCATTGTGTGAAGTGGGAGGGCGACGGGGAAGAGGGTGGTGAACCAGCCGACGGTGCGTGAGACGTCGAGATCGTCGGAGATTGCTTCGCGGCCATGGCCCATCATGTCGATGCGAAGGGTGTCGCGGCTGACCCATTGGCGGAGGGTGATGCCGAGTGCTGCGAGGAGAATGTCGTTGATCTGTGCGTGATATGAGGCTGGGACATCGTGGAGGAGTGCGCGCGTTGCGGCGGGGTCGATGATGGTGGTGTGGACGATGGCGGATGCTTCGGTGTTGTCGGCTGCGGGGTGATCGAGGGGGATCTGCGGTGAGGCGGCGAGTTCGCGCATCCACCATTCGCGCTGTTGCGGCGAAGCGGAGATTGAGGGTGTGTGTTGCTCGAGCGCGTGTGCCCAGTCGCGGAGGGAGTGGGTCTTTTGTGGGAGGGAGGGGGACTGGCCCTGCGAGATGTGTTCGCAGGCGAGCATGAGGTCTTCGATGATGAGGCGCCAGGAGAAGCCATCGAGGACGAGGTGATGTGCTGCCATGAGGAGGCGTGCGGAGCCGCCGTTGCGTTCGCGGAAGAGGACTGCGCCGAAGAGGGGGCCTTGTGCGAGATTGAAACCTGTCTGGAGGGTGGTGCCGTGGCGTTCGACGGAGGCATCGGCGGCGGGGGTGGAGAATTGATCGACGAGCGCGGTGTGGAATGCGAGATTGGTTGCGTCGGGGGTGTCGAAGTGCTGGGTCCAGGTCTGATCGTTTCGTTGGTAACGGAGGCGCAGGGCATCGTGATGATTGACGACGGCGAGCAGTGCGCGTCGGAAGGTGAGGTCGTCGATGCGTGAGGGGACTTCGAGCATTATGGCTGCGTTCCAGTGCGATGGCTGGGCGAGGTTCTGATCGAGGAGCCACTGCTGGATTGGAATGAGCGGGGAGTGTCCGGTGACGGGGCCCTGATGTGCGGTGAGTGCTGCGGCTTGTCGAGCGTGCGGGGCGAGGAGTGCGATTGTTGGATGATCGAAGAGTTGGTTTGGGGTGATGAGGATGCCGTGGCGGCGTGCGCGTGCGCAGATCTGAATGCTGAGGATGGAGTCGCCACCGATTTCGAAGAAGTTGTCGTTGAGTGCGACGGAGTCGAGGCGGAGGACTTGAGCCCAGACGGCGGCGAGGGTTGACTCGAGATCGGTCGCGTGCTCGGCGGCAGAGCGATCGGCGGCGGATGCGGCGGCGCGCGAGGGGGCAGGGAGTGCGCGGCGGTCGAGTTTGCCGTTGGAGGTGACGGGGAGCGAGTCGAGGGTGACGAAGGCTGCGGGGACCATGTATTCGGGGAGTGTGCGCGCGAGTGCGGCGCGGAGGGTTGCGTGATCGGCGCTACCGACGATGTATGCGACGATGCGTGGGCTGGCGGGGATGTCTTCGCGTGCGATGACGACGGCGTGCTGGACGTTGGGCTGGTGAGCGATTGCGTGTTGGATTTCGCCGAGTTCGATGCGGAAGCCTCGGATCTTGACCTGATCGTCGAGTCGGCCGAGGTATTCGATGGATCCATCGTTGAGGAAGCGTGCGAGGTCGCCGGTTTTGTAGAGTTTTTCGGCAGGGCGGAATGGGTGCTGGATGAAGCGTTCGGCGGTGAGTTCTGGTCGGTTGACGTATCCGATGCCGACCTGGATGCCTCCGATGTAGAGCTCGCCGGGAGTGCCGATGGGGGCGAGTTCGAGGCGTGGATCGAGGACGAGCAAGTGGGTGTTTGCGATGGGGAAGCCGATGGGGATGATGTTTCGTGGGTCGCGTGGGGCGCATTCCCATGCGGTGACATCGACTGCGGCCTCGGTTGGGCCATAGAGGTTTGCGAGGCGTACAGCGGGGAGGATGGTGAAGAATCGCTGAACGAGATCGAATGGGAGGGCTTCGCCGGAGCAGACGACGCGGCGGAGGGAGGTGATGCGTGGGAGGGTTGGTTCTTCGAGGAATGCGCGGAGCATGGAGGGGACGAAGTGCATGACGGAGACGTTGTGGTGCTGGATGATGTGTGCGAGGTATGCGGTGTCGCGGTGACCTTCTGGTTTTGCGACGACGATTGCGGCGCCGGTGATGAGTGGCCAGAAGAACTCCCAGACGGAGACGTCGAAACTGAAGGGAGTTTTCTGAAGGACGCGATCGCTGGGGGTGAGTTGGTATTCGTCCTGCATCCAGAGGAGGCGGTTGATGATGGCGCGGTGGGCGTTGAGTGCGGCTTTGGGGCGGCCGGTGGAGCCTGAGGTGAAGATGGCGTATGCGGGGTCGTCGGGAGTTGCGGTGGAGGCGGGGGGGGTTGAGGGGGAAGTTGCGAGCGACGGATCGTCGAGGAAGAGAGTTGGTCCTTGCCAGTTGAGGGTGGCGAGTTGGGCGGAGGAGGATGGAAGCGTGGGGTCGGATGCGGAGGTGATGAAGGCGGCGAGGGCGGCGTCGTCGATCATGTTGGCGAGGCGCTCGGGGGGATAGGTTGGATCGAGGGGGACGTATGCGGCGCCTGCGCGCATGACGCCGAGGAGGGCGGCGACGAGCTCGGTGCTGCGCTGGAGGCAGACTCCGACGAGGGAGTGTGGTTTGACGCCGAGGGCGAGAAGTCGGTGTGCGATGCGGTTTGCGTTGGCGTCGAGTTGTGCGTAGGTGGTGGTCTGGTCGCTGAAGATGACGGCTGGTGCGTGAGGGGTTGCGGCTGCCTGTTGTGCGATGAGTTGATCGAGGGTGAGGTTTTGTGGATAGGGTCGTGCGGGGCCTGCGAAGTCATCGAGGAGTTGTCGTTTTTCGCTTTTTGGGAGCATGGCTGCGGGGGAGGCGGGCTGGTGAGGGTCGGCGGCGATGGCGCGGAGTGCGGCGAGGTAGTATCGGCCGATCTGCTTGACCTGATCGCGGGTCATGTGTTTGTTGTTGTAGTTGAGGACGACATCAAGGCGTTTGTCGTATGCGTCGACGCGGAAGTTTGCGACGAGGACGTAGTGGAATGGGTCGGTGAAATCGACGCGGAGGAACTCGATATCGTCGCGTCCGGCGAGGCGGTCGTAGACGTGGAAATGTGTGTAGTTGAAACCGGTTTCGAAGAGGTTGTCCTGACCTGCGCGGCCGAGATCGCGGAGGAGTTGTGCGCCGATGTATCGGCGGTGTGGGAGTGCGGCGAGTTCGGCGTGGTGTGCTGATTGTGCGAGTTCGAACCAAGTCTGGTCGGCGACGTGGAGGCGGTAGGGCATGGTGTTGAGGTGGTTGCCGAGGGAGGAGTCGCCGCCCGGGTCTTCGATGCGGCCGTTCATGACGAGGCCTGTGACGACGTCGTCCTGATGAGCGAGCATGCCGAGGACGCGCGTGTGCGCGGCGAGGTAGAAGGACTTGAGCGGGATTGCGAGTTCGCGTGCGCGTTCGATGACGCGCTGGTTGACGTCGGCGGGGATGGGGACGATGAGGTCGAGATTGCGTGCGACGGGGACATCGGCTCCGACGCCGGGGATGCGCGGGACTTGTGTGAAGGGGGCGTCGTCCATGAGTCCGGCCCAGAAAGTCTGGGCGTCGTGGGAGTTGAGGGTGGTGCGTTCGAGGGCGACGAAATCGCGGTATGTGATGGGGTTTGGTGTGAGATCGAGATCGGGGGCGCCGGCGAGCATGTTGACGTAGCGGGAGAAGATTTCGGTCATCATGTTCGACGTGCTCCAGCCGTCGAGGATTGCGTCGTGGAAGGTGATGCCGAACTGGAAGGTGTCGGGGGAGCGTTTGTGGACGGTGTATTTGAGGAGCGGGGGGCGAGACCAATCGAATTCGTATTCGGCTTCGTCGTCGATCCATCGGGCGAGGAGGGCTTGCTGCGATTCGGAGGGGAGGTGGGAGATATCGTGGTATTCGATTGGGGCTGAGGCGGCAGCGTGTACGAGTTGCATTGGTTCGGCGAAGGTGCCGAGGTCGAAACTGGTGCGGAGGATGGGATTGCGTGCGACGACCTGATCGACGGCGCGCTGGAGGAGCGTGAGGTCGAGTCGTGCGCGGACATGGAGGCTCATGGCGACTTGATAGAGGTATGAGCCGATGGCGCGTTCGCTGTGAAAGACCATGCCGCTCTGGAGTGCGCTGAGGGGGTAGGCGTCGATGATGTCGGGGGGGAGTTTTGCGCGGTCGTTTGCGGAGATGAGTTGGAATGGCTGGGTGCGCGTGGTGGCGGTGGATTGAGCAGTTGCAGCGGTTGAGGCGAGGGCGCGGACGGTGGGCGCGCGGAAGAGGTCGTGGACTGCGATATGGATGTCTGCGTCGGAGGCTTTTGCGACGATGCGGAGGGCGAGGATTGAGTCGCCGCCGATTTCGAAGAAGTTGTCGTCGATGGAGACACGCGGGAGGTTGAGGACCTGGGCCCAGATTTGTGCGAGTTGTGCTTCGGTGTCGGAGGTTGGGGCGACAAAGGGGCGATCGGAAGCGAAGGCGGAGCCGCGGGGCGGGGCGGGGAGTGCGCGGCGATCGAGTTTGCCATTTGCGGTGACGGGGAGAGCATCGAGGGTGACGAAGGCAGCGGGGACCATGTATTCGGGGAGGAGTTTTGCGAGTGCATCGCGGAGTGCGCTGTGGGTGGCGCTGCCGACGATGTATGCGACGAGGCGTTTGGTGCCTGGGACATCTTCGCGTGCGAGAACGACGGCTTCCTGAACGTCGGGTTGGGCGGAGAGGACGAATTCGATTTCGCCAAGTTCGATGCGGAAGCCTCGGATCTTGACCTGGTCGTCGAGTCGGCCGAGGTATTCGATGGAGGCATCGGGGAGGAAGCGTCCGAGGTCTCCGGTTTTGTACATTTTCTCGCCGGGGCGGAATGGGTTCTGGATGAAGCGATCGGCGGTGAGTTCTGGTCGGTTGACGTAACCCATGCCGACCTGTATGCCTCCGATGAAGAGTTCGCCGGGGACGCCGGTTGGTGTTGGGGTCAGGTGATCGTCGAGTGCGTACATGAAGGTATTTGGGACGGCGCTGCCGATTGGGACGATGCCGCGTGGGTCGTTGGGGTGGCATTCCCATGCGGTGACATCGACGGCGGCCTCGGTTGGGCCATAGAGGTTGGCGAGGTGAGCGTTTGGGAGGCGCGAGAAGAATCGTTCGACGAGATCGAAGGGGAGTGCTTCGCCGGAGCAGACGACGCGGCGAATGGTGGTGCAACTGGTGACGTTGCGCTCTTCGATGAAGACGCGGAGCATTGAGGGGACGAAGTGGAGGACAGTGACGGCGTGGTGTGCGATGAGGTCTACGAGGTAGGCGCTGTCGCGGTGGCCTTCGGGCTTGGCGACGACGATGGTGGCGCCGGTGATGAGTGGCCAGAAGAACTCCCAGACGGAGACGTCGAAGGAGTATGGTGTTTTCTGGAGGACGCGGTCGGTGGGGGTGAGTTGATAGTGCTCCTGCATCCACATGAGGCGGTTGATGATTGCGACATGTGCGTTGGCGGCGCCTTTTGGTTTGCCGGTGGAGCCGGAGGTGAAGATGACGTATGCGGGGTCGTGCTCAGTTGCGGGGCATGTGGGCGTGTGGGCGGGGTTAGCAGCGAGGGAGGGATCATCGACGAAGAGGGTTTGGCCTTGCCAGTCGAGGGATTTGTAGAGGGGTGTGGTTGAGTGAGATGAGGGTGAGTTTTGTGACGTGACGAGGACGGCGAGGTGTGCGTCTTCGATCATGTTTTTGAGGCGTTCGATGGGGTATGAGGGGTCGAGGGGGACGTAGGCGCCGCCGCTCTTGATGACGGCGACGAGGGTTGCGACGAGTTCGGTGCTGCGTTCGAGGCAGACGCCGACGAGTGAGCCGGGCTTGACGCCCTGTGCGATGAGACGGTGTGCGATGCGGTTGGAGAGCGCGTCGAGTTGTGCGTAGGTGGTGATGGTGTCGTTGAAGATGACAGCGGGCGCATCGGGGTGCTGGGCGACCATGCGGGCGATGAGATCGGCCAGGGTGATGCCGCGTTCGTAGTTGCGTGTGGGTCCTGCGAAGGTTTCGAGGACACGGCGGCGTTCTGCGGGAGTCAGAATGGAGAGGCGTGAGCCGAGTTCGTGAGGAGCAGCGGAGGCCTGGGCGAGGAGTTGCTGAAATTGTGCGGCGATGTCGATGGCCTGATCGGTTGGGACGGCATCGGTGCGGAAGCGGAGGGAGCAGCCGGTGTCGGAGGGGAGGAGTGTGATGGCGGCGCGGCTGGAGGCGTGAGGGGTGAGTTCGATTGCGGCGTGCCAGAGATGGGTTGAGCGCAGTTCGGCGATATCGCGGAGGCGTGTGCTGCGTGCGAGCAGATCGCGGGCGTAGGTTGGGTGCTTTGCCAGGGTTTCGAGTTCGGCGGTGATGGCGTGTTGTATGGACTGGAAAGAGGTTTCGAGGTTGAGATCGACGCGCATCGGCGGATGAGTCTCGAAGAGTTGACCGGCGGGCGCGAGTGGGTTGGGTTGCGCGGGTGTGTGGAGCGGGAGGTCGAAACGCGTGTTGCGTGAGACGCGCGCGAGATAGATGGCGAAGGCGGCGATCTGCTGGGCGGCGGTGGAGCCGAGGGGGGTTGCGATGTCGAGTGTGCTTGTTTCGGCTGAGGGGTCGGGGTGGAGTGACTGGAGGCTGGAGATGAAGGGCGTCTGGATGGGCTGGACGTTGGCGAGGCGGTTGATCCACCAGTTTTCGGTGCGGTGTGCGGCGGAGTCGAGCGCGATGATGCGCTGAAGTTCGGCGGGGTCAAGAGGTGGGAGTTGGCGTGCGCATGCGAAGCGGGGCTCGGCGAGGTTTGCGGGTGAGCCATCAATTTCGCGCAGGCCGAGGAGGCGGATGTCGGATGAGCCTCCGGTGCTGACGCGGAGGGATGCGTCGGCGACGGAGATGATGGTTCCGGGTGCGGAGTTTGGTCCGGTGTCGGTTGGAGCGGCATTGGTGGCGAAGAGGAAGCGTGATCCGGTCCAGATGCGTGCGGTGCCGAGGCGGTTGTCGTATGGGCCGAAGTCGAGGGCGCGTACGAGGCGGAGGAGATCGGTTGCGGAGGCAGTCCAATCGAGGATGCCTGCGTGGGGCGGGCGATGGTGTCGGCCGAACCATGTGCGCTGCGATTCGGACTGTGGCGCGCGTGAGTGAGTCTGCGATTCGAGTTGTGTGAGGAGCGTGCGAAATGAGCGGAGGGCGGCTTCGTATGCTTTTGCGTTGAGGGTGAAGGCGGAGTCGGCGGCGGAGATGGGGAATGGTTCGGACGCGAGAATGTCGCCGAAGTCGACGCGGTCGGTCATGACGTGCCATGAGACGGCGTGCTCGGTTTCGCCGGCGAGAATTGCCCATGATGTGGCGTGAATGCCGGCGTAACGCGGGAGTGGTCCGTCGTGATAGTTGATGGCGAGGTGAGTTGGCCAGGTCAGGGC
Source organism: Phycisphaeraceae bacterium (assembly GCA_019636795.1). Lineage (NCBI taxonomy): Bacteria > Pseudomonadati > Planctomycetota > Phycisphaerae > Phycisphaerales > Phycisphaeraceae > Phycisphaeraceae bacterium. The sequence goes on from JAHBWW010000006.1 coordinate 100,264, forward strand.
GGTTGATGGAAGGACGTCGTTGTTGACGATGCTCCAGAGGAGGTCGGGGGCTTGGGGGGTGAGGGAGATCAGGCCTGCGAAATCGGAGGCGAAGGGGATTGAGGCTGCGTGTGCCCATGTTGCGACGCGTGGATCGGGCGATGCGACAGCGACGACGGAGTGTCCGCGGCGGAGGAGTTCGTCGGCGCACTGGATGAGGACACTGCCGGTGCCGATCAATGCACAGCGGAATCGAATCTGAGGATTCACAGAGCGCTCCTGCAAAGGGAATCGTGCACGCCGAGGGTGCACGGCATGATGAGATTGGATCGGTAAGTCGGACGGAGAGGCGCGATCGGCGTGCGATCAGCGGTTGTCGTAGCGGATGATTTCGTCGATTGTGTTGTCGGGCTTCATGAGGACGGCGCGGGGTTTGTGGAGGCGGTATTCGTCGTCGTTCATGAAAGCGTAGTGCATGATGATGACGACATCGCCTTTTGAGGCGAGGTGGCCTGCGGCACCGTTGATGATGATTTGTCGTGAGCCGGCTTCGCCGCGGAAGACATAGGTCTCGAAGCGTGAGCCGGTGTTGCAGTTGGCGATGACGACCTGGTCGTTTGGGCGCATGCCGCTGGCTTCGAGGAGGTCGGCGTCGATGGTGATGGAGCCGACGTAGTCGATGCGTGCTTCGGTGACGACGGCTCGGTGGATTTTGGAGTGAAGGACTGCACGAAACATGGAAAACTCCCCAGAAATGGTGTGGCAGCGATGGCGGCGCACGGACTTTTAAGTCGTAGCGTGCCTGTGATGTGGAACTCACGATATGGGATAACTGCTGGTTGGCTGATGATCTCTCTGGGCGCAATATACGAGCGTAAGGTACAGGATTCAATAGAATTTGCGCCGGAATTCAGGGGAAATTCACTCTGGTATGGAGTCCGCTTGGACTTCAGCTCAAGGTGACTGAATGAGGGATGAATAGTTGTTGGCGGTTGAAGTGCTTTTGTCGTGTTTTGTACCTGGTATCAGACGGGCATCGTGCATGAACGGATATGGTGGCGATGTTGGGGTACGGTCGGATAACGAAGTGGATGAGTCTGAGTGTGAGGAGGATGGATGCTGACGATTGATGAATTGGCGAGCGATTGGCTGAAACCTGAGCGTGAAGAGGAGTTCAGCCTGCCGGTGATAACGAACTTTCGGGGGGTGGTGCAGGCGGCGTGGGACGTTGCGGGTGTTCAGAACTGGGTGTGTGCGCCGACGGGGATGGCGACGCCTACGGGGCTGATGTTCTGGAGCGATGGCGAGCGGATTCGCCGGTATCCGCGGAGCGTTGCGTACAGGTGGAAGGCGTACGAAATCGAACGGATGGGAGTGGGGGTGGGGGCGGGTGTGAGCAGTTTTGTGCGTATGGCGGCGGGGCTGCCGGTGGTGATGGAGCGGATTCGGTTTGCGCGGTCGATGCGGATTCATCTGGTGTTTGGGGGGCTGCCTCGAGTGTGGCGGTTTACGGACTACTGGAATGTGCCGCCTGAGGATGTGCCGATGCTCAACGTCGAACGGCATGAGGGGCGGTTTGTCTTGACGGATACGAAGACGTTTGGCATGGCGGAGTTTCATGTGCCGGGGGAGCTTCGGGTGTTTTCGGATCTGTGCGCGTGGCGTGATGGTGATGAGGAAGTGGAGCGTGGTCGCGTTGGAGTTGCGACGGTTGATGTGGTTGCGGGCGATGAGGTGATGTGGTATGGGGTGCAGGGGTGTGAGTCTGGGTCGGTGGTGGATGTTGAAGAGGCGTGGGACTCGGGGCGTGAGGAGTGGGAGCGGACGTGGAAGGCGGCGTTTGAGCCGGGAAATACGGTGTTTTCGGGGAGTCTGCCGAGGCGAGAGCGTGGGGGCGGGCTTGAACGGTTGTATGACATGTCGGTTTTGTCGTTGTTGATGACGCGGCGGGAGATGCCGGAGTTATCGGAGAGAGCGGGCGTTGCGACCGGGGGGCAGTGCATCTGGACGGAGGAGGTTCGGCCTTTGAAGACGGCGTATGTGATCGGTGGGCCTGAGGGTGCGCCGACGACGTGTTTTTTGTGGGAGATGGAGTTTCAGGCGTCGATGCTGGCGCGGTTGGACCCGGCGGTGCTGCGCGAGATGATGGAAGCGATGATGCGCGTGGACCTGCACGAGCATTGGGGCGTGGAGATGGTGAGCGGGCGCGGGGCGGGGATGGGGTATGGGATCAATGCGGGGGCGTTTTTGTCGGTGGTTCGGGACTATGTGCGTGTGACGGGGGATCGAGCGTGGGCGATGAGGCATCTGGAGTATCTGCGGAGTTGTGCGCGGCGGGAGTTGACGGACTATGGGCACTATCAGCACATTCTGGAGTGTGTGAGTTCGTATGAACACACGATCGCGTCGTTCAATGCGCTGAATGTCGCGGGGTTGCGGTTTCTGGAAGAGTTGACGGGTGAGGGGGAGTATGGGCGTGCTGCCGATGAGTTGGCGGGGCGCGTGCTGGAGTTGTATGAGGGCGGGCCTTATGCGTGTGTGCTGCCGGATGGGCGTCGGCGGACGGTGAAGACGGTGCTGGATTTTGTGTATGTTGGGCGGTGTCTTGCGGAGGATCTTTCGGGGGAGATGAAGAGGGGGATGGTGGAGTTCTTTGAGCGGGACCTGAAGACGGAGGATTGGGTGTATGCGCTTTCGCCTCGGGATGAGAATGCGCTGACGCGAGGGCTGCCGAGTTTTCAGACGTTCAGGGCGGACCATCAGGCGACGGGGGCGTATGACGGGTGGCCTGCGCGTGCGGCGGAGGTTTTGTTGCGTTTCGGCAGGCGTGACGAGGCGATTGAGTGGCTGGGTGGGATTGAACGTGTGACGCGTGAGGGGCCTTTTGGGCAGGCGCATTACATTTATGAGGATGGGGCGCGCAAGGCGAGTTTCTTCAACGGGAACATGTATCTTTCGACAGCGGGGTGTGCGTATGCGGGGGTGATGATTGAGTTTGGGGTTTGAGGTCGGCTGAGTCCATTTTGGTCAGCGTCGATGTAGCCGTGGCCATGCTGGGCTGTGCTCCGATGAACGTGTGGGGGCGGATCTCTTGCGGGCGAGTGCCCGGGCTTGATCCACCTGGGCGGGCACTACATCGAAGCCGGGCGGCTGGATGATGTGCTGGAGGTGCTGACAAGGCCGGGTATACTCCCCGACGTTTCAACACCCCCAACAGGGAGCATCCTGCATGGCAAAGAAGACAGCAAAGAAGCGTGTGGCCAAGGCAAAGCGGTTCCGCGCGCTGCGCGACAATGCAAGTATCGGCTCGGCTGAGAAGACCATTGCGCAGAACATGGGCCTTCCGCCCGGAAGTGTGAGGCTGTCCCTTCCGAGCAAGGGCGGCAAGTTCCGCAAGGCTCGGGTCGATTCGACCGTGGCCAACCTGAGAGCGGCTTGGGACAAGTAGTTATACGAACGCACTAGTTGCCGTTCGTGCAACTAGTACCGTCTGTGCCGCCATGCTGACACCGTGAAGGTGAACAAGGCAGAGGCCCGAAGAAACTTGGCCGTCTGAACCCCGACTTTGTGACCCCGTAGTGACCCACCACACGCACCAGTGACCCATCGGTCCAATAAAAACGCCCCCGGCATCGTGCCAGAGGCGTTTTCAAGCGAGGCGGACGGGACTCGAACCCGCAACCACCGGATCGACAGTCGCAAGATGCGGTTCTTGCAATCGCCGCCTGAAGCCGACAAACCGCGTTCTGACAAGGCCTTAGACGAATCGACCGGGAACAGTCGGGAGCCAGTTGGGGACGGTTTTGGGGCTGGTCAAGACGCATTTTTGGACGCACCGGCGCAGGAAGAAGACGCACCGCCTGTCGGCTTCTCCTGCTTCTGCTCGTCATGTCACAGGGTGGGCTTCTCGAGGGAGCCCGGCCATGTTTGCCCGGGATGCGGCAGCCAGAAGACGAACTCAACGCCCCTGTGGGCATGGTCCGGCCGGTAACGCTCAGCGAACGCATAAGTTGCTGTTGAGACCGTAGCCCCAGGCTCTCCAGGGAATAGCTACTGGTCCAAGTCGGTATAGTATTGGTACATGCCCTTCCGCTTCCTGCTCATTCTGGCCATCGCGTGGCAACCGCTTGCCCTTTGGGGTGCGGCCGGGCATGCGGCGCCGGCTGAGGTGTGCACGGCAACATCGTGCTGCACGACCGTCGAGCGGGTTTCGTGCTGCGGCGAGCGCATCGTCGAGCAGATATGCGGCAAATCGGGTGGGGCGTGCCACTGCGCATCGGCTCCTACCGATACTCCCGATCCTCGACCGGAAGCACCCCAGCCGCGCACCGAGCGGGAGACTCTCGTCGCGGTGCCTTCGCCTCCGGTGCATAGTGTCGTGTACACAGACGCTGACGGGAATCTCCGACCGCCGTTCGCGGCGGGCGAGTCACGACTCGCCGGCAAGACCCACAACGAAATCCAAGCCCTCTTGGGAATCTGGCGAACGTAGCCGCCAGGCTCCGTAGGGATGCTGCGCGCCGACAAGTCGGCGATACACCGCCCTGCCAGTTGCTTGGACCTGTTCATTTCAGATTCCCAGGAGACCGCTATGGCGTCGCGAATCCTCGCGTGCGCGGCGTGTGCCGTTGCACCGCTAATGGTGGCGGGATGCTCTTCCCCGTTCGACCAGAGGCCAGACTTATCAAGGTCGTTCGAGCGCACCGCGCCAGAGGGTGTTCGGGATGCTCCGCCTTCTCGGTATCGAGACAACACCGAAAGCGCGGCGGCAGCGCCAGAGCTCTCCGAAATCGCTTCGCCTGAGGAGTACATTCGGTACGCCCTCTACCACAGCCCGGAGGTCGAAGCCGCGTTCCAGCGCTGGCGGGCGGCTTCGGAGCGCCTGCCGCAGGTGTCTGCGCTCCCTGACCCGAGGCTAGCATTCGGGTACTACATCGAAGAAGTGCAGACTCGCACCGGGCCGCAGGAAGCGCGCATCGGCGTCGAGCAGACGTTCCCGTGGCTGGGCACGCTGCAAGACCGTGAGGACGCCGCGGCGAAGGCGGCCATGGCCGCGTGGCGTGAGTTCGAAGCGATCCGGCTGAAGGTGGCCGAGCGAGTGGTCATCACGCTCCACGACCTCGCGTACCTGGACGGGACGATCGCGATCACCCGCGAGAATCTTGAGTTGCTCCGGTCGTTCGAGGGTGTGATGCGTGCTCGGTACCGCGTCGGGTCTGGCTCCCATCCCGAGCTTATTCGTGTCCAGGTCGAACTCGGGCAGGTCGAAGACCGAGTGACGCAGCTCGAAGCCATGCGGCCGCCGTACGTCGCCGAACTGAACGCGGCGCTCAACCGTCCAATGGACGCCGAAGTGCCGCGGGCTGTCCACATCGAAGGACGTGTTGCGAGCGTCGATGCAGCCGAGCTCTCCGAGATTGCCCGCCGCCGAAACCCGGTACTGCTCGCACTCGACGAGGAGATCGAGCAGCAGCGCTACTTGGGTGACGTTGCGCGGAAGGAAGGGCTTCCCGACTTGACCGTCGGCCTCGACTACGTCTTCACGGGCGATGCGATCAATCCCATGACTCCCGGAAGCGGCGACGACCCGATTCTCTTGCGCTTCGGCATCAACGTTCCGCTCTGGCGGGACAAGTACGACGCCGGCGTGCGTGAGGCGATGGCGCGTCGTCTCGCGGTCGCGCACGAGCGCGCCGACCGAGCCAACCGGATCGCGGCGGGGATTCAGCGTGCATGGTTCGAGCACACGGACGCCAACCGGCGCGTCGGCCTTTACGAGAACACGTTGATTCCCAAGGCAGAGGAATCCCTCCGCGCATCGCTCGCCGGTTTCCGAGCCGGTGATGCCAGCTTCCTCGATCTGCTTGACACGGAGCGCACGCTGCTGGAGTTCGCGGTCGCCGCCGAACGCGCTCGGGCCGACCGAGGCAAGGCGCTCGCACGGTTGAACACGCTCGTGGGTGAGCCGGTGCCGACGACGCCAGCTCAGAACGTAGCTACACCGATCGACGCCAACGAGGTGGAACCATGAATCGAATCGCACAGAGAGCTCGCGGTGTGCTGGCGTGGGTGTGGAAGCACACCGCCGCGAGCGTCGCCGTCATCTTGATCGTCGCAGCATTGGTCATCGGGTATCGGCTCGGCCGTCCCGCGCCGGAGCCGAAGCCGGAGACCGCTCAGGCCGGCGCTGATGCCCAGACCGGCCAGCCGCAGGTGTACACATGCTCGATGCACCCGTCGGTGCGGCTCCTCGACCCGAACGCCAAATGCCCGATCTGCTTCATGGACCTGATCCCCGTCACTGACGACGGCGGGGAGGGCAACGAGCTTCGGGTCACGATGAGCGAATCCGCGGCCGCGACGAGTCGAATCGAGACGGCAACAGTCGGCCGATTCTTTCCGACGGCATCGACGCGTCTCTACGGAAAGGTGACATACGACGAGACCTTGGTCGCCCGCCTGACAGCCTACTTCCCCGGTCGGATCGAACGGCTCTTCGTCAACTACATTGGGGTGCCGGTCACGAAGGGTGACCACATGGCCGAACTCTACAGCCCCGACCTGCTCGCGGCGTTCGAAGAACTCCGTCAGGCGATGGCCTCGGCTCGGGACATCAGGGGAACGAGTGAACTCGTCCGTTCCGCCACACAGGACACCCTCGTCGCGTCTAGGGAAAAACTCCGGCTGTTCGGGCTCACAGCGGATCAGATCGCTTCAGTCGAGGACGGCTCGTTCAGCTCAGACAGGCTGACGATCTTCGCACCCATCGGTGGAGTCGTCACCCATCTGGCGGTTCGCGAGGGTGATTATCTCCAAACCGGATCTCCGATTGCAACCATCGCGGATCTCTCCAGACTGTGGCTCGACATGGAAGCGTACGAATCGCAGCTTCCACTGCTTCGCTGGGGTCAGCGGGTCACATTCACGGTCGAAGCACACCCCGGGGAGACTTTCGAGGGGCACATCTCGTTCATCGAACCAATGGTCGATGAGCGAACCCGGACCGCGGCGGTCCGCGTGGCGGTTGACAACTCGAACGAGAGACTCAAGCCGGGAATGTTCGTCTCGGCGGTTGCTCGTACGCGAGTCGCCGAAGGCGGCGCGGTCGTCAACGACGAACTCGCCGGACGGTGGGTCAGCCCGATGCACCCGACGATCGTCAAGGACGAACCGGGCACCTGTGACATATGCGGGATGGACCTCGTGTCCGCCGAATCGCTCGGAGTCGTGGGCGACCCGGCGGAGGTTCGAGAGCCATTGGTGATACCGCGTTCGGCCGTGCTGTTCACCGGCACGCGTTCGGTGGTCTATGTCGCCGTGCCGGATGCCGAGAAGCCGACCTACGAAGGTCGGGAAGTGCTGCTGGGGCCGAGGACGGGCGACTTCTACCTCGTCCGCGAGGGGCTCCGCGAGGGTGAGCGCGTCGTGGTCAACGGCGCGTTCCGCATCGACAGCGCCATGCAGATCGCGGCGAAGCCGAGCATGATGACGCCCGGCGGTGGCGGCGGCGGCAACCCGCACGCGGGGCACGGCGAGATGGCGGGCGGATCCATGCCCGCGATGCCTGAGCGTGTCACAGTACCGGACAGCTTTGTGTTCGCGCTCAAACCGATCTACGCGGCCTATCTGGATGCGCAAGAATCTCTCGCGGCCGACGATCTGGGCGGGTTCGCCCAGGCGGCTGCTGACCTGCGGACCGCACTTGGTTTCGTCGAGGAGGCCGGGCTCGTGGGCGAGCCGCTCGGCGCGTGGCGTCGGGCCGCGGCCAAACTCCGCGTAACGGACGCAATCACCGACATCGCGGTCGCACGGACCCGATTCGAGGACATGAGCGAAGCCGTAGTCGCGTTGCAACGTCGCTTCGGTCATCGGGGCAGCGAGTCTTGGAATCTCGCCCACTGTCCGATGGCATTCGACAACAAGGGCGCGGACTGGCTCCAGCGCGGCACGCAGATCAACAACCCGTATTTCGGGGCGTCTATGCTCCGTTGCGGCGAGATTCGAGAAACATTCTTGCCGGTCGACCAGATCCCAGTGAATGGCAACATGGAGGGTCACGACCATGAGTGACCGTCCGTCAACCGCGCCACCAACGCCCCCACGCGGGCCGCTCAACAGCCTGATCCGGTTCTGCCTTGAGCAGAAGCTTGTAGTCGCGATCGTGCTCTTCGGCACGCTCTTCTGGGGCGTGCTCGTGGCCCCGTTCGACTGGGACCTCGGCGGACTTGCACGTGACCCGGTGCCGGTCGATGCCATCCCGGACATTGGCGAGAACCAGCAGATTGTGTTTACCGAGTGGCCCGGGCGGAGCCCGCAGGATATCGACGACCAGATCAGTTACCCGATGACGGTCGCGATGCTGGGCATCCCGGGTGTAAAGGACATTCGCAGCTACTCGGTGTTCGGCTTTTCCACGATCTACATCGTCTTCGAGGACGGCATCGACTTCTATTGGTCTCGCTCGCGCGTGCTGGAGAAGCTCAACTCGCTGCCCGCAGGTACGTTGCCACCTGGCGTCTCGCCGGCGCTCGGACCCGACGCGACGGCGCTCGGCCAGGTCTTCTGGTACACGATCGAAGGGCGGGACGCTGAGGGCAACCCCAACGGCGGCTGGGACCCGCATGAACTCCGATCGATTCAGGACTTCATCGTCAAGTACAAACTCGCCGGCGTCGAGGGTGTCTCCGAGGTCGCTTCGATCGGTGGCTTCGTGCAAGAGTATCAAGTCGATGTAGACCCCGATGCGATGCGCGCGGCTGGCATCTCGCTCCAGCAGGTCATCGGTGCGGTCCGCCAAAGCAATCTCGATGTCGGGGCGCGAACGATCGAAGTGAACCGGGCCGAGTACATCGTCCGGGGCCTTGGTTTCATCGAGAGTGTTGAAGACCTCGAACAGGCCGCGATCACCGCACGGGACGGTCAGCCCATTCTGATCAGCGATATCGCAAGGGTCTCGCTCGGGCCCGCGCTCCGGCGAGGCGTGCTCACCAAAGCGGGCGTCGAGGCCGTGGGCGGTGTGGTCGTCGTCCGCTACGGCGAGAACCCGATGGCGACGATTCAGCGAGTGAAGGACAAGATTGCCGACATCGCGTCCGGTCTGCCGACCAAAGTGCTCGCCGACGGCACCGAGAGCCGCGTCACCATCGTGCCGTTCTACGACCGATCGGGGCTCATCCGCGAGACGCTCGAAACGCTGAACTCGGCAATCAGCCAACAGGTGCTCGTCACAATCATCGTCGTCGTGCTGATGGTGATGCACCTGCGCAGCAGCCTGCTCATCGGGGCGATGCTGCCGATCACAGTGCTGATGACCTTCATCGGCATGAAGACCTTCGGTGTGGACGCGAACATCGTGGCGCTGTCTGGTATCGCTATCGCGATTGGCACGATCGTGGACATGGGCATCGTGCTGAGTGAGAACATCCTGCGCAGGCTCGAGGAGTCGGAGAAGGCGCAAAGCACCGAGCCGATTCTCGAAGTGATCTACCGAGCGACGTGCGAGGTCGGCGGCGCGGTGCTGACCGCTGTCGCCACGACCGTCGTCGGCTTTCTCCCCGTCTTCACGATGGAGGCCGCCGAGGGCAAGCTGTTCAAGCCGCTCGCGTACACCAAGACCTTCGCCCTCATCGCCTCGATCATCATCGCGCTGACGATCCTTCCCGCGGCCGCGCACATGCTCATGGGCTTCCGCCCCAAGGCAAAGCTGATACGGGGCGCCGGCGCGGTCGCACTTACTGTCTCTGGTCTCGCGATCGCAATCTGGTTGCACACGCTCGGCGGGCTGATCGTCACAGCGTTCGGCGCGTTCTACATCGTGAAGCTGTGGCTGCCGACGCTCGTGGTCCGAGGATTGCAGTGGTCGGCGAATCTCATCGCCGTCCTTGTGGTGCTCGTCGTGCTCGCGGGAGCGTGGGAACCGCTCGGCCCGGAACCTGGCGTTGTCGGCAACGCTGTCTTCATCGGGACCATCGTCGGTGGACTTCTGCTCGCCTTCTGGCTCGTGCGTCTCGCATTTCCATACATCCTCGCGTGGGCGCTCCGCCACAAGCTTGTCAGCCTTTCACCTGCGCTTCTTGTCGTGCTCTTCGGTGCGACGGTGTGGCTCGGATTCGATCGCATCTGGGGCTGGCTTCCCGAGTCAGTCAGACAGCGGGAACTCATGGTTGAGGTCGCCCACGCCTTCCCAGGGCTCGGAAGCGAGTTCATGCCGTCGCTCGATGAGGGCTCGTTCCTCTACATGCCCACGACGATGACGCACGCATCGATCGGCGAGGCGACCGACATCCTTAAGGAACTCGATTCCCGCATCATGGGCGTGCCCGAGGTGGAGCTTGCGGTCGGCAAGATCGGCCGGGTCGAGAGCCCGCTCGACCCGGCGCCGATCTCGATGATCGAAACAGTCATCCAGTACAAAAGCGAGTACAGGACCGATGACGACGGACGCCGTCTGAACTTCCGCTATGACACCGCCACCGACGAGTTCGTCCGCGACGATGCCGGCAACCTGATCGAGGATCATGACGGCCGCCCGTTCCGCCAGTGGCGCGACGAGATCGAGTCGAACCAAGACATTTGGGACGCGATCATCGCTGCTGCGGACATGCCGGGCGTCACCAGCGCTCCAAAACTCCAACCAATCGAGACGCGCATCGTCATGCTCCAATCGGGATTCAGGGCGCCGATGGGCGTCAAAGTCTACGGCCCCGATCTGGAGACGATCGAGTCGTTTGGGCTTGAACTCGAACGCCTGCTCAAGCAAGTGCCAAGCGTGCAGCCAGCGGCGGTGTTCGCCGACCGCGTCGTTGGCAAACCGTACCTTGAGATCGACATCGACCGCGAGAAGATCGCCCGCTACGGCCTCACGATTGCAGCCGTTCAAGAGGTCATTGAGGTTGCCATCGGCGGCAAGCCGCTGACCATGACCGTCGAAGGCCGCGAACGATATCCCGTGCGTGTCCGATACCTCCGTGAACTTCGCGATCAACCAGAGACCCTCGGCGACATCCTTATGCCCACACCGATGGGCGCGCAGATCCCGCTGCGCGAACTCGCGACGCTCGAATACCGACGCGGGCCGCAGATGGTCAAGAGTGAAGACACATTCCTCGTCGCGTATGTCCTGTTCGACAAGCTCCCCGGCTATGCAGAGGTCACGGTCGTGCGGGACTCCCAGCGGCTCATCCAGGACGCGATTGACGCTGGCGACATAATTGTCCCCGCCGGCGTCAGCTACGAGTTCTCCGGGTCTTACAAGAATCAGGTCCGCGCAGCCAAGCGAATGAGCATCGTGCTGCCATTGGCGCTCGCAGTGATCTTCCTGCTCCTCTACTTCCAGTTTCGCAAGGTCGGTGTCACATTGATGGTCTTCAGCGGCGTCTTCGTCGCCTGGGGCGGGGGGTTCCTGATGCTGTGGCTCTATGCGCAGCCCTGGTTCCTTGACACGCACTTGCTCGGAACCAACCTGCGGGATCTGTTCCAGATTGAGCCGTTCAACTTGAGCGTCGCGGTCTGGGTCGGGTTTCTCGCGCTTTTTGGCATCGCCACCGACGATGGCGTTATCATGGCGACCCGCATCGAGCAGTCGATGGCCGAGGAGAAGCCGGACTCGATCGAAGCGATACGCAAGACTGTCGTTGAAGGCGGGCAACTCCGCATCCGGGCGGCCGTGATGACAAGCGCGACCACTATCCTCGCGCTGCTCCCCGTGCTCACTAGCACCGGCCGCGGTTCGGACATCATGGTCCCCATGGCCATCCCTTCGTTCGGCGGCATGGCCGTCGCATCCATCACCTGGTTCGTCGTGCCCATTCTGTACTGCTGGGGTGCAGAGTGGAAGCTCCGTCTGTCACATGCCCAGCGCAACTCTGATCCTCACACCGTGCCTTCGGCACAAGGAGATTCTCTATGAGAACACTCATCATCTGTGGCGCCCTGACATGTGGCGCTCTCGCCGGCACGCCTGCCTTCGCGCAGGAGGGCGGCTCACAGCACACGCAGGCGGAAATCAAACCAGTCAACGCAATGTGCCCCGTCGGCAAGGAACCGATCGTGCCAAGCGCGGGGACAGTCGAGTACAAGGGCAAGACCATCGGCATCTGCTGCCCGGGCTGCGGCAAACAGTTCCTTGCCTGGGACGAGACCCGCAAGGACGAGTTTGTCGCGCTCGCCGTCGCCCATCGCGAGCCGGGCATGGAAGGCCACGCGGACCAGGACATGGAGAAGCCGGCAGACACAGCGGCAATAACCGACGCCAGTTGGACCGAGCCATATGCGCTCAACACGTGCCCTGTGTCCGGTCAGAAGCTCGGCTCGATGGGCGACCCCATCGTCGCGATGTACGACGGGCGCGAAGTCCGCTTCTGCTGTGGCGGGTGCATCGACAAGTTCGAAGCCAACCAGGCCAAGTATTGGAAGGCGATCGACGAGCAGATCATCAAGGAACAGCTTCCTTACTACCCGGTTGAGACGTGCATTGTTTCTGGAGAACCGCTCACAGAGCACGGAGAGGACATTGCCAACAACATGGTCTACGGCAACCGCCTCCTCCGACTCTGCTGCAAGATGTGCGAGCGAGAGTTCAAGGCTGACCCGAAGAAATTCATCGAGAAGCTCGACAGCGCGACGGCAGACGCGCAGCGCAAGGACTATCCGTTCGACACCTGCGTCGTGGCCGGCGGCGAGCTCGGCTCGATGGGCGAGCCCGCGGAGATAGTCGTCGCTGGCCGGCTGATGCGGTTCTGCTGCGCTGGGTGCAAGCCCAAGGTGGAAGCGGACCCCGCGAAGTACACCAAGCTCATCGACGAGGCGTGGCAGGCACAGGGCAAGTTCTTGCCCATGGAGCACGACGCGGAGCATGATGCCGATCACGGCGATGGCCATGGAACAGATGGCCACGGTGATCACGACCACGGCGGCTAATCACACTCTCTGCTTACCCATTTCCGGAGAACGCCAGATGACCACCCTCTTGCAACAACTCCGTTGTATCCCCGTTCTTGTCGTGCTTGCTCTGGCTGTTCTCGCGCATACGGCTTTGGCGCAGTCCCCCTCCCTGGATTCAGCCGGGGAGGGGGTGGCCCCCGTGAACGCGATGTGCCCGGTCATGACCGACGAGCCGGTCGATACAAGGTTCACCGCAGAGTATGAAGGGACAACCGTTGGGCTGTGCTGCAGGAAATGCCTCACGAAGTTTGAAGCAGATCCGGAGCTGTATCTCGCGAGTATCCCCGAGTTGTTGGCCGTTGCATCTAGCGAGCCCACTATTCAACATGACACAGACGGCCATGAAGACCAACATGCTGATCACGAACACGAGCCACAGGCGGCAGAGCATGCCAGCCACGACGGTGAGGAGCATCCGCATCCCGAAGAATCGGACACGGCTGCATCATCTTCCAACGACGACGAGCATGACCACGCGACTGATCACGAATCAGGCTCGAAGCTCGTCGCATGGATCGGCAAGCTCCATCCTCCCGCGACCCACCTCCCTATTGGTCTGCTGATCGGAGCGGCGGTTGCTGAAGGACTCTTGATCTTCACGCGTCGCGATCTATTCAAGCATGCCTCGGCGTTTTGTATTGCACTCGCCTCTATCGGTGCCGTCACTGCGGCAACACTGGGTTGGTTCAATGCCGGCCTCGTCCTGGTCGATGCCGATTGGGTCCAACTGACACACCGTTGGCTTGGCACAACAACCGCTGTGCTGTCGCTCGTGACGCTCGTGTTATTGCTCAGAGCATCTCGTTCCGCCACCGAGCCAGTCTCTCGAAGCGCGCTTCGGATATCGCTGTTCGTGACCGCGGGCCTCGTCGGCGCAACGGGTTTTTTCGGCGGCGCTCTCGTCTATGGGATCAACCACTACGCCTGGTAGCAATCTGATGACGTGGAACCTGCGACCATCCATCCGCATCCGTTTCGATCCGCAACTACCAACCGGGTGCCGTCACCGCTCGCGCCCGCGTCGTGCCCGGCGAGCAGCCTTCTTGAGCCTGGGCTCCATCGTCTCTGCGACATCCTGCACGCTTGTCGCCTTGAGATACTCCAACTGCTTCGCATGTTGTGCAACGCAAATGCAGCCGGGCGGGCACGGACCCTCCTCGGCGCAATGTCCGAAGCCGAACGAACAATGGCATTCGATCACGGGGTCGTCGAATGCGACGCAAAGGTCGTACAGCGACACTTGTTCGCCAGCCCGCGACAGCCGAACGCCTCCACCCACGCCGCGTTGGGTTCTGACTAACTTCTTGCGAGCCAGAGCGTTGATGATCTTGCCGAGCGTTGGCCGGGATATCCCCGTCAGTTTCACGAGGTCGGGGATCTGTAAGCCCTCCGGACCGGCCCGTTCAATCAGGCCCATCGAAACCGCAGCCATGGCAACTTGTCGTGAGATCATCTCTTCCTTCCGACTCCAACTGACGCAGGTTCCGACCTTGGTTCAATCAGAATACACGGCGGTGAACAAGGAGCGGAGGATTATGGGCAAGATCGTGGAATACATGCAAAGATGCTATGCTTTGCATGTATACGAGCCCCCGGCGTATCCAAGCGGCGGGCGCCGGTTACCCCGAAGACCAGCGGAAAGGAACAAGCCATGAATCGCGGAACAATCCAGACGCGCCTCCTCGTCCTCGCAGGCTGGGCGGTCATCGCCGTAGCTTCGCCGGTGCTGGCACAGCAAGACGCAAATAGCGCTCATGCGAAGCACAGCGAGCATGCACCCTCGCCAGCACACGAATCGTCCGACGTCCTCACCGAGATTGCGGCGTTGCGTGCCCAAGTTGCTCAGTTGCAGGCCATGCTCCAACGGGGGCACGGTGAGCAGGCACCGAGCGACACGTCGGCGATGGGCAGCGCCGATCGAATGATGAGTGGCATGGGTGACAAGAAACGCATGAAGAGTGGGATGGGTGGTGGTGGTGGTGAAATGAAGGGCATGTCCGGCGGTGGCATGCAAGGTATGGGCGACATGAATCGCATGATGAGCGGGATGGGTGGTGATGGGATGAAGGGCATGTCGGGTGGCGGCATGCAAGGAATGATGGGCAAGGGGCCAGCACCGATGGCGGTTGCCAGTGACTCCGGGGAGCTGGCAGTGCGCTCCGACCTGCCCGGCTTTCCCGGCGCATCGCACATTTACCACATTGGTGCAACCGGATTCTTTCTCGACCACCCAGAGCACATCGACCTGTCCACTGAGCAGATCACGCGCCTGAACGAGATGAAGACAGCCGCCATGCTTGAGCAATCCGGTATGGACCGACGCATCGAAGAGCAAGAAGAGGTCATCTGGTCGCTCACCGGCGCCGCGGCTCCGAACATTGGGCGCATCGAAGAAGAACTGCTCACAGTCGGACGGCTCCGCGCCGGAAAACGCCTCGCGTTTATTCGTGCCGTTGGTGAGGCCGCGCAAGTTCTCACACAAGAGCAACGAGATCAACTCATTGGCCTCGGTTCAGGCGACATGCCCGGTCAGACTCCCAGATGACCTGTTCACGCCCATACAAGAAAAGGAGCGCACAATGGCAAAGCATGCAACACAGAAGCCGAGAGTCCGTGTCACCCTCCGTGCGCCGGACGCCGGGACGGTGTTCATCGCCGGGTGCTTCAACGACTGGAGCACGACAAGCCATCCGATGACAAAGTCCGAGACGGGCGAGTGGACCGTCTCGCTCGACCTCCCTCCCGGAACCTACGAGTACAAGTTCATCGTTGACGGGCAGTGGTGTTGTGAGGTCGGGTGTGATGAGCCACACAGCGGATGCCCCAACTGCCTACCAAATGCCTTTGGCAGCATGAATCGCGTGCTTCTTGTGAGCAATGATGGCCAGGCAATACAGCCTTGATGGCGAGACGATACGATGAGTGTTGGTAGAGTGGCACAACTGCGTCGTGTGACAGTGTGGACGGTGATCATTACCGTCCTGCACTTCCTATTGACCACGCAGTCTCACTCGCTTCACTGGCTTCATATCCTTCTCGCTGGATTGTTCCTTGTTCCTGTTTTGATTGCGGCAGTCGCGTTTGAGACAAGGGGCGGGATTATCGCTGCGGCGGCGGTAAGTATCGTGTATCTCTTGCATCTGCTCTGGTCATGGCGGGACTCGCCGCTGGCCAATCCCGATCAATACGCATGGCTCGCGATCTATCCAATTGTCGGGGTCGTTGCGGGTGATCTTGTCCGTGTCGCCAACGAGCGGCAGCGGCAGCGCGACGAGGCTCTCATCAAATCACGGCAGACCGAGATGATCAACGGGATCACCGGCCTGCTGACTGCGGTGAACGTGCGTGATGAGGCGACCGTCGTGCATTCGCACCGAGTCGCAGATCTGGCAACGTCGATCGGCAGCAAAATTGGCTTTGACGGAAGGACTCTGTCCGACCTGCACCTTGCCGCACTTGTCCATGACATCGGCAAGGCTGGCATCCCGGATGTGATCCTGTTCAAGCACGGGCCGCTCGATGATGAGCAGATGGCGACGATGCGTGAGCATGTGGATATTGCTGTCTCCATGCTCCAGAAGATACCCGGCACGGATGCGATCGCCCGCCTTGTCGCCCAGCACCACGAGAGCCCCGATGGCAACGGATATCCGTGTGGTTTGACTACGGACGAGATAGACCCTGCCGCCGCCGTGCTTCGGGTGGCGGATGTGTACGCGGCGCTGACAGAAGAGCGCCCGTACCACCGGGCGATGTCACCGGAGGAGGCTCTTGGCGCGATGGTAAACCTCGCGGGCACAAAGCTGGAAGCGGGCGCCCTCGCTGCCTTGGGCACGATCGTGCAGGGTGGGCCAGCCGAGAGCCCTGTCGGTGACAGATGCGAGCGCATACCGGAGGCATCATCATGAAACGACGCGGTCTCCACCTGATATCGAGCATTGCGATGCTGTTGCACGCCGGTACGACATGGGCACAGGTCTCGCCCGAAGAGCACGCGCAACATCATCCGGAAGCCGCAACTGGCGAAGCGAACCCCGAACCCCAAGCCCCGAACGGCATGGCGGGCATGGGAGAGATGATGAGCCGCATGGGAGTTCCGCCTCCTAAGCAGATTTACCCTCGGCTCATGGATCTTCCATCCATGACCCTTGAGGAGCGTGATGAACTTGAGCGCCTCGGGCACGAGCGGATGCAGAGCGGGACGGCGCTGATGGGCGAGGGGTTTGACGACCTGCTCCGAGTTACAACAACAAACGACTTTGCCGCGATGCAGGCCGCCATCGCGAAGCTCCGTGAGGGTGTTTCACGTTACGACAGCGGGCTTGCCGCTCATAGGGCTCTGGCGGAAGGGGTTGCTCCTGACCGAATCGCGATGGATTGGTTCAAGCGAGAAATGAACCTCCAAGGCGCCATCGCTGCGCCGGCGACATCAGGGCCCATGGGTTTGTCGTGGCCCCATCTCATCGGGATGTCGTTGCTCGCGATGTTCGCGGCCGTGATGATCGGTCTGTACTACGTGAAGATGCGGAGAGCAACCGGATTGCTCACGCAACTCGCCGAGAGTCCAATTGTGCTGCCGCCGGACACGGAGCGCAAGCCCGGAAGGGCAAGTGCCGCCCCCGCCGTCCATTCTCAACCGACGGCGCCGGCGCCGACGGCGGTTCCACCTGCTGCCAGTGCATCACGGCGGTGGACCGGTGAGCTGCGTCTTGATGCTGTGTTCGAGGAAACAACGGACATATCAACATTTCGGCTCGTGAATCCTGGCGGTGGCATGGTCCCATTTGAGTATGTGCCTGGGCAGTTCTTAACGCTCAACCTCGATATCGATGGCACACAGATCAAACGCTCCTACACGATCGCCTCGTCACCCACGCGGCCGGCGTCGATTGAGATCAGCGTCAAGCGCGAGGAGCACGGCGTCGTTAGCCGATTCTTGCACGACTCGTGCGGGGTCGGCGACCTGCTCAGCGTGTCCGCGCCGTCAGGAGCATTTACATTCGATGGAGATGGGGAAGAGAGCATCGTGCTTATCAGCGGGGGCGTCGGCATTACTCCCATGATGAGCGTGATTCGCTACCTCACGGACACCTCATGGCACGGACACATCTATCTGCTGCATTGCTGTCGAACGACAGACGACTTCTGTTTCCGCCACGAACTGGAGTTGCTCCAACGCAGACACCCACGGCTCAACGTCACCGCAACGATGACGCGTGCCCGGGGCAGTTCGTGGGTCGGTGCGACGGGCCGTCTGTCAGCCGGGCTTATTCAGGAATGCGTGCCTGATATCGCAAGCAAGCTGGTGCATCTCTGTGGACCACCCGGCATGATGGACGCGCTCAAACAGACGCTGCAGGGCTTCGGCGTGCCCGCAAATCGGATCAAGACAGAAGCTTTCGGGCCTGCCGTGCAAAAGCCGGCGAGCGCCCCCGCAGCGATCACGGACTCGGAGGTGCCCGGTCCGTCCGATGCGACGGTTCGCTTCACGGTGTCTCAAAAGGAGGCGCCACTTGCGCCCGAGGCTACGGTCCTCGAAGCTGCTGAGTCTGTGGGCGTGGAAATTGACAACTCCTGCCGCGCGGGGACCTGCGGCACTTGCAAGGTGCGGCTCCTCAAGGGAGTGGTCCAGATGGATGTCGAAGATGCGCTCGACGACAGCGATCGGCGCGACGGCATCATTCTCGCGTGCCAGGCGAAGTCAGAGGACGATCTGGAAGTCGAGGCGTAATGATGCAGGAGCGCCAGAAAGTCATTGTGACCGGGCTCGTCGTGCTTCTCGCTGTGTTGACACTCGGGTTCTTCATGCACCGCGGCCCACGCTTTGCGGGGAGTCTCATGGGTGGTGTGCTGGGCGTCTCTGCCGCGGCCCTGATGCTGGTGCCTCTCGCCTACCTGATTGTCAAGCGCGTGCCGTGGCTCAAGCGCCGAGTCACACCCCGGGTCTCGATGCGTTCGCTTCTCTCGGTCCATATCTACAGCGGAGTCCTGGCTCCGATCCTTGCCATACTGCACACGGGACACAAGTTTCAGAGCCCGCTCGGAATCGCACTGACGCTGATGATGCTGATCGTCGTCTTCAGCGGGTATGTCGGGCGCTATTTGCTCGGGCAACTCTCAACCGACCTGCGAACCAAGCGAGCCGACCTCGCCAGGCTGCGGCAGGCGTATGACCTCCTGCCCAACGAGATTGCGGCTGATCCATCAGCCCAAGCGATCCTGCGGGCACAATCCACGCTCGGCGGACGAATTGCCTCCTTCTTTCTAACTCGCGGTTCGCCCGCAACGGCAACGCCGGCAACCCGCGCTCTGAGGCTTGCCGAATCTATCTCCGATTTGGAACTCGCCATACGGACTCACGCGACGGCGAAAGACCTCTTCCGGCGGTGGCTCGTGAGCCACATCATTATCGCGATCATTCTGTATCTGCTCTTGTTCATCCATATCTGGTCCGCGTGGTACTTCGGCATTCGGTGGCTTCCATGAAGAAGTTGGAAATCTTCTACGGAATTGCAACGGTCGGTGCACTCGGCTTCGGGTTTGGGCTGCCATTCCTGGTGCATCGGGGCGGCACCGATGCGCCGCCTGGGTGGGTTGAGTTCGTCACTCCCGGGCCGCTCTCAGATGCCCATGCATTCATCGGTAACGACTGTGCCGCGTGTCACACACCTCATACCGGAGTCGCAACCCAGAAGTGCGTGTCCTGCCATGCCAACAGCGAGCACCTCCTTTCGACGCCGGCAACGGCATTTCACGCCACAGTTGGTTCGTGCACCGGATGTCACATCGAACATGATCCCCAGGGCGTCGCGGTATCAAGAATGGACCACGGCTTGCTCGTTGCGATCGCCCGGGACGCGGGGCTCGCAGGGGACGGCACCAACGATGCCACCTGGATCACGCGATCTCTCATCCACGCGCGGCTGGCCGGCCGTCCACACGAACGCGCGACTATCGCAGAGATGACGCTGGACTGCGCCAAGTGCCATGCAAGCGAAGAACCACATCGCACGCTCTTCGGGTCCGACTGCTTGTCCTGCCATTCAACCACCACGTGGACGGTTCCGGAGTTTGTGCATCCCTCCCCGCGCTCCATGGACTGCGCTCAGTGTCACGTGGCGCCACCGAGCCACTATATGGGGCACTTCAACATGGTGTCGAAGCGCGTCGCGGGCATTGAGCACGCCGATGTGACCCAGTGCTTCCTGTGTCATCGAACCAACTCCTGGAACGAGATCCCAAAGGTCGGGTGGTACAAGCACCACTAAGAGAGGCGGGAAGTCACACACAATGCTCGAACAGGTCATCACCATCACCGTGCAGTTCATCGAGGGTGTTGCCGCCCTGATGATCGCCGGCTCGGTTCTGGCCGGTGCGGTTGAGCTCGGAAATGCCGCATGGCGCAGGCAACTGGCACACCGCACTACCGCAGTGCGGCTCCGGCTCGCGGAGCGCCTGGTGCTCTCTCTGGAGTTCCTGATTGCCGCGGACATACTCAAGACCGTTGTCACTCCCACACTCGAAGGCATGGCCGTGCTAGGCGCGGTCATCGTCATCCGAACGGTGTTGAGCCTGAGCATTGCCTATGAGCTACGTCGAGATGGCAATCAAAAGAAGGACGAACCATGAATCCAGAACCCGATCGAGCCAATGCCCACGTAAAGCGCAAGCCTGTCCGGAACTCGCAAGAGAGGCGCGAATCCGTGGATATCACCGATTGGTGCAATGTGAGCCGCCGCGGCTTCCTCGGCACCAGTGCGGCGGCGGCTCTGGCAGGCTACTCCATGATGAGCCCGGCATTGCGGGCTGCTGTTCTCACACTCCCTCGCGCTGGCGCGATCGGCGAACTCAGCACGGCTGATCCCAATGGCATTGACCTGGTCGTGGAGCGACAGGTGGTCGTGGTCGATGGAAGCCCCAGTACAGCGATCACAATCAATGGCTCGATTCCGGGTCCCGTCATCCGCATGCGTGAAGGCGAGGATGCCCTGATCCGGGTTCACAACCGGATGAAGGAAACAACCTCGGTTCATTGGCACGGCATTCTGCTCCCGTTCACGATGGATGGAGTGCCTGGAATCAGCTTCGAAGGCATCCCTCCCGGCGAGACATTCACCTACCGATTCCGTGTGCGGCAGAACGGAACCTATTGGTATCACAGCCATTCTGGACTCCAAGAGCAGCTCGGGCACTACGGACAACTCATCATCGAACCGGCGCAGCCCGACCCGGTCTCGTATGACGTGGAGTACTCGGTCGTCCTCTCTGACTGGACCGACCAAGACCCTCACGTCGTCATGCGCAAGCTCAAGACCATGGAAGGGTATTACAACTTCCAGCGTCCAACAGTCGCGAATCTGGGCGACCAAATGGAAGCGACGGGTGACAGTCTGGTCGAAGTGCTCAGCAAGCGGCTTCAATGGCAATGGATGCGAATGGATCCCACCGACATCGCAGATGTCACTGGCGCTACCTACACATACCTCATGAACGGAAAGAGCGCAGGTGAGAATTGGACCGCCGTCGCGCGTTCGGGGCAGCGTGTTCGACTGCGACTCGTCAACGCCTCCGCCATGACCTACTTCGATTTCAGGATACCGGACCTGCCGATGACGGTGGTGCAAGCGGACGGCCAGAACATCAAGCCGGTCGAAACCGACGAGCTGCGCATCGCGGTCGCCGAGACCTATGACGTTCTCGTCAGCATCCCGGACGATCGCGCATACACGCTCTTTGCGGAGACAATGGACCGCAGCGGGTACACGCGCGGCACACTCGCGCCCCGCCAGGGCATGACCGCCGAGATCCCGGCGCGACGCAAACGTCCCATGCTCACCATGAAGGACATGGGCATGGTGCACGGCGGTATGGAGATGGGCGATCACACCGGACACACCCCGGCCCCCAAGCATGCGCAGCATGGCAGTGAAGCAATGCAGGGCGAACGCGGTGAGCACGCCGGCCACACCCAGGGCGGGACGCGCACGCTGCCAATCAGTAATCTGCCCGACAGCATCATGCACGGCCCCGACAAGCACGGGCCGGGCAGCGTCGCCATGGGGATGGTTGCTTATCGGCGGCTCGATGACCCCGGTGTGGGACTCGGAAACGACGAGCGACGTGTGCTCACCTACTCCCAACTGCGTTGTTTGAAGACGCCGCGAGACCGTCGCCCGCCCACTCGCCAGTTTGATCTGCACCTGACGGGCAACATGCAAAAGTATATCTGGGGCTTTGATGGTAAGAAGTGGTCTGAGTCTGACATGATCAGGTTCCAATACGGCGAGCGGCTGCGGATCAACATGATCAATGACACGATGATGAATCATCCGATCCACCTTCACGGGATGTGGATGGACCTGTACGCAGGTGAGGACTACGCCCACAACCCGCGCAAGCACACTGTGAATGTGCAGCCATCGGAGCTTCTGACCGTGGACATCACTGCCGATGCGCCCGGCCAGTGGGCATTCCATTGCCACCTGCTCTACCACATGGACATGGGCATGTTCCGAACTATCGCGGTTGTGCGAACGTTAGACGGAGGGTCGATTGATGCGGACACCTGATCGCTGCATGATGGCTCTTGCCGGGATGTTCTCTTGCTCGTGGCTTATTAACTCGGCTATCGCCCAGAGCCACGAGCATGAAGCTCCCCCCACGCATCACGCCTCCACTGGACCGCACCATGCCGAGCCACATAAGGCGCATGAATCACAGCCGTCGGCGGCCGATCGACCCACGCACCATAAGACTGCAAACGACAACGCCGACTCCGCAAACCAGCCCGACGACCCTTCGCTGCCCGAAGGAATGACGCTCGATGAGGTCCTGGATCGAGCGGCCAGTCCACCACCGGACCACTTCCCGAGTCCGGTTCCCGACAACGAACTGCGTTACTTCACGTTGATCGAGCAGCTCGAATACCGCATCGCTGATGAAGGAAAGGACGAGTTCGGATGGGATGCGCAGGGCTGGATAGGGTTTGACTATGACAAGTTCTGGTGGAAATCGGAAGGCGAAGCGGCATTCGACGGTATGAGCGAAGGCGAATCACAGACCGACTTCCTCTATTCTCGACTCATTACACCATTCTGGAACGCGCAGGTCGGGGTGCAGTATGCCAACGAGTGGGAGTCCGGTGAATACTCCGACCGATGGTCGGGCGTGCTGGCGCTTGAGGGGTTGACGCCTGGCCTGATCGAGCTCGACTCCTCTCTCTACATCTCCGAAGACGCCGATGTCACCCTGGAGTTGGAGGCGGAATACGACCTGCGGATCACCCAAAGACTCGTGCTTCAACCGCGAGCAGAAGCGGGCTTCGCATTCCAGGATGTTCCGGATCGCCAACTCGGCGCTGGACTGACTGAAGTCAACCTCGACCTGAGGCTGCGCTACGAGGTCGAGCGCGAGTTTGCGCCGTATATCGGTGTTCGGTATGGATTCCTCGCCGGAGAAACCGCCAACAACGCTGACGCCGCCGGGGTTGACACAGAGCAACTCTATTTCATCTTCGGTTTTCGCATCGCTTTCTGATGAACGACGCCTCGATCAGAGGCGTCGGTGGAGATCGGTTTGTTCCTATCCAGACGAGTCATCACGATGTTTCAAAGAGCACGACTGCGAACGCAGTTGCTGCTCGTGGTCAACGCATCATTGGGGCTCTTGTTGCTTGTGTTTGTGGTCATAGACTACCGGCTCGCGATGCAGTCTCATCTTCGTGAGAGGTCCATCGCTCTCAGCGAAGAGGCCAGGACCGTCGCCTCTGCCGTTGAGGCTCTTGCACCGGCCGGACACGACGCGATGCAGCGCCACGTTGATGCCACGTGCGACCTCATGAATGCAGAGGAATCACCCGGATATCGTATCGCGGCACGTGTTGCCGACTCGCTCTTTGAATCACACGCCACCGAGCACACGAACGAGGCGTGTGATGTGGAGCACGCAGGCGTGGTTACCGGCACCTACACCTCAGGGGACATTGTCGTTGAGACCAGGGAGCTGCGTGCGCCACTCGTCGAGTTCACGCGCCGCGCCGAGTTTGGGCGCGTCTTCGCCATCGGGATTGGAGCTGTCATCGCAGCCGCGCTTCTCAACGGTCTTCTTCTCCATCTCGTGAGCCGTCCGCTTGAACGGACGGCCAGAACGATTCGAGAGATAGGAAGGGACAATTTCGGGACCACCATCGCGAGCGCAGCAAACAAAGAATTGACCGCACTCGCAGACGAGGTCTCCGCGATGAGTAGCGAACTGGCCCGCCGAGACAGCGATCGTCGGGCGCAGCTCGACCGAGCGCGCCGCTTGCAAGACCATCTCCTGCCGGTGCTCCCAGTTGGCGGCGCCCACATTGCCGTCGAATACTACCCCGCACAGGAGATAGCCGGCGATTTCGTTGATGTCATCACCTGCGCGAATAGTGATACGGTCCTGTGCCTCGCCGATGTAGTCGGGCACGGGATTCATGCCGCAATGGGTTCTGCGGTGCTCAAGGCCCTCGTGCTTGCTTCTGACATAGAGACACTGACCCCCGCTGCGATGTTGCGATCAGTGAACCGGCGGTACTGTGAGCTCAGCCTGCCGGAAGACTTTGCTTCGATGACCGTGGTGCCGATGCAATCGGACCAATCCGGTGCGATGTACGCCAGTGCCGGGCATGAACCCGCGCTCATTGCTCGTGCCTCGGGACCAATCGAGCGGTTGATCTCGACCGGGCTGCTTCTTGGCCTTGACCCCAAATCCGGCTTTGATCAAGTTCAACTGGACCTAGAGCCGGGCGACCGAATTGTGCTGCTCTCTGACGGAGTGAGCGAGGCAAGCAACGCCGACCATGAGCTGCTTGGGCGAGCGGCAATCGTCTCAGAAGCCGAGGCGAGCGGACCGGGCGATGCCGCGAGGCTTGCGTTCGCGATTATCCACGCGGCAGAACGGCACCGTGGCGACGCACCGGCGCAAGACGATGCGACGGTGCTCGTCTATTTGGCAGATCCGAATGCAGCCGCAACGAGGAGCCCCCAATGCATCACATGAAATGGCATGTACTTGGTTGCGCGACACCGCTGCTGGTCATCTTCCTGCTTCCACTCTTCGGGGTTGACAGCGGGATTGTCCTATTCATCTTCATCGTGCTCATGTTCGGGTGCCATCTCCTCATGATGATGCACGGGCACACACACACTGATGCCAACGACAAAGGACACACTCATGAACACCATTAGCCCCAGGCGAGCGGGCATCGCTTTCGGCGGAGCCTGCGGTCTGATGTACCTCGGTTGCGTATTCGTGATGCTGACCGTGCCGGAGACCGCGGTCGTGAGATTCTTCAATAGCATCATCCACGGGATCAACGTGGAACCGATCATGCGATGGGACATGCTCTGGTGGGAAGCCATCATCGGGTTCATCCAGTTCAGCATCCTGGGATGGCTGTTCGGAGCGCTCGTCGCTGTTCTGTACAACATCAGCTCTAGGCCAGACAAGTAGCGTGTGCAGTTCAGTAGTAACGTCGAGCGCAATCGCGGACACATAGACTGGAGCCCAGCGACAATGCAGAATCATACCAAGACACACGCCGAAGCCAGCCAACACGATGCGCATGCGAACCACAGTGCGCCCAACCACGAAGGTGTCGCACACGGTCATCACGACCATCATGCGCACATGGTGGCCGACTTCAGAAGACGCTTCTGGGTATCGCTGATTCTTACTGTCCCGGTGGTGACGCTGGCGCCCATGATCCAATCGTTGCTTGGACTCGAAGAAGCAATGAGTTTCCCGGGCGACGCGATCATTCAGTTCGTGTTTGCGACAGTTGTCTACTTCTACGGTGGCTGGCCGTTCCTCAGCGGCCTACAGCGTGAGATCCACAAGAAGATGCCCGGGATGATGACTCTTATCGCCCTGGCGATATCTGTCGCGTATTTCTATTCCGCTGCTGTGGTCTTCGGGCTCGAAGGGGAAGTCTTTTTCTGGGAGCTGGCCACGCTCATCGACATCATGTTGCTCGGGCACTGGATCGAGATGAAGTCGGTGATGGGAGCTTCGGCAGCGCTGGAGAAGCTCGTCAAACTGATGCCGTCCGATGCCCACCTCGTCCAGAGCGACGGAACAACACGAGATGTGCCGGTCACCGAGTTGACCCACGGAGTGCGTGTGCTCGTGAAGCCCGGTGAGAAGATCCCGACGGATGGAACCATCGTCGAGGGACGATCCACAATCAACGAGGCGATGCTCACTGGAGAGAGCAAGCCGGTGGAGAAATCCGAAGGAGACCAGGTCATCGGCGGCTCGATCAACGGCGAGTCCGCATTCACGATCGAGGTTGAACGGACGGGCAATGAGACCTATCTCGCCCGCGTAATCGAAATGGTGCGAGAGGCCCAACAGTCCAAGTCGCGCACACAAGACCTCGCCAACCGCGCGGCTCTGTGGCTCACGATTATCGCGATCTCGGTTGGCACGCTGACACTGATTACTTGGATTCTCATCGGCAAGCCATTCGACTTCTCGCTCGAACGCGCCGTCACAGTGATGATCATCGCCTGCCCGCACGCGCTGGGTCTGGCGGTCCCGCTTGTTGTGGCGGTGTCCACCGCGATATCCGCGAGCAACGGCCTGCTTATTCGAGACCGGACCGCGTTTGAACGCGGACGCGACATCGACGCGATCGTGTTCGACAAGACGGGCACGCTGACCGAGGGTCGCTTTGGCGTTACGGACGTTGTGTCTCTCGGCGACCACTCCGAGGAAGAGTTGCTCAGGTTGGCGGCGAGTCTTGAGAGCCAGTCGGAGCACCCGATCGCCGAGGGAGTCGTCCGAGGCGCCGAGGAGCGCGGCATCCAGGTTTCGCCGCCGAAGGAGTTCAGAGCGATCCCAGGCAGGGGCGCCGAAGCGGTCGTCGATGGAGTTCGATTGCGGATTGTCAGCCCCGGCTTCCTCCGAGAGAACAAGCTCACCGTGAGCGATGATCGCGTGGAGCAGATCACTAAGCAAGGCAAGACGGTGGTGTATGCCGTGATCGATGACAAGATCGAGGGCGCTATCGCGCTCGCCGACATCATCCGGCCGGAATCGCGCGAGGCCCTTCAGCGGCTGAAGGCGATGGGGATCCAGGTGATGATGCTCACCGGTGACGCAGAGGCCGTCGCGAAATGGGTTTCCGAGGAGCTCGGTCTTGACGACTACTTTGCCGAGGTCCTGCCGGACCAGAAGGCATCGAAGATCAAGGAGGTTCAATCGCGCGGGCTTGTAGTTGCGATGACCGGCGATGGTGTCAACGACGCCCCCGCGCTGACCCAGGCTGATGTAGGCATCGCGGTCGGCGCCGGGACAGATGTGGCAATCGAATCGGCGGACATCATTCTCGTTCGTTCAGACCCACGTGACGTGACGGCGATCGTCGAGTTGTCGCGGGCGACGTATCGCAAGATGGTGCAGAACCTCTGGTGGGCCACTGGCTACAACGCGTTTGCCATCCCGGCGGCTGCGGGTGTGCTCTATCCGCTGGGGATCGTGCTATCGCCAGCGGTTGGGGCCGTGTTTATGTCGCTCTCTACGGTGATCGTTGCGATCAACGCTCGGTTCCTAAGAATTGAACGGACGGACGATGGGTCCCGGCACGGTCGAGCACCTATCTCAGAAGAGCGAAGAACGACATCGTGAGTCTTCGAGTGAATCAGAAGAGCCCGTCGGGAGTGATCGAAAGGAGTATTCACAATGACATATGTCAAGATTGCGCCGATCACGTGTGTAAGACTTCCAGTCTTTGTTGAATGCTCTGCAGTGCCTACACAGACGGAGCGGGCACACGGAGCTGTATGCCCGAAATGCGAGACTGTGTGGATAGAGCGACCGAATATGAATGATCCCTACATGATGTCGACTGTTCAGAAACGGGACTTGGCCTGCCCTGACTGCGAGTCTGCGGTCAAGAGATTCTTCAAGACAGGGCATCTTGAGCATTATTGCTCATCGTGCGAGGGCACTTTGTGGTATTGCACGACCGAACCCGAGCTCGCAGCGCAACGTGGGGCGGATGAGCCCGCCGGTCGGATTACTAGCCCGTGAATGACTGCCACATTTGAGACAAGCAACAACGCCTCCACGAGGCACCGAAAGGAGACTACTCATGGCCGCACACAAACACCGCTGGATCGCAGCCCTGTCCATGGTAGCGATCGTCCTCGCAGCCGCGTTCGGCTTCGCGAGCGCCGCCGCCGAGCAACCCGACAACAACCCCACGCCGGCGGCCGGAACAGACGAATCCGCCACCCAGTCATCCAGGGCGAGAGCGGAGGACAAGCTCACGGCCGCCGAGCGTGTCTGCAAGATGTTCCACGACCGAGAGAGCGGAGCTCCGCGCGGCATCGCCGGTGCCGAGGCCAACTACTTGTGGTCGAAGCGACGCATGACGGCAGAGCTTGAGCTGATCGGACTCAAGCCAGAGCACGGCACCAAGGCGGCTGCGATTGAGCGCCACCTCAACTGGATGCGCGCATGGCACGAGACCGTGGTCGAGTCCGGCGCCTTTTCGCAATACGAGATTGCAACAACGGAGTACTACATTGCAGAGGCCGAAGCGCTCCTTGCGGCGGTAACGGGTCCGTGACAGCGATCGTGCTCATCAGCGCCGCGCTCGTGTTGCTTACGACCGCGCTGCACTTGGCGTACTTTTCTGTCGTTGCGCGACGACGAAGCCCGCACATGCGCCTGGGGCACCTGCGCTTCTACGCACTGATGATTGGTCTCTTCGCGATCCATGTCATGGACATCGCCCTGTACGCGGTCGGGTTCTACATTGCGTCGGATGTTCTTGGGCTCGGAGATCTCCGGGGTGAGGGAGCAGCCGGCGCGCTCGGCCATTTCTACACCTCTGCTGTGATCTACACGACGCTCGGCTTCGGAGATGTCTTGCCGAGCGACCACCTGCGGTGCCTCACCGCGACCGAAGCTCTCAACGGCCTCCTATTCATTGCGTGGTCGACCGCATTCATTTTCGCCACCATGTCCCGCTTCTGGGCCGACCATGGCAACAAGGAGAGCTCCGATGGATAATGCAGTCTCACTCGTTCAGGCGTATCTGCGGGTCAATGGGTACTTCACAGTCACCGAACTCCCGGTGATTGAGGCGATGCGCGGTGGAGGCTACAGGACCGCAACCGATATCGATGTGCTCGCGTTCCGCTTCCCGCGCGCCGGGCGGCTTGTCCCCAGGCACGGCGCCTCTCGATCGAGGGACCGCGCCAACCACGACGTCGATCCAGAACTCGGTATTGATGGTGAATCAGCAGACATGCTGATTGGTGAGGTGAAGGAGGGAAAGGCAGAACTCAACCGCGGCGCCCGCGAGCCGGCAGTAATAAGAGCTGCGCTGACACGGTTCGGATGCTGCAGCCCTGAGCGCGCAGAATCCATCGCCCAAGAACTCGTTCGTCGTGGCCACGCTGAGACAGACCACGGGCATCGTGTGCGTCTGGTTGCGTTTGGATCGACCACGGGAGATGGCGCTGCTCCCAACTACCACATCATCCGGTTCGCTCGTGTGGTGAGTTTTCTTGAGAGCCATCTCAGTCACAACTGGGACACCCTCCGACAGGCGGAGTTCAAAGAGCCGGGGCTCGCGTTCCTCGGCCTTCTTCACAAAGCTGGCGTTCACCTTCGCACTCCAATGAGTTAGGCGCCGATCCGAGCCCGTGGTCGGCAGTGTGCGAGCGCTCGCTCAGTAGGCCGGGGGCACAAGCTCCGTGTGAATCGCATCGACGTGGCGCTTCGAGAGTCTGTGTCGCGTTCGATAGGACAGTTCTCGGCAGGGACGCTGCGCCGCTGCGCACTCAGCCGAGTCCAGTCGAGTCGCATACCAGCGCGCCAGCGGCGCGGATGTCGCACCGTGAAGCATCACACTGAGCACCACGGTGAGCATGACGACCGCGAACAACAAATCAGAATGCGGCACCGTCAATCCTTCGAGCAGCAGAAGGCCGAACAACGCCGACGCCAGCCCGCGGGGACCGAACCATCCCAAGAAGATCCGAGTCTCCAACGATGTTCTCAGCCCGAGGAGACTCACCGATACGGCGATCATTCGTACGCCCACGAGAGACAGCACCGCGTATATCGCGATTTCCCAGGTGACAGACGCGAGGGCCTCCTCCACAAACATGACACCAACAAGGAAGAAGGTCAGCAGCATCAGCAGTATGCCCTCGGGCTCCGCAAAATCGGCCATCGTTTCCGTTGAACGTCGCGAAAGATTGCCGAAGGTGAGGCCACCAACATAAGCCGCAATGAAAGCGTTGCCACCAAGATGTTCCGCCCCGATCGCGGCGAGGAGCGCTAACGACACGCCTGATAGCGCGCAGAACGCGCCGTCAATCCACTCCCGCCGAATAGAGTGGTCGAGGCACTTTGCACCCAGCCCGCCGATAGCGACGCCCGCGATCAGCCCGAGCAGTAATTGCAGTGACGCAAACCGCATCGCGCCGGGGAATGAGTGGTACGGTGAATCTGGCATGCTCTCGGGACCAGCAACGCTTGCCATCCATGCAAAGAACAAGATGAGCGGGACCGCCAGACCATCATTGAGACCACTCTCGACGCAGAGTGCCTGCCGGACGCGGAGCGGCACCACATCGCTTGACACCACTGCGTGACTGAGCGCTGCGTCTGTGGGCGCGAGGATTGCAGCAAGAAGTGCGAGTTCCCACACACCAAACTGTGGAAAGAGGAGCCACGCAGCGGTCATACCAATCGCGATCATCAAGGGCATGCCGATGCCGAGCATCCTGGCTGGCATCGCAAGGTCCCGACGCAACGCCCTCAAGTCGATCCGGGCGGCATCCGTGAAGAGCAGGACAATGAGCGCAATCTCACCAAAGACGCGTACAAGTAAATCGACCCCGACTGTGGACGAGAGCGTTATCTGGTTTGTGCGCTCTGCCACAAATCCAAACGCAAGCCCCGCGCCAAGGAAAACCATCTGCCCGGTTACAATCCCTCGCGAGAGAAGACGCGAGAACAACCCGTACGCGAGCAGCAATGCCGATATGACGATGAGCCCGTGTTGCTCAAGCATGCGTCGCTCCGGACGGCAGCGGTCGAGACCTCACAGAGTCTAACGGAGGGCCGCGGCCGGGTGCTTGGGCGACGAAGCTCCTTCACTGTCTGTCAGCTCCCTGAGCGCGAGCCGATGAGTACACATCAGAGACCAGGAACACCCCGCCTTTCGGATGCTGCGACTGCGCGAGGATCGATTTGGCAACTATTGCGTGAGCAGCTTGGGTGCCCGCGGGATGTCGGCTGTTTGGCCACCCTGCGCCGCGACCACCCCACCCGCAATGGAAAAAGCCACCGCGGCCTGAGTAAGCCACGATGTCGCGGACTCTCCCCCTTATCATGGTCGAATCTCCTCGTGGTGTGCGCCGGCCCTCGCGATGCAACGATCATACCGATACTCCCCTGGTCGACTCCACGTGGAGAGCGGACGGGGGGCCGTCCGGCGAAGCGGCGACGACGTTCGATGGGAGTCGCAGCCCTGAGCATGAGTTGTAACTGTGACGATCGGGACTACTTGCAACTGCGGCCCGGGAACGCTCCGAATAAGGTGACACAATGAAGCCGAGAAAAGCGATCTATCGTGTCCACCGCTGGATTGGCTTGATCGTTAGCCTCCAACTCCTTGCCTGGAGCACCGGAGGATTCCTCTTCAGCATTCTCTCGCTGGACAACGTGCGTGGAGAGCGCGACATCGCAGCGACACCGTACGAGCCCATGCCCGCAAGTGCCGTTGCGGCTCTGCCAGAGCACATTCGACCTCACGTGGCGTTGCTCAAGTCGCAGCACCCGAACTTGGCGACTGTCGCGCTCCGCGACAGAGGGTGCGGAACCGCTTGGGAAGTACACGCCACTGACGGCAAGTTCATCGCACGGCTTGACGACGTCACGGGTCAGCCACTCCCGGACCTCACGGAAGACGATGCTCTTTCTATTGCCGTTCGAGACTTCGCCCACACGGCAGCAGTCAAGAGTATCGACTTGATCGCATCGAACCCACCTATCGAGTATCGGAAGGGCGCCCTTCCCGCGTACGTCGTCACACTCGACCATCCGAAGCGCCCGCACATCTATATCGATGCGCGCACAGGCGAAGTCACGGCACGACGCAATCGCTCGTGGCGTGTCTTCGACTTCTTCTGGATGCTGCACACCATGGACTACGCCGGAAGGGACGACTTCAATCATCCGCTGCTCACGGGGTTCAGCGTGCTCGCCATCGCCACGTCAGGTTCAGGGCTGGTTCTTTGGGGCTGGCGGGTCCTGCCCCGACACCGCTCGGTACGCCCCGGCGAGCCGACTGGACTCTGACTTTGACGACCGGGAACCGCCAATCGGTGGGATTGCGGCCGGCTAGGCGGCTGCTCCGCTTTGGTCTGGACACGCGAGACCCGATGGGTATACTGAAACTGCGATATGGCCCACTCCGTCTAGGATATTGCGTAACGGATGTACCCAATGGCCGATGGCATCGAGTCCAATAACCGCGACTTGCTGGAGCGCCTCCACCGCTCTTTCGAGGGTCCGTTCACCCCCGCCGATGCGGCCGCGGTGCTGAGCCTAGAGCAGCCGCGAGCGCGCCGCCTGTTGGCCTACCTCGCGTCGCGGGGATGGCTCTCCCGCGTGAGGAGGGGGCTCTATACAACGGTCCCACTCGGGGCGACCTCACCTTCTGATTGGCGAGAGGACCCGTGGATTGTCGCCGCGAGCACGTTCGCGCCGTGCTACATCGGTGGGTGGAGCGCGTGCGAGCACTGGGGGCTTACCGAGCAGGTCTTCCGCGACATCGTCGTAATCACGGCGCGCGCGGTCCGCAGCACCATGCAGACCGTGCAGGGCACACCGTTCCTGATCAAACAGCGAGCAGAACAACTTCACTTCGGCACACGGACCATCTGGCGGAACCGGCTGCGTCTCCTCGTCTCAGACCCCAGCCGAACGGTCGCGGACATCCTTGACGACCCATCGCTCGGAGGCGGCCTCCGTCACATCACCGAGGTCATCGGTGAGTACCTTGATGGTGAGCACCGCGACACGGACACGCTCCTCAAGTATCTCGAACGCCAGGGCAACCGCACAGCGTTCAAGCGGCTGGGTTACATCCTCGAGACCACGCGCCGCGAGCCGAAATTTGCGGAACTCTGCCGCGAGCGCATCAGCACGGGGCTCTCGGCGCTCGACCCTTCGGTCAAGCGCAAGGGCACGATCTCCAAGCGCTGGAACCTCCGCGTCAACGTCGGACTTGACGCCTCCTGAAAGCCACGCATGATCTCACGCATCCACATCGATGAGCGTGTGCGCGAATGGGGCCTGCGCGAGGACGTGATCGAGAAGGATTACGTGCTCGGGTGGCTGCTCTGGGGAATCGGGACCGAGCCAGAACTCGCCGAGCAGTGGGCATTCAAGGGGGGAACCTGTCTCAAGAAGTGCTACCTTGAGACGTACCGTTTCTCGGAAGACCTCGACTTCACCATCGTCCCCGGCGGTCCGATCAACGCGGAGGATGTTGAGCCCGTCCTGCTCCGGATGCTCGACCGTGTTGGGCAAGAGTCGGGCATCAACTTCGCGCAGCAGGCGCCCCGGTTGCGGACGGCCGCACCGGGACGCTACACCGAGGGGCGCATCTACTACATCGGACCGCGCCAGAGTCCCACTGTCGCCCGTGTGAAGCTCGACCTGAGCGGCAGCGAAGTCATCGCACGCCCGACCGCTGTGCGGCCCATCTCCCACCCGTACCCCGATGACCTGCCCGACCCGGGCGCGGTTCGGTGCTATGCGTTCGAGGAGGTCTTTGCGGAGAAGATCAGGGCGATGGGGGAGCGCGGTCGCCCGCGCGACCTCTACGACATCGTCAACCTCTACCGGCGCGAGGACCTGCACGGCCAACGTGACCTCATCGTCACGGTCCTGCGCGAGAAGTGCCACACCAAAGGAATTCCGGTCCCGACCTTCCGCGCAATTGAGCAGGCGCAGGCACGGGCCGAACTTGAGGCCGAGTGGCAGAACATGCTCGGGCATCAGCTCCCCGTCACGCCGCCCTTCGAGGCGTTCTGGTCGGAGCTTGCCGCGCTATTCGAGTGGCTCGAAGGCGTCAGAGAGCCCGTCGTTCAAGACCGCATCAGCGTTGCCAGTGCCGGTGCCGAGGACGCATCCTGGACGCCGCCGCGAACCGTCACCACCTGGGGTGGGGCTGCACCCATGGAATCGGTGCGCTTCGCCGCGGCGAATCGGCTCTGCGTCGAGCTTCGCTACAACGGTACGACGCGCCTGATCGAGCCCTATTCCCTCCGGCGTTCGCAGGCGGGAAACCTCCTGCTTTACGCCATCCGCACGGACTCTCGGGAGCCGCGCGCATACCGCGTGGACCGCATCCAGGGGGTCCGGGTCATGGACCGCGTCTTCACGCCTGTCTACCGAGTCGAGATCGGCGCCGCAGGCCCGCTCTCGGCCCCGCCGGTCACGGATGTCAGGCAATCGGTGCACCGCGCGCGGCCGTCAAGCTCTGAACCCGTCTACATCATCCAATGCCCGTCCTGCGGCAAGCAGTTCCGCAGGAAGACGCGAGACATGACGCTCAGGAGTCACAAGACGCCGGACGGGTACCAGTGTCACGGTGGAGGACGAGGCTCTCTTGTCGATACACGATACGGGTGAGCGCCGAGTGTACCCATGGGATAAACCGGCGCGATTGAGCATGACCGACCACGACCGGCACGACCACGGATCTGATTACGAGAAGGGCAGCGTCACGCTGACCGGCTCGATCGCGATGGGCACCGGCGTCATGATCGGCGCCGGCATCTTCGCCCTCACCGGGCAAGTCGCCGAGCTCGCCGGCGGCCTCTTCCCGGTGGCCTTCATCGCCGCGGCGGTCGTCGTCGCGTTCAGCGCGTACTCGTATGTCAAGGTATGCAACGAATACCCATCCGCCGGCGGGATCGCGATGATTCTCAAGAAGGCGTACGGGCCGGGCGTCGTCACCGCCGGGTGCTCGCTGCTCATGTACTTCTCGATGGTCATCAACGAGAGTCTGGTCGCCCGAACGTTCGGCACGTACACGATGCGGATCTTCGGCGAAGGCTCCGATTCGTGGCTCGCGCCGGCGCTCGGTGTCGGGTTGATCGTTGCCGCCTTCGTCGTCAATCTGCTCGGCAATCAGGTGATCGGCGGACTGAGCAAGATC
Source organism: Phycisphaeraceae bacterium (assembly GCA_019636795.1). Lineage (NCBI taxonomy): Bacteria > Pseudomonadati > Planctomycetota > Phycisphaerae > Phycisphaerales > Phycisphaeraceae > Phycisphaeraceae bacterium. The sequence goes on from JAHBWW010000006.1 coordinate 135,413, forward strand.
ACCGCCATCATCAAGATCGGCGGAATCGCCGTGTTCGCGGGCATCGGCCTGTGGGTGTCGGGACTCTCCTCCGGCACGCTCATCGGAGACGGCTCACCGTCCGAGGCCGAGGGTGGTGCCGCGGGTTTCCTCGCGGCGGTCGCGCTCTCGATCCTCGCCTACAAGGGCTTCACAACCATCACGAACAGCGGTGACGAGATCAAGAAGCCCAAGAAGAACGTCGGCCGTTCCATCATCTTTAGTCTGCTCATCTGCACCGGGCTCTACCTGCTCGTCACGCTCGCGGTCGCCGGCAACCTGTCGGTCGATCAGATTATCACCGCTCGGGACTCTTCCCTCGCCGAAGCCGCTCGCCCCGCAGTCGGACGATGGGGTGAGTGGCTCACCATCGGGCTTGCGATTATCGCGACGATCTCCGGCATTATCGCCAGCATGTTCGCCGTGTCGCGGATGCTCGCGATGCTCACCGACATGGAGCTCGTTCCGCATCGCCACTTCGGCATGCCCGGGCGCATCCAGAAGCACACGCTGGTCTACACCGCTGTTATTGCACTCGCGCTGACGGTCTTCTTTGACCTCAGCCGCATTGCATCGCTCGGCGCGATCTTCTACATCGTCATGGACATGGCGATCCACTGGGGCGTGTTCAAGCACCTGCGGCGCGAGTTGGGCGCCCGCGGTTGGGTTCTGCTCACGGCACTCGCGCTCGACGCCGTCGTGCTCGGCGCATTCCTGTACATCAAGCTCACGAACGACCCTCTGGTCGTCGGCGTCTCCGTCGGCGGCATGGCCCTGATCTTTGGCGCCGAGTGGTGGTTCCTGCGGAAGGAGGCTGCATCCCGTGACGCAGAAGACTGAATCCCGAATCGACCCAGTCTGGCATGAAGGTCTCCCCCGGCAACGCGGCAGACCGCTTCGAGCACGACGGCACCGAGCACCTCTTCTGCTCGACGAGCTGTGCAGAGAAGTTCCGCGCCGATCCGGCCCGCTACCTGGAGAACCAAGACGAGGGTGCGGACCACGGCGACCACTCCTGCAGCGATCACGAAGCGAAGGCCGACTCAGCAGCAAGGCGCGAAGGGTCCAAGGACGCCATCTACACCTGCCCCATGCATCCCGAGGTCCGCCAGGTCGGCCCCGGTGACTGCCCGAAGTGCGGCATGGCGCTCGAACCCGTTGACGCGACCGCGGAGCAGGACGATACCGAGCTCCGCGACATGACCCGCCGATTCTGGATCGCGACCGCCTTTACGGCGCCGCTGCTCGTCCATGTCATGGGAAACATGCTCTTCGGTCATGTGTTCGAGTCGTGGATCGGTCCCGCCGCGGGTCAATGGGCCGAACTCGCGCTGGCGACCCCCGTGGTGCTCTGGTGCGCGTGGCCGTTCTTCGTCCGGGGTGCCCGCTCGATCCGGACCGTGCAACCGAACATGTGGACGCTCATCTCTATCGGCGTCGCGATCGCGTACGTCTTTAGCGTCATCGCAACGATCGCGTCGGGCTTGTTCCCCGAAGCGCTGCGCGGCGATGATGGCCGAGTCGGCGTCTACTTCGAGGCCGCTGCGGCCATTGTCACGCTCGTGCTCCTCGGCCAGGTCAAGGAACTCCGCGCCCGCCGCCAGACCGGCGGCGCATCCGCGAACTCCTCGAACTCGCACCGCGAGTGCGGTTGAACAGAAGCCCGATCCATGGGCGGATGGGGCCCTCCCCTTGAACACCGCGACAACGGCAGGCCAATCCCATCACCGGCGCGGGCAAATCATGCCCCCAATTCTCGGCTGAGATGGAGTAAACTCTTGGACTCGGCTCTGCTCAACTGTTCCGGAATCATCACATGAGCACGCAAGTCCCTATCCCAAATGGAGATGGCGCAGACCCGGGACTCTCGGAGGCGACCCTAACGCCAGCCGAGATCGCCCTGGCGCTGGAGACCTACTATCCTCGCTTGAAGGGGCTTGTTTGGGCCCAAATGGTCAAGCTGACCGGTCGGAGCCCAGACCAGTTCACCGAAACTCCCACCGTTCACACCAACGACCTCTGCATGGCCCTGCTCAATCAGCGGAAGCCCTTCCGTGACGCGGAGCACCTGATGGCGGTGGCCTCGATCCGGTGCACGCGGATCGTCGTTGACTATTTGCGCAAGCGTGGTCGAGCAAAGCGCGGGGGCGGCAACCGTGGCGTGCCGCTCGCGACCGACACCCCGGACGGCCGCCCCGGCCCCGAGGCCTGGCTCATGCGTGATGGGATCGAGGATGCCCTGACGCGGTTCGCAGAGGAGCACCCAAGGAAGTCACAGGCGCTCATGCTGCGGGCGTTCATGGGACGCTCGACAGCAGACATCTCGGAGATGCTCGGTATCTCCACCGCCACGGTTGAACGCGAACTGAAAGCAGCCAGAGCGTACCTCCAAGCATCATTGAGTGATTGGAATGAGTCGATCGATGAACGATCCGCCACCCACAAGTGACCGCCAGCGTCTTGCGGCATTAGCGGTGAAGGTGATCGAGGCAGACCCGGGCGAGCGTGACGCGCTCATCGCAGAGGCGACCGCGAACCGACCCGACCTGCAAGACAAACTCGTGCGCATTATCGAGGAGTCCTCTTCGCCCGACGCGGGGGATCCGCTCGATGCTCTGGGCGAGATCTTCCGACTGGCAGTCGCTGATATGCCGAGCGAGCCGTTCGACCAGAGCGGAACGCAGATCGACCGCTACAGGTTGGTGCGGCTCCTCGGCGCCGGTGCATATGGCGCGGTGTACCTTGCTGAACAAGAGCAGCCGGTGCGCCGGTCAGTCGCGATCAAGGTCATCAAGCTCGGCATGGACTCCGCATCAGTGCTCGCTCGCTTCGAGCAGGAGCGGCAGGTTCTGGCTCTCATGGATCACCCGGGCGTTGCTCGGATTCTTGACGGCGGGGCCACGACCCAGGGGACACCGTACTTTGTCATGGAGTATGTGGACGGCGACCCGATCACCGTGTTTTGCGACCGGAACCGGCTCGGCGTCAAGAACCGTCTCAGCCTGTTTGCCTCGGTATGCGAGGCCGTCCAGCACGCGCATATGAGGGGGGTGATCCACCGCGACCTAAAGCCCAGCAACATTCTGGTCCATGAAGGGGAAGACAATACACCCCGGGCAAAGGTCATCGACTTCGGGATTGCCAAAGCGGTACTCGGGCCGACAACACCGGCGGCGACACTCACGCAACGCGACGAGCTTGTCGGAACGTTGGAGTACATGAGCCCCGAGCAGGCTCGCGGCGGATCTCTCGGAGTCGATGTTCGAGCCGACGTCTATTCTCTCGGCGCCGTGCTGTACGAGTTGCTCGCGGGGCAGCTTCCATTCGACCCGAAAGATCTGCGCGCACGGGGGACTGCGGGCGCTTGCGAACTGATCAGCACCAAGGATCCCCTCAGGCCGAGCGCACGCCTTGCCGCCGCCGGTGAAGCGGCTGGCACGATCGCTGGTGACCGATCGATGTCGGTGTCGACGCTCACCGACTCTCTGCGACGCGAACTGGAGTGGATCCCTCTGTACGCGATGCGGAAGGACCGCGAGCACCGTTATCAATCCGTACAGCAACTGGGCGACGACATCCGCGCCTACTTGCGCGGGCACGCACTGGTTGCCGGTCCGGAGAGCACCACATATAGGGTGCGCAAGTTCGCCAGAAGGCATCGCACGGGGGTTGCGGTCGGCGTCGCGATCATGGCCGCGCTCGGACTCGGCGCCTTCGGGCTGACGGCCGGGCTGCTCCGAGCGAATGCCGCGCTCCGTATCGCAGACGCACGAGCTGACCAACTCGACCGGCTGTCCGCGTTCCTTGAGCAAACCATCGGCGGCGTCGACCCTGTCATTGCGCAGGGGATGGACCGGCAGTTGTTCGTGCGGGTGCTTCAATCGTCCGAGGCCGCGCTCGACGCGACATCCTTTGACGCACCGCGGGAGTTTCGCGTACGGCTCATGCTGGCGCGCGCGTATCAGACGCTCGGCGAGCCGGAGCATGGGCGGCCGCACGTCCGTCGCCTAGAGGAGCTCCAAGACGCGGCGCAGCCCGACGCTCTAAGCGTCGCGCAGTTGCTTGAACATCGCTACTGGCTTCTCAAGCATGACAACGAGATGGCCGAGTCCGAGCTGCTGCTCAACGACATGATCGCCCACTGCGACGCTCGATTGGGTCGCACGAGCATCCAGGCGATCCACGCCGTCTGCTGGCTCGCGGACACGCATGCCGTTCGACGGGACGGTGTGCCGCAGCGGGAGGACGTCATCCGATCTCTGCTTGCAGATGCGGAGTCCCGCGCGGTTGAAGGCTTCGGCAAAGGCTCTGAGCAGCATGCCGATGTTCTCCACGCGGCGTCAACGGTGCTGCACTTTCTGGGCGCCGGCAGCAAAGAGGAGGCAGCCGAGTACGGATCACGCGCGGTGCAGATGTACGCAGACGCTCTCGGCCCGGGCTCGGTGCAGTCAATCGCGGCAACCGCGCGACTCGCGTCGCATTTGCTGTTCGTGCCCGACTATGACGAGTGCATCCGTCTGTATCGGAGCGTTGTCGAGTCGGCCCGACAAGTCCTGGGCGAACAGCACAGCGTGACGAGCAGCATTCATAGCGGGCTCGGCCGAGCGTTGCTGTGGCGAGAGAAGCCCGCGGACCTCTTGGACGCCATTGAACACCTGACCACGGCGGTTGACTTGTACCGTTCCGGCGGACCTCGGCATCGAGGCGCGTACCTCAGCAGCGCCAACTGGCTGGTCATCGCGTTGTCGAGGAACGGTCAGCTTCAGGCCGCGCTCGAACTCGCACGGGAGAGCAGTGAGGTCGCCGTGGAAGTGGCGCATGTTCCGGCGTTCGATGCCATTGTTGCGGTGGTATGCCAGCGAAGCGGTGAGGTGGATCAGGACGCGCTCGCAGAACAGCACCTGATCTCAATGTACAGCGCCGCATGCGCGCGTCATGGCGACGACACAGCGATCGCTCGCTCGACGGCCAAAGCCGTTGCTGCGTTCCACAAGCGCAAGGGCAATGAAGAGTCCGCACGGGAATGGGCCGCGCGCGGAAGTGTTCCCGTATCCCAATAATGAGTAGCCAGGGGACGCCTTCGATCGCACCGCGACGAGATCGCCGAGCCGTCGCACTTGAGCATGGTTCAAGAGGGGGCTTGACTGCCCGTCCGGCGCCTTTCACAGTCGGATTGTCCGGCTATGAAGAGCCCTCAGGCTCGGGCCGAGCCGGCAGGCGCGAAGTGCGGCGATCCCGCCGCCCGCGACCCTCCCCGCCGGGCCAGCGTGGGCGAGCCCGACGGTGACGGTCGCAGACGGCAGGCGAAGCCCATTGTGGACGGGGGTCCGGTGGGGTGACCCGGTCCAGGCGGTCCGGCCCTTGCAGACCCGTCACGAGCCATGATGACGCGAACGACTGTGAGTTCGCCCGGGGACCTGGGCTTCGATGCGGCCGCTCGCGCCGCGTCCTCATCGCGTTGGGCCGGTCGGTCCCAACGTCGGCCTCCCACGAGATACCGGAACAACCCCATCGGACTGCGCGTGCCGAGCCGTGCGGCGTACTGGGCGCACGCATGCACCGCGAGTCGGCTCGCCTCGCATCGAACAACAGTCCTCGATCTGACCAGATCCTCGAACTCCCGTTCCACAAACCCCCTGTCCCTCAGCCGCTCGCGCTGGATGCCCGGCTTGCGCGGCGACCGAGGCTCGCTCCTGGTTCTTGAATGACAGCGAAGCTGTTCCTGGTTCTTTGGGGGTGCCAATATGCGCCCACAGTGAGGGCGCGGGGGTGTCAAACCGCGACGGGCAATGCCACCCCCGGAGCGCACACGCATCACCGCTCCGTGCCGGTTGAGCACATGCTGGGGCGTGTCAATGCGTTCCAGCCAGCCGGCTGCCATCAGTTCGCGACGACCGCGGCGGATGCTCCGCAGGCTCACGCCCAGGCTCTCTGCCAACTCGCCCGCCTTGGCCGTTCCTCCGGAGACGCAGGACGGTCCGCGCCAGTACATGCAGCGGAGCAGGTGCCCCACCGCCGCGGCGATGCTCGCCCGCGACCCTTGCCCCGCCAGGAACCGAGCCAGCCGTCGCGGTACCGGCACACGTCTCCGGAGATTGCGGAAGTACCCGTCGTCGATGTGCGACTCCACGCGGCGCTGTTCGATGAGAGACTGCACTTGCGACAGCCGCGAGAGCTGGCGCGATGCGGCACGCTTCGAACCGGACAACTCGCGGAGCAGTTCGCCCGCTGCGGCGGTGGCTACCCCCTGCCGACCCGCGGCGTGCGCGGCTCGAAGCTCCAGGCCTGCCAACCACAACCGGAGATCGCGCAGCTCGATCGCCCGCTCCGCGTAGATGCTCCAGGCCGCGAGCAGTTCATCGGCCGTCACTGGTGTGAAACCGCCGGCGACTCGCGTCGAGACCAGCGCATGTCTGGGCCTGTAGCCCCTTCGTTGTGAATCCATACACCCCCATTTCACAAGCGACGCGGACGGAAGAGGTCGTCCGGCACAGCCGCCGACGATGCGGGGATTGACGGCGCAGGCCAACCTGTGGCAGGCTTGCCGTGAAAGAACACCCACACAGCGTCGGACGGGTGGCCAGACCCGCTCCGAACGCGACTCACACACCATCCACTCCAACAGAAGACGATGCCCCCTCACCTTACGGATGCGCCGGGCATCGCGCAAGATCCGAAAATCCGCACGCCAGGTTGCGGGCATGCCCGCTTGCGGCTGTCCGCAAGCGCTCGGGCAATTGCACTTTCGTGTTGCATCAAGCGGGCACAGTGCGCTATGTGTGGTGCATGCCCGCCGGCGCGAAGGCGCGCCGGCCATCGCACAGGAGGACTATGGCTGAACATCACCACCAGCGGACCCCGACCGTCATTGGAGTCGGCAACCAGAAGGGCGGGGTCGGCAAGACCACCACCGCCGTGAATCTCGCCGCCGCCCTCGGGGAGCGCGGCAGGCGCGTCCTGCTCATTGATCTGGACCCCGCGGCCGGAGCGACCCGGCATCTGGGCATCGACGGCGTCGAGTTCGAGGGCACGCTCGAACTGCTCTGTGGCGACTCAACGCTTGAGCCGCTGGCGATCACGGACGGGATGCCGTCGGGCGTCGCGCTCGTCCCCGCGCGGCATGACCTCGCATCGCTTCACAAGCGACTACCCAAGTTCACCGACCCCGCGGCATTGCTCGCACCTGCCGTCACTCAGGGTGCTGGGTACGACTACATCTTGCTTGACACCAGCCCGCACCCCGCGGACATCGCAACGATCGCGGCCTACGGCGCGTCACACTGGTTTGTGCTCACCGCATTGCCGCACTTTCTGTCGCTGGCGGGACTCACGGAGGCGTGTCGAGACATCGCTGACATTCGTCGTCTTCGGAACCCTCACTTGCAAGTGCTCGGCGTGCTGCTGTGTGCGGTCGATGAACGGGCGACTCGGGCGAGGTCCGAGATCGCGTCCCACGTGCGCCGAGCCATGCCGGGCCGCCTGTTCACCACCCGCATCGCCCAGGCAACGGCGGTTCAGGAGTGCGTTCTTGATGGCGTGTCGATTGTGAACCACCCAAAGCATCGCGACCATCCTGCAGCGCACGCGTTCCGCCGCCTGGCCGCGGAGGTTGAGCACCGGGTCGCCCACCCGAAAGCGTTCCTCTCGTGGTGCGACCGATGCTCAGGGCGCGGGGGTGAGAGCGAGGACTTCCAGAGTGAGTTCGAAGATGCGTCTACCCGCGTCGCTGCACAGGGAGCGTGACGGTGGCGAGGCTACGCTCGACCGCAGAGAATCGCAGCGCCGTCGGCAGACTGCTCGATTCTGACGCCTTCGCCGCGGCGGCGCAGACAAGCCGTGATGCGCCGGCTGAGACCGTGCGCGTGGCGACTCGCTTCCGCAAGCGCCAAGTGATCCTCGATGACTCGGCAACCGACCGGCTCGAACGTCTTACCGACGGGCTACGCCGCGCGACGGGCACGCGTCTGACCACGAGCCATGCGCTCCGGGCGCTGCTCGCGCTCGTCGAGCCGGCCATCGATGAACTCGGCCTGATCAGATCACCGACAGAGGCGATGTACCTTCCCAACAACGCCCCGCGGTTCGATGGGGAACGCCGACGGTTCGAGCAATCCTTAGCAGGGATGATTCGTGCCGCGTGGTCCGCGCGGCGCGTCTGACCACGCCGCCGCCCACGGGCTCGCGTGCCGCTCCCCCTCGCCCCGGCTGCGGAGAGCGAGGGCCCGCCGTCTACCACCGCCACCCCAAAGGCCGCGGCCAGTCGCGGCTGCGCCGCTTGGTGTCACGCCCTTTGCCTTCGGTGCATCCGCCCCGACGGCGAGCCATCCCTCGCATCGCAAGAACCTCAACCGGCCCTGCCTCTCTTACGAGAGGGCCGGTCGAGGTTCCGTGTGGGGGACCCACCTAAGGCCTTTGAGACGAACACGAGCGCCGGGGTGATTCGCGCCGACGCCGCAACAAAGTGGAGGAACACATGCTACTGATGACAGAAGAACTGCGGCGCAAGCTGCCGCCCCTATACAGTACGGAGCACTCGCCGGAAGTCGTCGCGCTCGCCAAATTCTTTACGCCGTGGTCCGACTGGACGTGGTACGCCGTCGAGTTTGACGGCATGGACACATTCTTTGGGCTCGTCGAGGGATTCGAGCGCGAGTGGGGATACTTCAGTCTGAGCGAGCTGGAGTCCACGCGCGGACCCGGGGGGTTCAGTATCCAGCGGGACTACTTTTTCGAGCCCATGGTGCTCAGCAAGCGCTCCGGCGCTCTCGGCGGAGAGACCCCCGCTCAGCCGTTGACTTCGACCGACGGAGCGTGCGATGAGTAGCCGCGTCGACGCCCGGTGTGAGCTCGCCACTTCACACCAGCCCGAGCATCCACGCAGCAGCCTGCGGACCGCCGCGCAACGAGCCCGCATCCACGCGAAGGCGATGAGCTCGATGCTTTCGGTGCCGCTTCGGAATCCGGCATGGGGGAACGCGGGCTACCGCGGCAACTGCGATGGCACGCTCATCAAGAATCTCATTCTTCGATATGACGGCGTGCGCTCCATCGCCGACCCGATGGAAGGCTCGGGCACGACACGCGACGTGGTCGCATGGCTCAACGGCCAGCTCGGGCTCGGACTCACCTACTGGGGTGGAGACCTTCGCAGCGGGTTCAATCTGCTCAAGCGTTCATTGCCCGGCAAGTACGACCTGGTCTGGCTGCACCCACCGTATTGGGACATCATTCGGTATTCCGACCATGCCGCTGACCTGAGCACGTCAGCCGACTACACCCTGTTCCTGACCCGGCTCCGGCGTTGCTTGGCACGATGCGCGGAGGCGGTTGCGCCCGGAGGTCGCCTCGCGGTCCTCGTGGGAGATGTCCGCAGGAATGGCCGGTACTACTGCCTGGCGCGGGACGTGATGAACATGGCCGGCGACCTCGGCGAGCTCTCGGCCGTCATCATCAAGGCCCAGCACAATGTGCGCTCCAACTCCAAGCACTACAGCGGGATGGTCGAGCCCCGCATCCAGCACGAAACCTGCGTTGTCTTCCGCAAGCCCTTGACCAGGGAACGATGGAGGCCAGCGGGGGGATGACCGCTCGCTCAGGCTGCGCCAGGGGGTGGGGGTGACTCCCCGCCGCCACACCGACGCGTCCCTCAACACAACCCAAACACTTCGGAGGCATGCTCCGCCCCCGCCAGAGCGCGTTCGCCACGAGGGGGTGGGTATGCGTGCGGGGGGTTTTTCTTCGCCGCGTGATGGAGCCGCCGCGCGTCTGACGCGGTCCTCGGTGCCCTGTGCATGCCCCTGAGCATGCCCTGCACCTCAGAGACACCCTTTCAATCAGTTCCCGATCCCCGTTCATCGGCCTCCAGCCACGATTTCACCCACCCCAAAGCACCAGAGTGAACCCCCCGCAAGACAACAATGAGCAGGCTCACACCACGCTCCGAGTCCCCAGCGCTGCTCCGGCTGACCGACCGGGACGAGGAGGTTCTGGTCACGCTCGCCACCAAGGTGCGATTGATGACGCTGGACCAGATCGTGCGCACCTGGTGGGGGCGCACTCCAGCATCGACCGCCACGAGAACAGCGTCGCGACGCCTCTTGCGCCTCGTGTCATCGGGGCATCTCGCAACCATGCGCCGGCCGGCGAGATCCGAGTTGCGCCTCACAGCGCCTCTGGCCGTCTGGAAGCCGGGCCGCCCGAAGCCGGCCTTCGCTTCACTCGCGCAAGTGGGCCGGAGCCGACTCCGGGGTCCGGTCCGCTCCACGCGGATCTATCTCGCATCCCCCGGCACTGCCCGCCGGATCTGCGGCGTCACGACACGCCCCCCGCGCCTCGGCGAAGTCACGCACGACCTGCACGTCGCTACGGTGTTTCTGTACTTCCGATTGCACCGAGCCCCAGAGGCCGCCCGCTGGCGAGCCGAGTGGATGCCCGACCCCGCGCGGCTGGCCGGGAAGCGTCGCACGCCCACGGCAACCCCGGACGCGCTCATCGAGCGGGCGCGTCACCCCACGGCGATCGAGTTCGTCGGGCACTACACGCCCGACAAGCTGCTCCGCCTGCACGAGCACTGCGCCGCACGACACACCACGTACGAGCTCTGGTGATGGACCATCACGACCGTGAACAACGCGTGCTCAAGCACATCGCCGCTTTCCGAGTGTCGTTGCGGGCGGTGATCGCACGGCTCTACTTCGACGATCGCAACAGCGCATGCCAGAACGTGCTCAGTCGGTTGAAGTCGCGCGGCTGGCTTATGTCGCATCAATCGTTCACAGGGACTCGGCTGGCCTACTACCAGCTCGGCGTGCGCGGCGTGCGTCACTTTCGACTGCCTCGAAACCGCGCGGAGCACTACGACGAGCGTGCGCTCAACACGCACCTTTGCATCCTGTGGTGGAGCTGCATGAGCAACACGCTGCGCTACCGAGTCGAACCGGACCAGGTCGCCGCGGCCATCGGATGCGAGACCCTCACAGGCGAGCACTGCATGCAGCCGAGCGACCGGGGTCCACGCTTTGTCCGCGTGTTCGTCCTCGGGCCGGACTCGGACGACCAGACAGCACTGTATCGCATCAAGGAGCGAATGCGAGAGGCCGCAGCAACCGCTGTTCTCTGCGACTGGGTGCGCCACTCACTCTACACGTTCGCCATTCTGACCGACTCCCCGCACCGGCTTCGTCGTCTGAAGGAGGCCGTCGCGAGCGATACGTTCGACCCCCCGGGACTCGTGCGCGTGTACCAGGCACCGGGCATCGCAACCCTGCCAAAGCACTTGGCGATGCGAGCCAGCAATCAGGAGTGACTCATGAACGATTCACGCTTCGAGACGCCGCACGTACCTCCTGTCGGCGCTATGGTCATGAAACGCTTTCCGCTTGAATACGACCCCACGTCAGCGACGCAGCTCAATGCGTCTCGACTTCCGCACCCGCTCAGCACCGCCGACATGTCGCTCGCGCACCGCTGCGAGCCATGGGAGGCCGACCGCGCGAAGCACGCGGTCGACATTCTGGGCTTGATGCCCACCGGCATGCTCGTGATGCTCGTGCTCTCGATCTCGGTGACCCGCATCGCCCCCTTCTATGTCGCGATCGGATTAGCGGGCCTGGTTGCGACGCTCATGCTGGTGTTGCTCTTCCGGGCTGGCCTGCTCTCGCCTCGGTACCTCCTGATCGCGGTGCTCGCGCCGGCCATGGGCATCGCGTTTCTCTACGCGGTCTCCAGCGTGATCGACGACCGCCTGCTGGTGACAGCCGTGCTCGCGAGCATCGGCGCTGTCCTCTTCCGGCTGCTCGGCACAGGCCCAGTGTCCTTCTATCAGCAGTGGATCCTGACCCATCCGCGGCTCACACCGTCGACACGCAAGGCGCTCAGCGCTGAGCGTGCCCCCGCGCCGATGTTCTGGCCGCTGTACCTGACCATGGTGATCGCCGTGCTTCTGCCGAGGTACTCCTCCGCGCTCGCGACCCTGCTGATCGCCGCGCTCAACACCGGCGTGGTGCTCTGGTGGCTCCGAGGCCGAGCGCCGCTTCGCGGAGCGCTCGATGCGCTCGGGCACTATCTCGCGTATGGGCGGGACGACGCCGGTGCTCCGGGCGTCTGGCGTCCGCGCGACCACCAGCGACGACGCCACTGGACCTTCGTGACTCTGCTTAGCACGATCTTCTTCACCCTCGGTCTCGGGCTCACCCTGTATGTGCCCGGCGATGTCGCACGCTTAGGGCTGTCGCGATTGCTGGTGACCGGCGCATCAGAATCGTTGCCGATCCGCAAGGTGTTTGACCATTCCACCGCTCCGGTGGACTGGGACAAGGCACCGCCCCCGCTCGTGCCCACGGTGAATCGACCGCAACTGCCGGAGATCGCACCGTCGGACACCCTTCGCGACTGGAAGATCGGCGCGAACGAGCGCGCCGCCCGCCTCAACGAACGGGTGCAACGAATCAGCAGTCAAGCGGACGCGGACGATGACCAGTTCCGTCGGCGGTATGTCGCGAGAGCGTTCCCATCGTTTATTCGCGACGAGATCGGAGACCGACCGCATACATGGCTCTTCGCGGTGCTCGCCGCGATCCTCCAGGGCCGGCTGCATTACGGGTGGCTCCTGCCGGTGTCCCTTCTGCTCGCCGCAACCCTGCCGAGTCTGGTTCTCCTTGCCGTCTACGCGCGGCCGCTCGCCTTCCTTATCGAGCTTCGTCAGCGGGTGGAAGGGAGTTCGGCGTCGCCAGGCCTGGACCACGCACCTGACCGGACGGAGTGGAACTGGCGCGTCGACCGCGTTGCTGAGTCGGTCCACACCGCGACCGAGCCCCTGTTTGGTTCGGCGGTCTATGAGGCCGACCACCTGTTCCTCGGAGTTGAGCCTTGCATGGGCTTCCCGGTGCTGCTCCACCGGCCGCTGTTGAATCAGCACTGCTACATCGTCGGCGAGACCGGTTCGGGCAAGACCAGCCTCGGCATCATGCCGATGCTGATCCAGCTCCTCCGTCAGCACATCGACCCCTCACGCGAAGACAGTGCGAGGAGCGAACCGCCCATCGTGATCCTTGACCTCAAGGGCGACCCTGCGCTGCTCCAGACCATCAAGGCAGAAGCCGACGCACGGCGAAAGCGTCACGGAGTGACGGACCCCAACGACCCACGCTACGCGTTCCGGCTCTTCACACCCGAGGTGGGTTCCGAATCGCATCATTTCAACCCGTTCGCGAGCATGGACTCCAAGCGCCGCTCACCGATGCAACTGTGCGAGCTCATCCTCGACTCGCTCGCCCTCTCACACGGCGAGGGATACGGCCGGAGCTACTACACCCGCCGCAACCGCATGATGCTCTACGAAGCCCTGCAGGACCCGGCCAAGCCTCGGTCGTTCGAGGAGCTCTATCAGGTGCTCGAACGCCTCGCTCGCCGCGAAGGCGCGGCCGATGTGTTCGAGCTGGCCGCCACCGTGCAGTCCCTGTCCCGCTACAAGAATCTCGCGTCGGACGGATCGGCGCTGCCCGAGTCGGCCACGATCCACTTGCCAACCGCGTTGGAGCACCGGCAGGTCGTGTACTTCTGGCTTCCCGCGGCGCTGGAAAGCGTGAGTGTGCGAGAGATCGCCAAGCTCGCGCTGTACTCGCTCCTCACCGCGGCCATCGACCGGCAGCGCGACGGAGCCCAGGACCGAGAGACCTACCTCTTCATCGACGAGTTTCAGCGCATCGCCGGCGAGAACTTCCGCATCATCCTGGAGCAGGCCCGCAGCTTCGGTGTCCGGGCCATCCTCGCCAACCAGAGCATCAGCGACCTCAAGACGCCCGACACCGACCTCCGGCCTGCCATCCGGACCAACACGCGTGTGAAGATGCACTTCTCGGTCACGGACCCGGGCGAGATGGAGGACCTCTGCACGATCAGCGGAGAGGAGCTTGCGATCTCGCAGTCCGTGGCGTGGCGCTTCGACAGTGTCAAGTATCGGCGATTGGGGGATGGATCGAGGGAGACGATGCAAGTGCCGCGGTGGAGCCTTGCCGGCATGACCGAGTCAACCACGCTGAAGTCGAGACTAACCAAGAGCGACATCATCCGCACTTCAGACCACCCGCAGGAGTTCATCCTGCACGTCTCTCAAGGGTCGGGCTACACCCAGTTCGGTGGCGTGCCGATCCCCGTTCAAACACGTTGGCCGATCCCGTTCAGCGTGTACAAGCGGCGAGCGATGGAGCCATGGCCAAATCTGGGTCGAGGCGTCGGCGTGAAGGCCGCCGTGCAGAAGCAATCCCCCCGGCAGATCGACGATGAGGCCCAGGTCGAGTTCCTGAAGCGAACGCGGCCGCTGGCAGAATCGGTCTACCGGGAACTCGAAAGGCAGTACGGACCCACGCCCGTCGAGGCTACGCCATGAGCGGTCCAAAAAAGACAAAAGAGCCAGGCTCTCTTGTCTTCCCGCACGTCGCCGGACACACGGTCCGACCGGCCTGCCGCGTCGCTGCTCCAGAAGAGGAGCTCCACGGGCGCTCTGGCGTGCGGGTCACGAGTTACAGGCGGGAGCACTGGGTCCCTTGCGGGTTGTCCCGCCTGCCGTTCCTCCTTCCCCAATCGGGGTTGCGGGAACGGGACGCAAAAAAAGAAGCCGGAGCTCCCGCCATCGCGGGACACACCGAGGCACCCTTGCCAAAGGCCATGGGCCTGTGGCAAGCTCACGAGCGCCGGGAAAGGGTGGACTTGTCTGTAAGGACAAGCCACCACAACCTATATCGCGAGGAACCGAACGGTAACCAGCAGAATCATGAGCAGAGATGCTCCGACGATGGCGCCGGAGAACACTGGTCTTCTGGCGAAACCGTACGGCAGGACGCGCGTGAGAGAGCGCGACTCTGCGCCGGTTCCATCAGAGAGGAACCAGACCTCTTCGCCGATGCGTTCGACGACCTCGGGCTTGCCCGGGGACATCTTCTGCACCACCGTGAAGTTCCTCGTGATCGGCCCCTTCTTTGTCTGTACGACGAGCTTTGCCATACATGTTCTCCTTTGGTTGTGCGGCCTTGCGGCCGCGAGTTGATACACCACAGCCATTGGCTCTGGCCTATCCAACCGGGAGACTTGGGGCCTCAAACCGCCGAGCATTGCCCGGCACCTCCTTTCCCGTTCTGGGTACTCGACCAAGACAGAAGGGGAAAAAATGACTTGTTGATGCGCACACCGCGCAACCGCCGCTCGCAGCGTATCACCCGGCCGCGTCGTTTCAAGGGCGTCGCCGCATCATGGAGAACCGCCATGACTCGCATCCTTGTGCTGATCGTTGCTCTGATGCTCTGTGCGCCTCTCACGCACGCGCAAGAAAATGTCTTGCCTGCCGTGCTCCAACTTCACGACGCGGTGAAGAGAGACAGCCGCGACCTCGTCGGGAAGATGCTCGACAGCAAGCCCGAGTTCGTGAACGCTGTCGATGGCCAAGGCATCCCGCCGCTCGCTTATGCGCCGAGCCCCCAGATGGCCGAGTTCCTCCTCCGTCGCGGCGCGAACATGCACCTCGCAATTGCTCATAGCACGGGCGGCGCGTGGACACCGCTCACGCATCACAGCCAGCGGGGGAGCGCGTCGATGCAAGCGGTGCTGGGTCGATACAACGGGTTCGCGTTGTATGACGGCAAGGACTCCACGGCGGTTGAGCGGCTGATCAGAGAGGTGCCCGCCACCGTCGGGTTCCACGAGCACACCACGGGGCGCACACTCTTGGCTGTGGCGGCCGGCGTCGGAGACATGAACGCCATACAGATGCTCTTGGCCGCCGGCGCGGACCCCAACGCACCGGACGTGTCCGGGCACGGGCCGGTCACGCATGCGGCTGCAGGCGGGAGCCCGGCGGCATACAAAGCACTCCGTGCTGCGGGGGCGGAACCTGACCTGCTCGCCGCCGTGGTTTTCGACGACATCAAGGTGATTCGCGCGATGCTTGCGGGCAACCCTGACAGCGTGCACAGCAGGTGCGTCCGACGGTTGACGCCACTACACAACGCCGCACTCGCGTCACGCGCTGACGTCGTTCGCTTGCTGATTGATTCAGGCGCCGATGTGAACGCGGGAAGCCACAGCAACTGGACGGCACTCCACGTCGCTTCCGAGCGAGGCGCGGAGGATGTGGTGCGCCTCCTTCTCAAGGCGGGTGCGTCGCCCACGGTTCAGACCAAGAACGGAACCTCGCCGCTCATGGAAGCGTGCAGGGAGTCCGAGACAGGTATTGCACGGATCTTGATCGCGGCGGCGCCTGAGACCGCGACGCAACGGGACAGCCGGGGGCTACTCCCGATCGCCTTCTTGAACATTGCGCCAGACCCGGCTCTGATGAGGCTGCTGATCGAGGCCGCCCCCAACGAAGCCGGCGGCGAGAGCTACTCGCGCGCGCTTGCGTTGGCGATACGCCACGGGCTTCATGACAGCGTTGACCTACTGCTTCGCGCCGGGGCCGACCCGCTCGGCACGGATAAGAACGGGAACACCGCGTTCCATGTGGCCGCGGAGTGGGGACGAGCCAGAATCATGGCCCGCCTGCTGGAGGGGGAGTACAGGGATTATCCGAATGTGGAACGCCGGACTCCGTTGCATCTGGCGGCGGTAAGTAACGACTCCGTCATCGTCGCGCTGCTGGCCGATGCCGGGGCCGCGTTGGATGCACGGGACAGGTCGAACCACACGTCGCTCCAGGCGGCGGGCGGTGCGAACCGCCCGAACGCTGTCAGAACCTTAGAGTCGATCGAGCGCTCGCGCGCTGCGAAGAGCGGACCGTGATCGGCCGGATTCGCCGGGCGTGGCGAATCCACAGCACATGACCCCCTAGGGCTCCGGTCGTCCGACAGGCCTGCGGCCGGGAGGCGATAAGCGTCGTCCCGCCATCGCCGCCGGGGCGGGGTCTGGGCGACCCCCGACGGCGATGGCGAGCCGACAGGTGATAGGCCGACTGATAGAACCGCTCGCGCGCGTTCCGCTACTCGTCATCGTCCCAGAGTTCGTCCTCGGGGACCGAGAGCATCACGACCAGCGTGTCCATGACACGGACGGGTAGATACGACTCGGTGACCGGGAGACGAGCCCGTAGGTCATCGTTGTAAATCCGGAACCAATCCCGCGCCCAGCCTCCGCGGTCAGTCACCGAAGCTGCTCCGGCTTCGAACTCTCCCCATGCCTGCTGTGCGCTCTTCGAGCGGAGCGGTCCGCGTTCACCGGGATAGACCCCGCGCTCAATGAGCGGAGCGCTGGGCTTGACCCAGATCACCTTGCCGTTCCGGACGGCGGCAACCGCCCCGAAGAAGTGCGAGCACTCGACAGCGCGGAGGGCCGCGCTGACAAACGATGTCTGAAACGTGCTGGCGACGAGGTCGATCAGTTCGACCGAAAGTTCCTCCTGATTGACCAGCGGTTTCACGAGCCGGTCGGGCATGAGGAGGTGCGCCGCGAAGCAGTCGGCCTGCCGCTCGACCGGTGTTGAAGCGACGAATTCACTGCGAGATGGGTGACTCTTCCCGCCGGAACGCAGGTACTCGTGATGGGCCTCGATAAAGAAGTGCCCGAGCTCGTGCGCGAGCGAGAACCTAGTTCGAGGCGCATGCCGTTGCTCACCCGGGCGGTCGTACTTGGTGTTGTAGAAGCAGAGGAACCGGTCCTTCGATGGGTGGTACTCCAGTCGGCCATCGAAAGAGGCCTTATAGTCGCCTGGGCACAGCCGGAGTATGCGCCTCTCTGTGGCGGCGATTGCGATGGGATCGATCGGGGTCTTACGGATGTCCAGGCGCTCGATGAGTGACTCGGCATCGCCACGCGCGATGTCGAGCCTGCGTTCAAATGCAGTTTGCTCAGGTTTCTTGGGCATCCTCGTCACCGTCGGGGGGGTCTTTGTCCT
Source organism: Phycisphaeraceae bacterium (assembly GCA_019636795.1). NCBI lineage: Bacteria > Pseudomonadati > Planctomycetota > Phycisphaerae > Phycisphaerales > Phycisphaeraceae > Phycisphaeraceae bacterium. The sequence continues at coordinate 153,309 of JAHBWW010000006.1, forward strand.
CATCGTCCTGCAGCGCTTCCTCGCGCTGACGCCGCATTTCTTCCTCGACCTCCGGATCGAGCTCGCCCTCGTTGCGATGCAGGCCGAGCACCTCACCAACCTCCTGATCGATCTCGGCGCTCCCGGCCGGCGAACCGGTTCGCTCGGCGTAGCTCCGCTCCACGGGTACACGCGAACTGGCGAGCCGGACGGCCTCCTCGATTTCCGCGTCCGACATGGGGAGCTCGGGCGCCGCGTCGTACTCCGCGGCGGCCTCCTCATCGGTGAGCGGCTGAAGATGCATCGCACGCTGCATCTCGTCAGCCATCTCCCGCCAGAATCTGTTGTCTCTTGGGTCGGTCATGGCCTGGTGTCCTCGCGATAAGCGCCGCGCCGAATCAATTCCTCCCTGAGCTTCTTCCTTGCCCGGTGACGGGCTTGATGAATGGCATTCTCAGTCGTGTCGCCCCACTCTGCGGCGAGGTCGCCTGCCGAGGCGACCTCATCGGGCGCCGTGTCCCCTCGCCAGAAAGCGAGGTCCGCCTCGATGACTCGCCGCCCCTTCGGCGGCAGGGCCGCGATGGCCTCGCGGATCTGCTCGGCGCGGCGTTCGGCCTCGCGCCGCTGCTTCGGGGCGGATGGCTGATTCGGCGGTCTCCTCTTGTCGTGGTCAATGTCTTCCTGCGCGGCCTCGCACGAGTGTCGGTTCTCTGCCCGCATCTCGGAGCAAGCGCACCGATGCGCGAGTTTCATGAACCAGACCCCCAGCGATCCCTTGTCCGGATCGAAGGAGTTGATCTTGTCCACTACACGGATCAGGGCGCGCTGCCATGCGTCCTCCCAGACGCGCGGGAACCGCTTCTCCAGATACCCCCGCACGCGCGGGCCGTGCTCCCGAATGAGCGCACGAATCCCGTCCTCCTCCCCGCAGGCGATCTGCAGGGCAATGTCATAGTCCGATTGCGTCGAGGCGTCTTCATCCATTTGCACGCTCGCTCGTTGTCCCGGCCGGCTCTGGAAGCAGTACGCCGGGCTCTTACGCCGCCCGCATTATTGCGATTCCGGCGGCCGTAAGGAGCCCACGTAGTCCATACAGAGGGGACGCAGTGTCCCCAGATCCCACGGAACGCTCCGCCGGAAGCCCCGGTGGACCAGGAGATTTCAGCTATGGCCAAGGGAAAGAATGTCCACGTCGTGCCGAACGGCACCAACTGGCAGGTGAAGCCGGAGGGTGGCAAGCCGGTCTCGAACCACCGGACGCAGACCGCAGCGACCAAAGCGGCGACGCCGATCGCGAAGCAGAACAAGGGTGAGGTCGTCATCCACCGCCCCAACGGGCAGATCCGGGACAAGGACTCCTACGGGAAGGACCCCAACCCGCCCAAGGACAAGAAGCACTGAGAAGCACGCGGCGAGGTCGCGGGGCGTGCCCGCGACTCTCAAGGCTTCAAGGAACAGAACGCCATGATCAGATCCATCAACCATCCCCAAGTCCCACCGCGACCGGTCGTGCCGGAGATTCCCCGGCCTCGTCCAGTCCCGGAGCGTCCCTTCCCTCCGGCAAGCCCCCGGCCGTATCCCGCGCCTCCGCATCCCGGACGGCCGATCATCACGAAGTGAACGCTCGCGCACCCGCTCCCGCCCCACCATGTGGTGGCGGTTTCTTTGCGCGCTGAAGGCGCTGGTTTGTCCGTCATGTAGGCGGCTCGATGTGCTCTTGACTTTCTCGACAAATTCTGGCGGTAATGAGCTTGGGCGCACCGCGCCCGCTCTTTGAACCCATGAGCCCGGGCAGATGTGAAGACCGACTCTCGCCGGACGGGTGTGCGTGCGCACTGCCCGCCGAGAGCCCGGTGGTGCAACACCAAGGTTCACATACGCAGGTTCATCACACCAGAAAGGACATCCCATGACGCAGACACTCACCGACGCGAGTCGGCAGCTTTTCGCGCGCTCACCGGACGAAGTACACGACAGCATGCAATCCCTGTGGGATGCGTGCGCCCTGTCTCGGTCCGAATCTAGAACACAGTGGGTCCATCCCGACGGGTTCGTACCCGACGGGCATGACACGCGGCTTCGTCTGGCGCTCGACGGCGTGCAGCACGACATGACTGATTGGAGCTTCGGCCAGCTCTGCCGGCTGGCCAACGTCTCCAAGGACACTATCAATCGCCTGTCACCGAGGACCGCGTCGCATGCGCTCGCTGAGACGCTGCCCCGTGGCGGCAAGCCGCTGCAGGTGCTCGGCCGCGACCGCACCGTGCGGGCAATCCACCCGCCCAGCTACACGCGCGTGCACGACATCGACCTGCTGGCCATCGTCAAGGAGTTCGCGACCGACTTCGAGCCCCCACAGACGGGGCTCGGGGGCGCGACCGGGCTCTACCGCGGCGAGCAGGACATGTTCGTGTTCCTCATCGACCCGACAGGGTGGACGGAGATCGATGGCGAGGCGTTCGCGCCCGGCTTCTTTCTCTGGAACTCCGAGGTCGGCAAGCGGTCGCTCGGCGTCAAGACTTTCTGGTTCCAGGCGGTCTGCCAGAACCACATCGTCTGGGACGCGACCGAGGTCTTCGAGTACAGCCGCAAGCACACGGCGAGCGTCGAGGAGGCACTCCCGGAGATCCGGCGGCGCATCCACGCCCTTGTCGAGAAGCGCGATGCGAGGCGCGATGGCTTTGTCGAGGTCATCCGCAAAGCGATGCGCGAGCGCATCGGCGATGACCAGGACGAGGCGCTCAAGCTGCTCCAGAAGTACGGCATCCAGCGCACGCTTGCGAAAGACGCGCTGGGCATCGCCGAGTCGCAGGGACGCTTGACGATCTTCGCAGTCGTCGACGCCCTCACCAGATTGGCCGGCCGCATGCCCAACGCGGGCGACCGGACCGAGGTCGACGAGAAGGCGAGCTCGTTGCTCGCTCTGGCGGTCTGAGACCGCCGCGCGACCGGAATCGAGAGCGGCAGTTCAACCAACGAAAGGAGAACACACCATGAGCAAGAACGACAACGGCAACGGAAAGAACAAGCCCGTCCACGAGATCAGGCTTGGCGCCATCAAGGCGGCGATCTGGGCCAACGAGACCCAGAACGGCCTCCGTCACAACGTCACCCTCAGCCGCCTCTACAAGGACGGCGAGGAGTGGAAGACGTCCGACAGCTTCGGACGCGACGACCTACCGATCGTCGCGAAGATCGCCGACATGGCCCACACCTGGATCCACCAGGAGGGCAAGAACGGCAAGCCGAATGGCTCCTGACCGAGCGGTTCACATCGAGGTTCAGTAGCACCACCGGGCCTCGACCAGCCCACTCATCATGAACTGACACCAACTGGTACTATTGGAGGATGCCCAGTGCCGGCGCCTCCAAGCGAAAGGCCGACCCACCCGACGTGATGACCGTCGAGCAGCTCTGCGCCTATCTCCAGATCGCCAAGTCCACCCTCTACAAGCTCGCCCAAGAGGGAAAGGTGCCCGGCCAGAAGGTCGGGAAGCACTGGCGGTTCCGAAAGGACGCCATCGACCGCTGGCTCGAAGAGCACCCGGAGGGCAAGCGGCAATGAGTCCCAACTCCGAAGCAGATACTTGTCGCAAGTATGTCGTGCCGAAGCTCACCGATGCGGGCTGGGAGAGCGAACCGCACTCGATCGCCGAGCAGCGCACGTTCACGGACGGTCGGATCATTGTCGCCGGGGGGAAGGTGCGTCGCGGCAAGCAGAAGCGAGCCGACTACCTCCTGCGATACACAAGGGACTTTCCGATCGCTGTTGTGGAAGCGAAGCCGGAGTACAAGACCCCATCCGCTGGACTCGGGCAGGCGAAGGACTACGCCCAGACACTCGGACTCAAGTTCGCGTACTCAACCAATGGTCATGGGATCGTCGAGTTCGACTTCACAACGGGCGTGGAGCGAGACATCGGCACCTTTCCCGCCCCGCACGAGTTGTGGAACCGCCTCCGCACCGTCGATGGCATTGCGGATGACCAAGCCGACCGGCTTCTTCAGGCGTACCACCTGATCCCCGACAAGCAGCCACGCTACTACCAGGACGTGGCGATTCACCGCGTGGTTCAGTCGATCGTGCAGGGTAAGCGCCGCGTGCTCGTCACCATGGCGACGGGAACTGGCAAGACCGTCGTCGCGTTCCAGATCTGCTGGAAGCTCTGGGCCAGCCGCTGGAACCGCACGGGTGAGCACCGACGCCCCAAGATCCTCTATCTCGCGGACCGCAACATCTTGGTGGACGACCCGAAGGACAAGACCTTCGTCCCGTTCGGCGATGCGCGCCACAAGATCGAGAACGGCGAGATTGTCAAGAGCCGGGAGATGTACTTCGCCATCTATCAGGCGATCGCCGAAGATGAGCGCAGGCCGGGTCTCTACCGAGAGTTCGATCGAGACTTCTTCGACCTCGTGATCATCGATGAATGCCATCGCGGCTCGGCCCGAGCCGACAGCACCTGGAGGGAGATTCTCGAGTACTTCGAGCCTGCGGTGCAGTTTGGCATGACGGCCACCCCTCTGCGCGACGACAACCGCGACACCTACGAGTACTTCGGCAATCCCATCTACACCTACTCCCTGAAGCAGGGCATCGAGGACGGCTTCCTTGCTCCCTACCGCGTGCATCGCATCGTCACGACGGTGGATGCGGCCGGTTGGCGCCCGACCAAAGGAGAGCTTGACAAGTACGGCCGCGAGATTCCGGACGAGGAATACCAGACCAAGGACTTCGAGAAGGTCGTCGCGCTCAAGAAGCGCACCGAGGCGATCGCAGCACATATCACCCAGTTCTTGAAGAAGACCGACCGATTCGCGAAGACCATCGTGTTCTGCGTCGACCAGGAACACGCGGACGAGATGCGCAAGGCGATCAACAACCTGAATGCAGACCTCGTCCAGAAGTATCCGGACTACGTGTGCCGCGTCACGGCCGACGAGGGCGGCATCGGCAAGGGCCATCTCAGCAACTTCCAAGAGCTTGAAACTGTCACGCCCGTGGTGCTGACGACCTCGCAGCTTCTCACGACCGGCGTAGATGCCCCGATGGTCAAGAACGTCGCGCTCGTTCGGGTCGTCGGTTCGATCAGCGAGTTCAAACAGATCATCGGCCGCGGCACACGCGTCCGCGAGGACTACGGCAAGCTGTTCTTCAGCATCCTCGATTACACGGGTACAGCCACCCGCCACTTCGCCGATCCTGACTTCGACGGCGACCCCGAATTGATCACGGAGACCACCATCGACGACGACGGCAATGTCATCGACGAAGAGGTCATCGAAGACGGTCCGCCCAGCGACGAACCGCCGGTTGACGAGGACGACGATGGGGAGGTGATCATCGACGGTGATGGCCCCGTCATCGTTGACCCACCGCCACCGGAACGCCGCAAGTACTACATCGAGGGCGGGCACGTGGAGGTCGCCCACCAGGTCGTCTACGAGATGGACTCCAGCGGCAACCAGCTCCGGGTCATCGAGTTCACCGACTATACGGCCGAGGCCGTCCGGTCCCTGTTCCGCGATGCCGACGAACTCCGAGACCAGTGGGCGACCCCGAGTCAGCGCGAGGAAGTTGCGGAGCGACTCGCTGAGCGAGGCATCGACTTCGACCACCTTGCCGAGGTGACCGGCAAGAAGGACGCGGACGCCTTCGACCTCCTCTGCCATCTTGCGTTCGACACCCCGCTCCGTACTCGCTGTGAACGAGCCGAGCGTCTTCGGACGAACAAGCAGGACCTCTTCGACGAGTATGGCCCCGATGCGCGAGCAATCCTGGAGGACCTGCTCGACAAGTACGCCGAGCACGGCCTCGGGCAGTTCAAGCTCCCGGATGCCCTCCGGGTTCCCCCCATCAGCACACGAGGGAACGTCAAGGAGATCATCGCGATCTTCGGCGGGGCCGACCAGCTCCGTTCCGCGGTCGAATCCCTCCAACGCGAGCTCTACGCCGCGTGAATCACGAGTAGTCCATGCAGACCCTGTTCAGCGAAAACGAGCCAATGGCCAAGAAGACCACCAAGAAGAAGACAGCGAAGAAGACCATGGCGAAGAAACCTGGCCGCTCGAAGAAGGCCACTCCGCCGATGACCACCGCCCAGCAGCTCGGCTCGCTGATCAAGTCGGCCCGCGACATCATGCGCAAGGACAAGGGGCTCAACGGCGACCTCGACCGCCTCCCGATGCTCACCTGGATCATGTTCCTCAAGTTCCTCGACGACATGGAGCAGGTCGACGAGGAAGCGTCGAAGCTGGAGGGCAAGAAGTACAAGCCGGTCATCGAGTCACCGTCCCGCTGGCGTGACTGGGCCGCGAAGGCCGACGGCATCACCGGCGACGAGCTCATCGCATTCGTGAACCAGGAGGAAGCCGTCCGGCCCGATGGTTCCAAGGGCCCAGGTCTTCTCGCCTACCTCCGGTCGCTCCAGTCCTCCAACGGCAAGAACCGCCGCGACGTGGTCGCCCAGGTCTTCTCCGGCGTCGTCAACCGCATGATCAGCGGCTACCTGCTCCGCGATGTCATCAACAAGGTCGACGGCATCCACTTCAGCTCGTCCGAGGAGCTCCACACACTCGGCGCCCTCTACGAGTCGATGCTCCGCGAGATGCGGGACGCCGCCGGCGACTCCGGCGAGTTCTACACGCCCCGCCCGGTCGTCCAGTTCATGGTCGCCGTCACGAACCCGCAGCTCGGCGAGACCGTGCTCGATCCGGCCTGCGGTACCGGCGGCTTCCTCGCCGAGGCGTATGAGCACATCGCCAAGCAGGTCGAGACCACCAAGGACCGCCGGGTGCTCCAGGAGCAGTCGCTCTACGGTCAGGAGGCCAAGCCGCTGCCGTACATGCTCGGCCAGATGAGCCTGCTCCTCCACGGACTGGAATACCCGAGCATCGCCTACGGCAACACGCTCGCCCGCAAGGTCACCGAGATCGGCGACCGCGACCGCTTCGATGTCATCCTCACCAACCCGCCCTTCGGCGGCGAGGAAGAGACCGGGATCAAGAACAACTTCCCGGCCGACAAGCAGACCTCCGAGACGGCCCTGCTGTTCCTCCAGCTCATCATGCGTCTGCTCAAGCGGCCTGAGAAGAACAACGGCGTGCCTGGCCGAGCCGCGGTGGTCGTACCCAACGGCACGCTCTTCGGCGACGGCGTCTGCGCCCGCATCAAGGAGCAACTGCTCAAGGAGTTCAACCTCCACACGATCGTCCGTCTCCGAAAGGGTGTGTTTTCACCCTACACGGACATCCAGACCAACTTGCTCTTCTTTGACCGCGACGGACCCACCAAAGAGATCTGGTACTACGAGCTCCCACTGCCCGACGGGAGGAAGAACTACACCAAGACCAAGCCGATGCAGTTCGACGAGTTCGCCGACTGCATGAAGTGGTTCGGAAAGAAGCGACGAGACGAGAACGACTACGCGTGGAAGATCACCGCCAGCGAGCTGTTGAAGTATGACGACAACGGCGACCTGATATCCGTGAACCTCGACATGAAGAACCCGAACAGCGTTGAGGCATTGGAGCATCTGTCGCCAAGCGACCTCGCCGCAGACATCATCGAAAAGGAGAGGCAGATCCTCGGGCTCATGGAGGAGATTCGCACCGAGCTTGCCGAGGCTCGACCATGAAAGCTACCGCCTTTGCTACAGAAGCACTCGCAATCAGTGGTAAGAGGATGCCTCTCCGCCCGCTCGGTGAAGTGCTCACCCGCTCGACGGATTGGATCACACTCGACTCCACCAAGGTCTACACCGAGGTGACCGTCCGACTCTGGGGAAAGGGTGTCATCGCACGCGGTGAGAAGTTGGGCGGAGAGATCGGAGGCAATCGACGACTTCGGGTCCATCCGCGTGAATTCATCCTGTCCAGAATCGACGCCCGCAATGGGGCCTTCGGGCTCGTGCCTGCCGAGCTTGATGGGGCGGTTGTCAGCAATGACTTCCCGTGTTTCCGAGTGGATGAGTCGGCATTACTTCCAGAGTATCTGGGATGGCTGAGCTGGACGCGTTGGTTTTCGGAGGCCTGCAAGCAGGTCAGCGAAGGCACAACCAACCGCGTCCGCCTGAACGAGGAGAAGTTCCTCGCGATCCGTATTCCGCTACCGCCGGTGGATAAGCAGCGACGGCTCGTGGCGAAGATCGATCGCCTCGCCGCCAAGATCGACGAAGCACATGGATTGCGAGAAGCCGCGACTCGAATGGCTAGTGCGCTCCCCAGTCGAGCAGCAAAAGTCATCGACGAACTCGATGCCGACACTCAGCCGTTAGGCACGCTGCTTCGCGAGAAATCCCGCAACGGACTCTCAGCTCGTCCATCTGATCAGCCGATCGGCCATCCGATTCTTCGAATCAGCGCAGGCACTTCGAGGTCTGATGGCGTCGTAGAGGAAAGTGACCACAAGTACCTCGATGTCACGGATCACGAACTCCAAGAGTACCGCTTGGAGTCGGGGGACCTGCTGGCATGCCGGTTTAACGGCAACCTTCACTATGTGGGCCGCTTCAGCCTGTACGCAGGCACGACAGGCCGAACGCATCTACACCCCGACAAGCTCATTCGATTCCGTGTAGACATATCACGAGTGTCACCTGAATACATCCGGGCAGTGATGAATAGCCCGTATGGTCGGGAGCGGATCGAGTCCTTCTGCCAGACGACCGCTGGCAACATCGGAATCAGCGCCAAGAATCTGAACACCATCCCTGTTCCAGTCCCGACGAAGCAAGAGCAGCATCGGATCGTGGTCTACCTTGACGCCCTTCAAGAAAAGGTCAAACGCCTCAAGATCCTCCAGCAGAAGACCGCCGCCGAACTCGACGCCCTCCTCCCATCCATCCTCGACAAGGCGTTCAAGGGGGAGCTGTGATGGCAGATGCCGGTGAACGCTTCTCCCGCCGCCTTGGCGTCCGTCCCCGCGGTGATGGCCCACTGATTCACCACGACGCGCCGGAGTCCCTGCGAGTGGGAACGATGTCACTGCTGCATGACAAGTTGAACAAGTCGCCGTCGTGGATCCGCGACGTCATCTGCGGCGTGCGGCGAGTTCGTCCCGATCCGAGCAACTGGTCGCCATACCCCAACATCTGGGGCGAAGCGCAGGACCTGGTCTACGGAGCCGAGTGGTTCGACTTCTACGACTTCGTGGAGGCGTGCGCGGACTCCCTTCGGCAGAGCAGAGAGCTCACCCGCTTTGAGTCAGCGATGAATCAGCTCTTTGAGGAAGAGCACATCGGCTGGCGTCTCGTTGACGGGGTCTTGGAGATCCACGGCGACGAACTCCTTGAGGATCTGATCGAGGAGTCGCACGAGGAGCTGGAGGCGTCGGGATTCAACGTGGCCTCCCAGGAACTGCGGGAGGCCCGGACCGATCTCTCGCGACGACCGGAGCCCGACCTCTCGGGCGCCGTCCACCACGCGATGGCCGCCCTGGAGGCCGTCGCGAGAGAGGTCACTGGCGAGTCGAAGAAGACGCTCGGCGACATCATCAAGCGCCATCCGGGGCTGCTCCCGCCGCCGGTGGATGATGCCGCCTCGAAGCTCTGGGGCTTCGCCTCCGAGCAGGGAAGACACGGCAGCGAGGCTCGCAACCTCGAATGGGCGGAGACGATGCTCGTCGTCGGCACCGCGGCGGCGTTGTGCTCCTACGTAATCGCAAAACAAGAGGACATTTGATGGGGCTCAAGCGACGCTGGATCGAGGTACATCGACTCACCATCTCCGGTCTTGAAGACGGGACCGCATACGGTTCGTTCTTGCGCGACACGCGAAACAAGATCAAGACACTGGAGAACACGGTACGAGACCAGGGCGGCAAGTCGCATGCGTTGTACGAGGCCAAGGTCATCAAGAGCCGGCTCCGGTTGCGGTTCTTCAGCTACACCACCGGCTATCGCCCTGACATCCTCAACACCGACGGCTACGCGATCGAGCCGAACCCTCTCGCGGACTCGCAGACCGGGGTGGAGTGGACGCACGTTCTCGGTGCTCGCGTCAATGGGCGGTACATCTTGCTTTGCGAGAAGGTGCAGTCGGGCATTTGGCCATCCAGCATCGAGAGCTATCTCCAGTGGATGATCGACAAGGTGCATGGCCAAGAGTGGGTTGGCGAGGACGACGACGATGAGAACATCACCGTCAGCCTTGAGCCTGAAGCCGGAGCCGCCTTTGTGAAACGAATCGATGATCTCACTCGCGTTCGTCTCGCGACCGTCCGCACGGTCCGGCCGAACCCCGGCTGGAAAGACCTTGAGAACGAGCTTGCAGGCGAGGCCGACGACTCCAAGGCTCACAAGGCAGATGTCACCATGACCGCCCGCCGCGAGGCGTCGCTCTCGAAGACCAAGGGCATTGTCGGTGCGATCAAGAGAATGTTCACCAGCAAAGAGCTGGACTACGCCGCGATCGAAGGCGAGCGAGAAGACGGGCAGAAAGACCACTTCACGACAAAGAACCTCGTCGAACGTAAACGGTTGTCTCTGAAACTTGATGAGGGCGGTCAAGTCGATCACAGCGACGCCTGGGCCAGGCTGGGCGAGATGATGGACCAGCAGGACTGACATGTACCACGAGATTGGAGAATTTCTGTGGCACATGGGACGTCGCCAGAAGCTCTGGAAGGACGGCGAGCTATGGACTGCGCTCGTCCTCGGCGGATTGTCGGGATGGCTGTTCTACTGTGACCCGTCCACGGTCGATCTCGTCCGAGACAGATTCGGCGAGCTTCTCACCGTAGCGAGCATTGTCTTCGGCTTCGTGCTGACGACCCTATTTTTCTACATCCAGGCGGCTAGCGAATGGTCTCGCGATCCACGAGTCGGACGCATAGCCGAGAAACTCGTGGACTGGCACGTCTGGACCGTGATGTGTCTGCTGGTGCTCGTCGGACTGATCGTTGTTCTTTGGGTTCTCGAGGGTTTCTTCACCGCGGGCACAATCCGTCCGGCCGTCTCGCACGCTCTCCTCGTGTTCCTCGCGGCCTATTGCAGCTTTCAGATCATCAACCACGTACTCACAGTGCGCTGGGCGTTCCGAACTCGCACTGTTCTAAAGGACGGTCCACAGTCAGCCGGCCGACGACAAGAGCGCCCGGAAGCAGACGGCAGCACAGAACCGGAGGTAGAGTGAGTTCAACTCTCCCGTCTATTCAAGCTCGTGACGCAGTCTTTGTGAGTCACGCGAACCCTGAGGACAATGCCTTCGCGACTTGGCTCACCCTCCGCCTCACGCGCGAGGGATACCGGGTCTGGTGCGATGTCGTCAAGCTCCGCGGGGGGGACGATTTCTGGAAGAACATTGAAGCGGCTATTCGCCTACGCACCCGCCGCTTCATTTTCGTTACTTCGCGCATCTCGAACCAGAAGCCGGGGGCCTTGAAGGAGCTCGCGGTGGCTGAAGGTGTTGCGCGTGCCTTGGGGGAGGACCGCTTCATCGTCCCAATTAAGATCGACGATCTACCGTACAACGAGCACAACATCCAGATCAATCGCTTGAATGCTCTTGACTTCGCGAACGGATGGGCGACAGGACTCGCGGAACTGCTAAAGGCGCTCCGAGACGATTCGATTCCCACGCCGGAAACTGCTGGCGCATCATGCGTCGCGTCCTGGTGGAACACAAATCGTCTCAATCACGAAATAGTAGAGCACAAGCCAGAAACGCTCTGGACCAACTGGTTTCCGCTCCGGAAGCCTCCATCGAGAATGTGGGTATGGCGGATCCCCGAAGACGCAAAGCTGCCCCAATCCTTCCGCTACCCGACCCATCGAGTGCGACATTTCCTCCTCTCATTCGCAGACGGCGAAGCACTGCTAGGACATCCCGGTTCTCCTACGGGCATGAAAGGGAAGTCCTTCCCATTCAGTCTGCGTTCGTATCCACCGCCTTGGGCGGGTGTCTACCAGCATGAGGTTAAAACCGCGTTCAAGAAGATTATGTGGCAGACATGGGAATCGCTCGCGCTTGCCCGTGGTCTCCCGCTCTACGAGCTTTCGAGCCGACGGCGCTCGTTGTGGTTCCCGGGTAGAGCTCTCAACGGGGACATGGTCGCTTTTAACGGTGTAGATGGCCGCAGGAGCAGACGCGCGCTGGCGGGCTACAAGACGACGAAGCAGCCAACGGGCGAGATCAGAAAGCGCTATTGGCACTTTGGGCTTGAGGCGATACCGATTCTCTACCCGACGCCTGCTCTCTCGATGAAGACACACGTAGTGTTCACTCGTGACGGTGAAACACCGCTGGGTGATCCGAAGGGGCAGCACCGGGCCCGACGGAGCCAATGCAAAGCGTGGTGGAATGACAAGTGGCGAGACATGACGCTCGCAGCCGTGACGTGGCTTGCGAATGGTGAGGATGAGATTGCGCTCCCGGTCTCTCCGACATGCAGCATAATGATGAGTGTTCGACCGATTTGTGGCCGGTCACCGGTCAGTTATCAGGATATCTCCGTACGAGAGTCGCCAGACGAGGCAACCCAGACTGCAGAGGATTTCGATGACTTCACAGAAGAAGACGAAACGGAATCGATCGACTCTGCCGTCCCTAGCGCCGATTCTGATTGAAGAGACGCGATTACTCTTCCATCACGAGCAAGCGACCGAGGACCCTCGAGATGGGCTTACTCTGTTCGGCCCGCTGGAGCCCGGGAAGCCATACGGTATCAGGTACGGAGTGGTTGGCACTGCGGACGGTATCGACTACCTTCGCAAGTGGCTCGCAAGGGCTCAGCTTCCGATAGGGAATCCCGACGAGACGGCCCGGCCAAGCTATCCCGGTTTCGAGGCAGCCTTTGGGATCCCTTGGAAGCCACCTGCTCAGCACGAGGTGCGAATCGACGGCGATGAACTTCATCGCCGCATCAACTACTCCGACCGGCATCATCGTGTCTACAAATCAGTCGAGCTGTACGAAGAAGCCATTCTGAATGTCCATCGATCTGAAGATGCGACCGTAGACCTGTGGTTTGTTGTCATCCCGGATGAGGTGTACAGGAATTGCCGGCCGCAGTCCTCAGTTGATTCTGAGAGCCGAGTTGATTCTACCGGCGGACTGACAAAGCTAGATGTGAAGGAAGCGGCCAAAGGCCAGAGTCACTTGTTCGCGTCGGACCTGTCGACCGAGCTCGCTCGGGCATACGACTTTGAGGTCAACTTTCACAATCAGCTGAAAGCCAAACTCTTGGAGCACCAAGTTGTTAGCCAAATTGTGAAGGAGAGCACAATCGCATTCCGCGATGTGTTAGCGCCAAATGGCAAGCCTCTCAGGGATTTGTCAAGGGTTGAACAAGATATTGCTTGGCATCTGGCTACGGCTGCCTTCTACAAGGCTGGAGGCCGCCCTTGGAAGATCAGCGGGATGCGACCCGGCGTGTGCTATCTAGGTCTAGTGTTCAAGCATGTGGATCAGGCCGCCGAGCCGAATATGGCGTGTTGCGCGGCTCAAATGTTCCTGAACTCCGGTGACGGCGTTGTGTTCAAGGGGCACAACGGCCCGTGGTATACCGGGCGGCGCGGTGAGTTTCACATCGATCGAAAGGCGGCGGCCGATCTTGTGCTGCAGGCGATCGCTGCGTTCCGAGCGAAGGATCCGGCCGGTACTCCTCCCAAAGAGTTGTTCATTCATGCCAAGACCAAGTTCAACGATGAAGAGTGGAGTGGATTTGTTGATGCTGCGGGTTCGAATACGAACGTCGTAGCCGTCCAGATACGCGAAGAGTATGACCTGAAACTGTACCGCCCCGGGAAGCATCCCGTCCTTCGAGGCACGGCAATTCCAATCGACGATCATCTCGGCTACCTATGGACGCGAGGTCTTGTGCCACGACTTCGCACGTACATTGGCCGAGAGACCCCGAATCCATTGAGCATAAAGATCTGTCGGGGGGCAGCTGAAGTGACAACTGTGCTATCTGACGTACTTGGCCTCACCAAGCTGAACTATAACGCTTGCCGCTTTGGAGACGGTGAGCCGGTGACCCTGAAATTTGCTGACGCTGTCGGAGAGATTCTCACAGCTGGGCCCGTGTTTGAGGGTAGGGTCCCGCCTTTGCCGTTCAAGCACTACGTCTAGGGCGAGTTCACCTGGTGTTGAAGACCAGTGCCGTCCGAGAAAGGTCTGACGATGCGCCTCCGGTATCGCAGGATCGTGTGCGGTACGAGCGCTAGCCCGGCCAGATTGCGATGTCTGTTGATTAGTCGATGGAGCTCAAGCAACTGCCGCCGAACCGGCGCATATGGCTCAAAGGGCAAGTCCCCCAGTTCCCGACCAATCTGCTCTGCTGACGCGTGAATCGCCCGCTGCCGAAAGTGCTGTTTGAGTGTCGCGAGCTGCTCCTTCTCGATGCGCACATGGGGGTGATACTTCCCGTCTGGGCCGCGTCGATAGCTGATGCTGTATCCCGCGAAGCGAATAGGCACCTTGCGGGCGTCCCGCACAAGATCGGTCTCCTTCTCAAAAAACTCGTGCTTGCCATGAGTCGCCATCAAGAGGAATGTCCGATCATGCCTGATGTACTGCATCCGTGCTATGCCCTCTTGGGCGTCCACCGACCGCCGCCACTTGGTTCGGTCCACCCCGTACTTCTCGATCAACTTGGCGTCGACAGCCGCGGCGTCTTTACCGTCGGGAATGGCGCCGCGAACGTAGAACACGTATCCGTTCACCAGGTAGCTACACGCCACCTGCTGCACGAATCCCTCGATTGATGTCGTCACACAGCGGTACATGCCCACGAGTCGCGGGCTTCATCGAGAGTGCTTCACCGAACGAACGCTCGTTCCATGAGAAAAGGGTGTTTGTGGCACACCCCGAAGCCAGTCCAACCTTTGAGTCCTCCTTTCCAGTGCGACTGCACAACTCACCATGGCATGCGAGCACCGGCCTATCGGTTTCCCAATAGGCCGTGCCCAATCCATGGCAGGCCGGCAACCTGAACCCTCGGCAGCGCCCCGACAACCTATCTGCAGGTCGAGGCGCCAGCCGTCCGTCCGCCGCCAGATGCCAGCAGTCCTCCCGGACTGCGAGGCCCTGGCCGCGCTACCCGACTCGTCGATCGACGCCGGGGGAGTGTCCTCCCCCGGGCGTCTGCGATCGCTGAAACGAGTCATCTCGTCGCCCCTTTCGTCATCGTCTTGCGCTCCGGCACCACCCGTAAGCGCACGAACGACCCGCTACTGCCTTGCAGCGGATGTCGCCCGGCATCAAGCCGGCTTCTACTTGGAGCACACTCCCCCTCTACGGCGTTTCAATCACCTGGTTGACTTGCTCGGAATGAGCACCAGGCACCGGGCATCACCCCGGTAGCCGCAGAGGTTCCCAGGTTAGTGATGGCCTTCGCATTGCTGGTCACGTTGCTAGCCGGTGTGACCCGGCGGATCATCGTCGTATGTCCGCGCTTCCGCAGCGGCATAGTTTCCCGAGTAAGACGCTCGGATTTCGAGGGGCAGAAACCGAAAGCTCCCCTCTACCCATCAACGATGACGCTTCGCAGTTCGGCGCCGTCTCCAGCATTGCTCACTGGCAAGCCCTTTCGGGCCGTTCATGGTTGAGCTTTTCACCGTCGGCTGTTTGGGCCGATCGCCGCGTTCGGTCAGAACGCGGTCCCGCCTGTCGCCAGGCCGAGAGCTCCCCACGCCAGCCGCGTTGAACGGTCATAGGCAAACGCCCGTAGACCGAACCCCACGGACGGGATTCTCACCCGCTTCGATCCATCACGGCAAGGAGCACTAGACATGCATACGCGCCTGTCCAGCCCCACTTGAATGTCCCTGTCGCCCGGCATCTCCCGGACGCGAACATCGGATCGAACGTCAGGATTACTCCCTCGCGGTTACGGACAGGAATGTCGCGCCGGGAGGGGATTACGCTGACGAGCCTCCGTCGAACCGGACAAGCGCGTCTCCACGCATCCGGCTCTACGAGAACAGCACGCCGAGGGTGATGAACTCCTCGCCCTTAGCCAGTTGGTGAGACCGGTTTACCGGGTGTGCTGCCTCGTCTCAGCGACGCTGTAAGCGTCGGCGTCTGGACGACGCCGTCGGCCCTCCCGGGCCAACGTTGCCGATCCTATCAAGACCCGTACACGATCGCCAGTGCGCCGATGAAAAATCTCTTGACACGCCTTGAATGCACAGTAGCATGTATGCTGACACTGGAGACCCACGGTGGCCAAGAGCAATTCCACATCGGTTCCTGAGCCCATCGGAGACCGTCTGCGTGCGCAGCGTGTCGAATCGCTCAAGCGAAGCCTCCGACAGGTGGCCGTTGACCTTGACATCACACCAGCACACTTGACGGACATCGAGAAGGGCCGCAGGACGCCGTCCGACGAGTTGCTGATGCGAATAGCCCGCGTGTATCGGATGGAGGAGCCCATTCTCCGAGCCGCTTGGAGCAAGCCGGAGGCAGTCGTCCGCGAAGTGGCTTCCTCATCGGCCACGACCGCCGAAAAGGTGCCCCAGTTCCTTCGCACCGCCCGCAACCTCACGTCTGCTCAATGGGACCAGCTCATCGAGCAGGCGCGTTCCATGACCAAGAGCCCGAAGGAACCATGAGCCAACTTCTATGCGGAACGATCCGGCCCCATTTTTGCACCCTCGGCCCGCGGCTGCCAAAGCCGAACGCGTCGCCACCGACACACTCGAAGTCTGTTTGAACAGACTCGGTGAGTTCGAGATACCGCTGCCAATCCCGGTCGAGCAGTGGATCGAGCACCCACTCGGCTTTGAGTTTGGAGTCGAGGACTTGAGCCGGTTCGGTGACGGGGTGCTGGGCGGATCCCTTGTTTACGAGCGCCGGATCGTTGTGGATACCCGCGTCGCATCGCATGAGGGTCGATTCCGATTCACCGTCGCACACGAACTCGGCCACATGCTGATGCATCCCTCACTCGGGCGAGTTTTCTTGGAGTCCGAATCGCCGCAAGATCCTCGTCTTCAACACATAGAGCGCCAGGCAGATCGATTCGCGGCTGCGTTCCTCATGCCACTCCCACTCGTCATGCGCGAACTCTTCCATATCTGTGACCGCAACCGCCTCGAAAGGAGAGCGTGCATCGTGGAGTTGCTCTGCGACAGCCCCGCCAGCGAGTGGCTCTGGCGGACACGCTTCCTCCCGGCCATCACGCGCAGGTTCGGAGTCTCTCTTTCCGCCGCCGTGCTTCGGTTCCAGGATGTGCGGCTCCGGGGGGATCGACAGCCGTTCATGCCACATGCCATCGCTCGACGAGCGCTAAAGGCGCGCTGGCAGCGGTCTCCAGTTCCCGAGTTCCGCATCGTCGAAGGCAAACCCGTTGCAGCCGATGGACGTTGCGAAAGCACCCTGTTCTGATTTCATTTCGATTGGGCGCTAGCACCAATGCATTCATGCGCATCATTGCGAGGTTCCCGATGCCGAACGACACCTCGAACCACGACGCAGTCTCCAATCCGATGCTCCTCTCGGCCGTTCAAGTCGCCGGGCTTCTCGGTGTAAGCCGAGCGCACATCTGGCGACTCCACTCAGCGGGTCAGTTGCCAGCCCCGCTTCGATTGGGCAGAGCTGTGCGGTGGCGACGTTCAGAGCTTGAAGACTGGCTCGCCGCGGGCGCTCCAAACCGCGATCGATGGCGGACCTCGGAACAGGGCACACGTTGACGAACAAGGAGAGCGCACCGTGCGGCAACGCGGCGGAAACAACTCGGAGCCGAAGCCAATCCACCAGAGGTGGGTTGAGTCACTTGCGACCCCAGAGTGGCTTCCAACCGAGCCCCCGCGCGTGGCGCCGACGCTGATGACCGCGGAAGAAGCAGCGATCTATCTGCGGCTTAATGAGGGGGGACGAGACATCGCCGACGCGCTCAAGTCGTTGGAATACCTCGTTCTGGCTGGGCGGATCAGGCCATGCCGAGTCGGAAAGCACAATCGCTATGCCCGTGCTGAACTGCACCGCTTTGTTCTGGATCAGACCGAGCAATACGGACGTCCACGAAACGGAAGAGAGTCGTAGATCTGCACGCCGGATCACACTAGTCTGGGAGCAACCCATGATCACCATCCAACTCCACAAACGAGCCGTCAAACTGTCCAACGGGCAGAGAGTCCAGTACTGGACGCTGCGTTGGTTCGGGACTGATGGCAAGCGCTACTCCGAATCTGTCGGTCGAGTCGGCCAGGTCACGAAGAGCGCTGCCGAAACGAAGCGACGCGACAAGGAGACCCGTATCAACTCGGGTCAGGTCAGCCGCGACAAGCCGACCGAGATCACGCTTGGCCAGTTTGTCGAGTACGACCTTGACGCCACGCGTCTGGACCTGAAGCGCAATAGCCTTGAAGGCATTCGACACGCCGGCGCTCATGCGAAGGGAGCGCTCGGCGAGGACATCAAGCTGATGAAGATCACCAAGTCCCATATTGGACGGATCAAGACCTACGTAATCGACGAGCGTGGCTGCTCGCCAGCGACGCTCGCCAAGACGCTTCGAACGCTCAAGGCGATGCTCAATCGGGCCATCGAGTACGGTTTCTTGCACGAGAATCCGTTGTCGCGTGTCCGGATGCCCAAAACGCAATCGCGTACCAAGCGCATCTTTTCATCCGACGAGATCGGCGCCATGCTCGATAGCGCTCAGAACCTCTGGTGGCGCGCGTTCATTGCCCTTGCTGCCACCAGCGGGCTCCGCAAGGGCGAACTATCCAATCTCCTATGGCGCGATATCGACTTCGAGACCGGGACCGTCAAGGTATCCGCCAAGCGTGCGGGCAAGTTCGTCGTCAAGGACCGTGGCGAGTTCCCGATCTTCGAGTGGTCGGCCAAGTCCTCCGAAGAACGTGTCGTCCCGTTGCCGACTGCGACACTCTCGCTGCTCGCCAAGCTCCAAACGGAGAGCGATGGATCGGCGTATGTCTTCCTTTCGCTCGATCGCTTGCAGACCATCGTCGCGGAGATGAAGGCGGGCCCGCTCGGTCCGAACTACGAGGCGCTCAACAACCTGGCTGTCCGCTTTCAGACCATCCAGAAGCGAGCCCACCGCCTGCTCGCCGAGCGGCGGGGCGTCACCGTGGACGAAGTGCCTTGGCCGGTCGGCTCGCTCCACGACCTGCGCCGGACGTACGGCACCCAGATGGCCCGAGCAGTGCCGATGCACGTGCTCAAGGAGTACATGGGGCACGCGGACATCAAGACGACGCAAGCGTTCTACCTTGCCGCCGAGACCGAGGACGCAACGCGTGCTCGCCAAGCGCTGGACAGCTTCCTCGGGCCGCAGCGCGAGCGGCCGCGAGGACGCAATGAGGACGCAATGGACGGTTCGGCGCGTTCTCGCGAGAAGTCCAAAAACGATAAGCCCCGCCAAAGGCGGGGCTTACGAAGCGAGGCGGACGGGACTCGAACCCGCAACCACCGGATCGACAGTCCGGTACTCTAACCAATTGAGCTACCGCCCCAAGTTTTCAGTCCGGGCTGGGTTTGCAGCCTCGGGTTTTCTGTCCGGACTGCCTGTGCAGTCTCGGATTGTTTCATCGGGCTGCGTGTGCAGCCTCGGGTGTTGTGCGTTTGGCTTGTGTCCTATCGAGAAACGTGCCTTTGCAGCGTTGTGCGCAGGCAGGCGAAATGTATCCTTCCGGGTGGCTGAGTCAAGCCCCGGAAGGTGTGTTGAGTGGTTGATTAGCGTGTCTGGAGTGTGATTCGTCCCTTGTCCTGGAGGCCGAAGGGGCTCTTATCCACACCAACTTTGCTTGCGGCGACCCACATGATTGCGCAGGCGACGCCGAGGGCGACGACTGCGACGAACATGAGTGCGGTGTAGACATCGGGCGATGATCCTCGATTCTGTCGGCCGCCGGGCATCTGCATTCCAAACTGGCTCATGGGTGGTTCCTTTATGCAGATTGGGTTACTGTCCGAGGCGGCTCTTGACGGTGTCACCCGCGCGGACGATGGCACCCGGGCGGAGGTTGATGACGCGGCCTGTGGAGACATTGAGGTCGGTGCGGGTGATGACGACCTGGCAGACGAACTCGCTGCCGCGGACGATGTTGACAAGCGTGTTGCGTTGTACGCGATCGTTCTGGCCGAGATTGATCTGGACGATGCTGTCGCCGGTGTCGGCGTCGAGGGTGACGGCCTGCACGATGCCGGTGATGATCGGGCCGGAGATTTCGGTTGGCGGTGCGTCGGCGGCGATGCCCTGGCCGATGCTGCGTGGATCCTTGATGCTTGCGATCTCCTCACGCAAAGCGCGGACGGTAACTTCGAGGACCTGCTTCTGCGACTCGATGTTGCTCAGGCGTTCTTCCATCTGGAGCATCTGCTCGCGGGTTGCGAGTTCGTCGTTGCGGAGTTTGGTGACTTCGTTTTTGTAGGCGTCGATGATGAGGGCCTGGGCCTTGGTTGCTTCGAGTGCGCCCTGGACACGGCGATTTGCGGCTGCGGCGTCGGCGCGTGCTCCGCGGACGTCGGTCTGGAGTCGTGCGCTCTCGGCTTCGAGGGTTCGCATTTCCTGAGTGGCGGCGGTGAGTTGTGCTCGGAGACTCTGAATCTCGGATTCCTTCTCCTGATTGACCAGGGAGGCCTGTGCCGCCTGGGCCCGGAGAGATTCCTCGGCGTTTTCCTGTGCTGCTCGGGCGTCGGCGAAACTCGAGACGATCATGTCGGTGTTGATCGTGTACGAAATCGTCAATGCTGAGAGCAGAATACTGAGGACAGCAGCGAACAGGACGAAGACTTTGGTCAGAATATGCACAAGAGACTCCTCGACTCGGCCTGATTGGGCCACCCCTTCGTTCACACCTTCAGTTCGTGACGGCTCACACGTGAGACGCACGAAATCCTAACATGAGTGCAGATCGTCCTGCACACCCCGCAACCAGCGGAAGACCGCTTCCGACGGGATGGAAAGCATAGCAGCATTCCGGCTCCGTGTGGGTTGAGTGCGGGCTTCAGTAGTACCTTCTCGCGCCGGTTGTGTCAAGGGCACCCGCATCCCGGAAACGTCGGGCGACGATACGCACCGATTGCAATCCCGGATCGTCGGGTGTTTGCACGTTTGTGGAGGTTGGAGGAGCGTGGATGTCTTATGAGCCGGAGGGGCCCGAGTTGCGGAAGATTGATTGGAGTCGCTCAGCGATTCTGGGATGAGGCGAGGACGCGAAGCGTTGCGGTTGCTGCGGCGACGCGGACGAGGCCTGATTCATCGTCGAGGAGTGTTTCGAGGCGGGAGAGATTTTCGCGCTGGGCGATCTGGCCATAGACGAAGGCGGCCTGGGCTCGCACAGCGGGGTTGGCGTGGGTGAGGAAGCGGTCGGGCATCTGCGAGCCGCCACGGACCTTGAGTTCTGCGAGCGCTCCGGTGATGGAGAGCAGGACCTCGGGCGGCATGGCGTTGCCTCGCTGGTCCTGCTGGGCCGAGAGCCAGATGAGCACTTTGGCAGATTCGCGGTCTCCGACTGTGCCGATGATTTGGGCGGCGAGGGCGGTTGCTTCGAGTTCGTCGGCACTGGCAGGGAGGAGGGCCGAGCGAATGGAGTCGAGTTTGGTGCGGTCGCCGAGTTTGATCATGGCTTCGGCGATCTGAAGTTCGAGGAGGCGGTGTTCGACGCTTGAACCGGACGAACTTGTTGCTCGTGCAGCGTCGGCGAGCATGGGCAGGGCCGAGGCGTGCCCGAGTTCGCCCAGGACGTATGCAGCGTGAGCGCGGACCTTCATCGATGCGCTATCAAAGAGGAATCGACCGAGTGGCGTGGGATCGACGGCTGCACCGTTGCGGTCGAGCGCGTAGATGGCTGAGGCGACGACGAAGGGGGACTGGTCGTGCAGCAAGGTGCGCAGGGCCGGGGTGAGTTCGGCAAGTCTGGCGCGTCCTACGACCATTGCGGCGATAGAGCGGACGCCTTCGTTGGAGTCCATGAGAGCCATGGCTGCAATAGGCTGTAGCCGCGAAGGGGCGTAGAGGAGTCCTTCGAGCGCGTTGGCCCGCTCCTGTGCATACTCGCTGGAGGCGGCGGTGACGAGTTCGTCGAGGGCCTGCTCGCGCAGTTGGGAGAGGGCAACGGGATCGCGTTGAGCGATGGCTTGGGGCTCAGTTGCGGATTGGTCCTTGGCGCGGGGTTTGGTGGTGGTGCATCCGGTTGGGGCCACTAGCGTGAGTGCAAGGCCGGCCAGAAGGATCATTGAGCGGGGTGAGATGCGTGATGAACTGGGCATGACGGGTATCCTTCGCACGCCGGAGGGCGGGGTCTCGGTGGGGGTTGGTGGCAGAGTCAAGTTCGGTGCTCGGCGTCTGACTGTTCGTCGGCCTGAACAGGGATTTTTCTTCTCGATTGGGTGGGGAGAAACGTCCAAAGCCAGGCCGATGCGGTTCCAAGGAAGCAGGCCCAGCCGAACACATCCCCGATTTTGGCATAGAACGTCGAGGATTCGGTCAAAGGAACGTCGATGATGGCGAGCCCCCAGGCGTTGGAGGTTGCCCATTCGCCGGTGCGTGGATCCTGAGCACCTCGTGCGATTTCGCGGCCTCGCTCGTCGAAGACACAGGAAATGCCAGTGTTGGCGACGCGGACGAGGGGCTTGCCGAGTTCGATTGAGCGCCAGCGGGCGGTCAGGAGGTGGTGTTCGCGTCCGGGGTCCCACTGGCCGAACCAGCCATCGTTGGTGAGGTTGATCAGGACCTGAGCATCGCGACCGAGGCGTCGGCAGACGGCGGGCATGGTGGACTCGAAACAGATGGGGGTGCCGGCGACGAGTGTGGAGCCGTCGCGGAGCTTGATGTTGACCGGGGCGAGTGTGCGTCCGGGGAGGAGATCGAATCGCATGCCTTGTGCGCCAAAGCCCAGCATCTTGTTTTCAAGCCAGGGCCAGCGCGAGATGACGGGCATGATTTCGCCGAATGGCGTGAGGTGGACCTTGTCGTAGCGTTTGGTGGGGGGCATGCCATCGTCGAGGACGAAGACGGAGTTGTAGCGTCCGTCGCTGTCGTAGGCGAAGCCCTGGTCACCGGGAAGATTCGAGATCTGCAGTCGCTCGTATGCAGCGCCGCCGATGAGCACGGGGATTCGCATGACGCGCTGAATCGCGATGAGTTCTTCAGCCATGAGGGTCGCGGGCATCGCTGTCTGCACGCCATCGGGCGCGATGTAACTCCAATAGAGGTCGGCATCGGCTTCGTGGAGGAGTGACTCGGCGTCGAGCGTCATGCCGGGAAACATGGCTTCGGGCAGGGCGATGAGATCGGGCTGTTCGCGGGCGGCGTAGGCGATGAGCGTACGCATCTGCACCCAGTCGGCGTAGCGGTCTTCGGGAGTCCATGACGTCTTGATAGATTGAGGAACGCTGGTCTGTACGATGGCGATGCGAACAGAACCGGCCGGGCTTGGCCATGGATTGATCACAAGCCCGAGCAGGCAGAAGAACACAAAGTCGCCTGCTGCAGCAATGATGGCGATAGGGTGCATACGCGCCACGGCGGCGAGGACGGCTGTCGATGGAAGCGCTGCAACGGCCGACACCAGAAACGTGCCTCCGAGAGGCGCAAGATAGTTGAGCACTGTGGTACCGGCCAGAGGATGGGCGAGCAGATACCACGGATATCCGGTGAGAAAGATGACGCTGCGAAAGAACTCGATACCGACCCATAGCAGAGGCCAAAGGAGGAGCATTGCGGGAGCGAGGCGGAAGATGCGGGCCGAGGCCCAAACGAGCAGGACGTTGAATCCTGAGAGCAGGATTGCCAGCGGGAGAAATCCGAACGATGAGACCGAAATGACCCAGTGCTGGGCCACAATCCAGAACGGGAGGGTGCCAACCCCCGCCCAGAATGCTGCGACAAGAGGGCGATGGCGTGCGACCAGAGCGATCCAGCCCAGCGGCAGTGGTGCGATCAGCGCGAGAAACCAGAGATCGAATGGTGGAAAGGCGAGCAGCAGCAGGGCTGCATGACCAAGGCCGGCACCCAGCGCGCAGAAGCGGACACGGTGTACGGTGGGCGGGCGCGTGGCAAGGAACCGGCGAGAAAGACTCGGGTCAGCGTGCTCGGTCGCAAGCATGGGTGCTTAGCCGCCCGCGTAGTCGATGAGGCGGGCGATCTCGGTGCGCAGATCGGCCCGCGCGACAACCCGATCGACAAGGCCCGAAGCCAGGAGGAACTCTGAACGCTGGAACCCGTCGGGAAGGTCCTGGCGGATGGTCTGACGGATGACGCGAGGGCCGGCGAAGCCGATCAGAGCCTTGGGTTCTGCAACGATGACATCGCCGAGCATGGCGAACGATGCGGTGACGCCTCCGGTGGTTGGATCGGTCAGGACGGAGATGAACAGGCCTCCGGCGTCGTCGAAGCGAGCGAGTGCTGCGGAGGTCTTTGCCATCTGCATCAGGCTCAGGCCCGACTCCTGCATGCGTGCGCCGCCTGAGCAGCTGACGATGATGAGCGGCAACTTATCCACAGTTGCAAGCTCGATGGCGCGTGTGACGGTTTCGCCGACGACACAGCCCATGGAACCCATCATGAAGGTGAGATCGAGGCAGCAGAGCATGGCGGGACGGCCTTTGATGAAGGCGCGGCCCGAAACGACGGCGTCATCCTGTCCCGTCTTGGCGCGTTCCCCGACGAGGCGGTCCTTGTAGGACTTGAGGTCGGTGAAGTTCATGGGGTCGGCTGCGATCAGGCCCTCGAACATGCGCTCAAATGTCCCGGGGTCTGAGAGTTGCGCTATACGCTCAGTTGCTGAAATGCGGAAGTGGTGGGTGCATTCCGGACAGACATGGAGGTTTGCTTCCATCTGTCGGCGATAGATCATCTGGTTGCACCCGGGGCAGCGGAGCCAGAGTCCTTCCGGAATGGCTGCCCGTCGGAGGGGCTTGAGTTCCGCCCACGTGCGAGTCGCAGTCTGTGTCATGTGTTTTCCCACATCAGACGCATCGTGCGTCCGGGTCGTTCACTGATTCTTAGCGTAACACGGTTCAGGATTCCGCGCGGACGGAGGCAAGCGAAAGTTGCTCGCGGTCGACCTCGTGCCATTCGAGGCACGGGCCCTCCTTGATCGCGGTCCAGAGGTGCCCAAGCGGAACGGCCCGCATCCAGCACCGGATGATGGCCCACGCCATCGGACGGACAACAATACCTATTCGAGTGTGTCCGCTCTTTGTCTTCTCCAATGCGCGGATCAACGCATCGAGGATCCGCAATTCTGCATCATGAAGGGATTCACCCCCTGGAACCTGTACGGAACTGGGATCCCCGAGCCATTGCTTGAACGCTGTAGGATAGCGCTCGGCCAGTTCGGACTCCCGCAATCCTTCCCATAGGCCGAGATTGACTTCCCCCAAATCAGGAATCTGCTTGAGCCTGGCATTGGCGGCGGTGGCGAGCATCTGGGCGGCGGAAGTCGTCGATTCATCCGGGGAGCACAGCACAAGGTCCAGCTTGAGATCGGAAAGTTGGTCGAGTTGTGCTTCCATACCTGCGCGTCCAGAATCGCACATCGGGAGGTCCGAGCCTCCAACGAGGCGGTCGGACTCGTCCCACTGCGTGACATTCGATCGCACAAGGAACAAAGAGAACGCTTTGGTCTTGGACATGGGTGATGCGCCTCGGGGGCGGGTTCCGGCGCGGCGTTCGGCCGAAGCGGAACGAGCAGTGTAGCACCAGTGTCATCGGCAACAAAGAGCCCGAGAGACGAGGATCGAGCGTCTTGTTCTGGTCCTATAAGGGATGTGCCACTATGGGGGTCGTGGGACGGGTTTTGATGACCCGCGAGGGGCTGGGAGTCCAGAATTTGGGGATTTATCCTCGAATTGAGGCAATTGCGGAGGCACGCTGGTCTTGCGGGAGGTTGAAGATGGCCGAGGCGGCCACGAGGACGTTGCAACCGGCGTTGCGTGCGGCGCGGGCTGTGTGGGGTGCGATGCCGCCGTCCATTTGAATCCATGCCCCGGGGCCGAGATGCTCGCGGAGGGTGGCGACCTTGGGGAGGACGTGCTCCTGAAACGATTGGCCACTGAAACCGGGCTGGACGCTCATGACGAGCAGGAGGTCGAAGGATGCGGCGACATCGAGGACTGCTTCGACTGGGGTGGCAGGGTTGAGAGCGAGTCCGGGGGTGAGGCCGAGGCTTCGGATGTGGGCGGCGCGCTCGATGGCACCGGGCGAGTCGCTGACTTCGATGTGGAAGGTGAGGTGATCGGCACCGGCCCGGGCGAAGGGTTCGAAGAACTGCTCGGGTCGTTCGACCATGAGATGCACATCGAGGCAGGAGTGGGCGAAATGTTTGCGCAGGGCGCGGCACATATCGGGCCCCATGGTCAGGTTGGGGACGAAGTGGCCATCCATGATGTCGAGGTGGAGAAGGTCGGCACCGCTGGAGAAGACGGAAGCGCATTCGTCAGCCATGCGTCCGAAATCGGCCGAGAGAATGGATGGCGCGATGAGCGTGCGATCGGCAGCAGAGCGGAAGCATGAAGGCATGGCGGAGTGTATGGAGATTCGGGGTGCGGTCGCGGTCCTACGATCTGATCACGAGAATGATGAACACAAACACCCTGCGGAGGACGATGCGATGACCTTGCCCAGCACTGTGCCGAGCATCGAGGAACTCCGGCCGACCTTGTCGCGTGCGGGGCAGGAGCATGTGCTGCGTTTTGTTGATGAACTCTCGGCTGAGGAGTGCGAGAGGCTTGCGGCCCAGATCGCGGCGATTGATCTTGAGGAGATTCCGGAGTTGGTGTCGCGGTATGTGCTGTCGAGCGAGGCCGAGCATGTGCCGGGCGACCTGGAGCCGGCGAACTACTACCCGCTGGCGGGCGAGCCTGCGTGGGATGTGAAGCGGTACAAGGCGATGGGCGAGGATTTGCTGTCTGAGGGCGCGGTGGCGTGTTTCACCGTTGCGGGCGGGCAGGGGAGTCGGCTTGGCTATGAGGGGCCCAAGGGCTGTTACCCGACGGGTTCGGTGACGAGCAAGCCTCTGTTTCAGATCTTTGCTGAGAAGATTCGCGGTGCGGAGCGGACGTACGACGAGGATGTGCCGTGGTACATCATGACGAGCCCGCTGAATCACGACGAGACGGTGCGGTTTTTTGTGCGCAACGAGTACTTCGGGCTTGATGCCGAGCGGGTGATGTTCTTTATGCAGGGGACGATGCCTTCGTTCGAGTGTGCGACGGGGCGGATGCTGATGTCGGGCAAGGGGACGATCGCGACCAATCCTGACGGGCACGGGGGTTCGCTGCGGGCGCTGGCGCGGAGCGGTGCGCTGGCGGACATGCGCCGGCGCGGGGTCGAGCATATCAGTTACTTTCAGGTCGACAATCCGAATGTGCAGATCACTGATCCGGTGTTCATCGGGTTGCATGTCGGCGCGCCCGATTCGACTGGCGAGATGTCGAGCAAGATGATTCCGAAGAGTGGGCCGGAGGAAAAGGTGGGGGTGTTTTGCAGGTCCGGGGGCAAGACGCGTGTGATCGAGTATTCGGATCTGCCGCGAGAACTGGCGCACGCGCGCGATGAGCGGGGGAGGTTGCGGTTTGTCGCCGGCTCGATCGCGATTCACATGCTCAGCGTGGGGTTTGTGGAGAAACTGAACTCGGATGCGGGTTTTGCGCTGCCGTATCACCGTGCGGTGAAGAAGGTGCGGCATGTGGATCTGGACACGGGCGAGATGGTCGAGCCGCGCGAAGCGAACGCGGTGAAATTGGAGCGATTCGTCTTCGATGCCATCGCGCTCGCAGGTTCGTCGATCGTGATGGAGACGGATCGGGTGGAGGAGTTTGCGCCGGTCAAAAACGCGGAAGGTGTGGACAGCATCATCACGAGCAAGGAATTGCAGAGCGCCAAGGCGGCACGGTGGCTCGAGGCTGCGGGGGTTGTTGTGCCCAGGCGGGACGATGGCTCGCCGGATTGCGTGCTCGAGATCGGCGGGCTGACGGCGATCGCGCCCGAGCGGCTGGATCGCTCGGAGTTGCCGGGCATGATCGAAGCAGGTTCACAGGTGGCGATCTGATGTCCGAACGTCTGGCGGGCATGCCGCGATCGGTCGTCGAGCGGGCCAAACTGGTGCGTCTGGGTGATACGCAGGTGCCGACGCTGCTGGCGCATCCGGATTGGCAGACCCCTGCGCCGGTGGTGTTGTGGATGCACGGGCGGACGGTGAACAAGGAGCTCGACCCGGGGCGCTATGCGCGGTGGCTGCGGGCAGGCGTTGGGGTGTGTGCGATCGACCTGCCGGGGCATGGTGAGCGCGGCGACGCTCGGCCCAGCGACCCGGCGAACTCGCTGGCGCTGATCGAAGAGGCCTTGGGCGAGATCGACAGCGTGATCGACGCGCTCTCGATTCATGACGGGGTCTTTGATCAGGATCGTCTTGGTATCGGAGGGATGTCGCTCGGGGGGATGGTTGCGTTGCGAAGGCTTTGCGAGCCTCACACCTTCAAGGCGGCGTCTGTCGAAGCGACAACCGGGTCGCTTGAGCATTTGTATCTACCGGGGCCTGATGGCAAGTCCTGGCCGGTGAAACATGATCCTGCGCGGGTCAAGCAGTTGGACCCGGCGGCTCATCTCGCGGAGTGGAGGGCGATTCCGGTGCAGGTGCTGCACAGCGAGGCGGATGAAATGGTGCCTTGGGCGACGCAGGAGCGATTTGTGGGGTTGTTGCGCGAGCGTTACGAAGAGGTCGGCAGCGACCCGAGTTTGGTGGAAGTTCGCACGTGGCCCGAGACTGGTGCCCCGTCAGAACACATCGGATTTGGTCGGGAAAGCAATGAAGCCAAGACGTTGCAGGTTGAGTTCTGGGTGCGTCATCTTGCGCCTGTGGGTTTTGTGGGGTGAATAAGTGAGCACGGGACGGTGATTATGCCGTAAAGTGTTGTCTAGAGGGCGCAAGCCCGGCGCGACGAGGCGGGGCCTCGGGTTGCGCAGGTTCAGATTTTCGGGTGAGCACACTGAAGTGAAGGAGTGTTGACATGAAGATGAAGAGTTGGTTGACAGCGGCTGCGGCGTTGTGCGTCGCGGCCGGGACGACGTTTGCGGCTCCGCCGAGCGATGCGGCCTTGGCTGAGAAGGTGCGCGAGTATGAGCAGACGATGGCCAAGACGCCGCGTGCCGAGCAACTGGCGACGCGGACGGAACTGATCAAGAAACTGCTGGGCGATGAGACATTTGCCGAGTACAGCTCGTCGCAGATCGAGACGGTGCTTGGTCTGGTTGTTGCCGACGAGGCGCTGCGCGATCGCGCGATTGCCAGGCTTGCGGAACTCAAGGCGCAAGAGTCTCCCGAGGGGCTCAATGCCGAACTGGTGCACACGCTGATGCAGATGTACGCGCGGCGTGGATCGCCGACGGCTGACGATGTGAAGCGCATGCTCAATGACCCGAGGCTGGTGCAGTTGGTGAGCAAGGGTCAGGGGCTGAGCATTTTCTCGCTGCTGGGCAGCGTTCGTGGCGGCGGGCTGAGCGATTCGGTCGAGACGCTGATGAAGTTGACGCGGGCATTGCCCGAGACGCTCGCGCCTGGCAAGGCGGATTCGATCGCGAATCTGTATACGACACTGGCGTACACGGTTCCCAATCCGTCGGAGCAGTTGGCGTCGCTTCAGTCGCGTGCCCTTGCGTATCTCGATGCGGATATCAAGTCGCTCAAGGGCGATGACGCGAAGGCGACCTCGCCTCAGATTGCGTCGCTTGAGAAGACTCGTGATCGGCTTGCGGTGATTAATGGCGCTGCGCCCGAGATCGAGTTCATGTGGTATTCGGAAGACGGCTCGGTGACGAAACTGTCGGACCTCAAGGGCAAAGTTGTGATCATCGACTTCTGGGCGACGTGGTGCGGGCCTTGCATCTCGGCGTTTCCGAAGGTGCGCCATCTGGCTGAGCATTACAACGGCTACCCGGTCGAGATCGTCGGCGTGACGAGCATTCAGGGCTCGCACTACCGCACGAACCCGCAGACCAACGAGCGCGAAAAGATTGACACCAAGGACGACACGCAGAAAGAGTTCACGCTCATGACCGAGTTCATGAAGGAACTGAACATGACGTGGCCGGTGGGGTTCTCGAAGGAGAACGTCTTTGATCCGCGCTACGGGGTGTACGGGATTCCGCACATTGCCATCATCGACCCGGCGGGGAAGGTGCGTGTCAACGGCCTGAACCCGCACGGCCTGACCGATGTGCAGGAGCACGCGCTGATCGACACGATTCTCAAGGAGTTCAATCTGGCCACGCCCGACTTCAAGCCGCATGGCTGAGCGAGCGGTAGTCTGATTCAAGCCCAACGCAAGCATTGCAGGGCCCCCTCATCGGCGAGGGGGCCTTTTTTTATTTTGCGCGACTGGTGTATCCTCTGGCCTGGCATGCTGCGAAGACTCAACCCATTTCGCTCGCTCGACAACCCGAAAGAGGTCTGGGCGTGGGGCATGTACGATCTGGCGAATCAGAGTTTCACGCTGCTGATCATCACGCTGTTGTTCCCGATTTATTTCAAGAAGGTCATTGTTGGCGATGACGTGCGGGGCGATGCGTTGTGGTCGATCGCGGGTTCGGGAAGTCTGCTGATTGTGGTGTTGCTTTCGCCGCTGGTTGGTGCGGCTGCCGATGCGTATGGCATCAAGAAGCGGCTGCTGGTGCTCTCGGGTGTGGCGTGCGCGGCGTTGACGGTGATGCTGGCGGTGATCGGCGCGGGGATGGTTGCGGTCGCCATGGCGGCGTTTATTGCAGCGAACATTGTGTATCAACTGGGCGAGAACCTGCTGGCAGGATTTTTGCCCGAGATTTCAAACTCGCGCAACATCGGCCGCATCTCGGCGACGGGCTGGACGATGGGGTATGTCGGTGCGTTGGTGCTTCAGGTGCTGGTGGTGGGGGGGATGCTTGCCTTCGGGCTTGCTGATACGTTGAACTGGTGGTGGTTTTTTATTCTTGCCGGGTTGTGGTTTGCAGCGGGGATTGTGCCGCCGGCGTTGATTCTGCGTGAAGTGCGTGCAGCGGAGCCTCGAGAGCGTCAGTCGCTGCTGCGTGCGACATTTTCGCGTCTTGCGGAGACGATGCGTCGAGCGCGCGAGTTTCGACAGCTGCGTGTGTTTCTGACGTCGTTCTTTGTGTACGCCCTGGGCGTGCAGACGGTGATCTACTTTGCGGGCATCATTGCCAACGACTTCGGCTTGAGCGATGTGAAGTTGATGCTCTTTGCGTTGCAACTGTCTCTGACCGCGGGCATCGCTGCCGTGGCGACGGGGCTGTATCAGGATCGGATTGGTGCCGTGACGACGGTGGCTGTGTTTCTGGGGGTGTGGATTCTGACCGCGGCAGGGTTGCTCGGGTTGACGCTGATTCCGGCGGGCTCCAGAGCCGACAACGAGTGGATGTTCTGGGTGGTTGGCAACGGTGTGGGGCTTGGGCTTGGGGGCATCGGGACCGCGAGCCGCTCGGTGGTTGGGCTCTTTACGCCTCGGCACAAGACGGCCGAGTTCTTCGGGCTCTGGGGGATGACGTACAAGTTTGCCGGTGTTGTGGGTGTGCTGATGTTCGGGCAGGTCAAGGCGCTGGTGGGGAATTCGGCGTCGATGGTGGTGCTGCTGGCGTTTTTCGTTGCGGGCCTCGTGCTGCTTACGCGGGTCAATGGCGGGGCCGGGGTGCGAGCGGCCAAGCGGGCAGAGCGGGTGCAGGCCCGGGCATACGCTTTGGACAATGACCGAAGAAACCCCCGTACTGAAACTGAGTGAATATCCGACACCCGATGGTCGATTCGGGCAGTTTGGGGGCGCGTATGTGCCCGAGACGCTCGTCGCGGCGCTTGAGCAATTGGCGGATACTTACCGACGTGTGCGAGAGAGCGACCAGTTCTGGAGTGAACTTGGGGAGTTGTTCCGCACCTATGTCGGTCGACCGACGCCGCTTTATGACGCCGATGGCCTGACGCGACACGCTCGCCGCAACCTTGATGGCAAACTTGGCGCTCACTTCTGGCTCAAGCGCGAAGATCTGGCACATACGGGCGCGCACAAGATCAACAACGCGCTGGGGCAGGCGCTTCTTGCGACGAAGATGGGCAAGAGCCGCATCATTGCCGAAACTGGTGCCGGGCAGCACGGCGTGGCCACCGCTACGGCGTGCGCGCAGATGGGGCTCGAGTGCGATGTGTACATGGGGGCAGAGGACGTTCGCAGGCAACGTCTCAACGTGGTGCGTATGCAGATGCTTGGTGCTCGGGTCATTCCTGTCGACTCGGGCTCGCGCACACTCAAGGACGCGACGAACGAAGCCATGCGCGACTGGATGGGGTCGGTCGAAAACACGCACTACATCATCGGGTCGGTCGTCGGGCCGCATCCGTTTCCGGCGATTGTGCGTGACTTTCAATCGGTCATCGGGCGAGAGACCAAGGCGCAGTCGCTGCGGAACATGGGCTCGCTGCCGGACGCTGTGGTCGCATGTGTCGGCGGCGGATCAAACGCGGCGGGCATTTTTCACGCCTTTATCGACGACAAGGTGCGGCTTGTCGGGGTCGAGGCTGGTGGGCGATCGAATGCCATCGGGGAGCATGCAGCGCCGCTGTCGTTGGGTTCGCCTGGCGTGCTGCATGGGTCGCTCAGTTATGTGATGCAGGATGAGAACGGGCAGACGGCGGACGTTCATTCGTGCTCAGCGGGGCTTGATTATCCGGGCGTCGGGCCGGAGCACAGTTTCTGGAAGGATGCGGGCCGGGTCGAGTATGCGTCGGTGACGGATGCTGAGGCGATTGATGCGTTTCTGGTGCTCGCGCGGACCGAAGGCAT
This sequence comes from Phycisphaeraceae bacterium, assembly GCA_019636795.1. NCBI lineage: Bacteria > Pseudomonadati > Planctomycetota > Phycisphaerae > Phycisphaerales > Phycisphaeraceae > Phycisphaeraceae bacterium. Next base: position 186,024 of record JAHBWW010000006.1, read on the forward strand.
CATCCCGGCGCTCGAGACATCGCACGCGATTGCGCACGCGCTGAAACTCGCGCGTGAGTTGCCACGCGAGGCCAATATCGTCATCAATCTTTCCGGCCGGGGCGACAAGGATGTCGAGGAAGTCCTGCGATTGCTCGGCGGGGAAGTCAAGCCGGCCGAGGGGCGCGTGCGTCACCAGCGGCAGAAGCGCGAACGCAAGAAGGACGAACCTCGAGGCTACGTGCCTCCGAGCGGATCGAGCGAGGAAGAAGATCGCGTGACGGAGTGACGCAGCGCCACGCGAGGCCGATGGGTCATGGATGCTGCGATGAGTCGTCGATGCTTTCTACATCTTCGTTCTCATCGACAGGGAAGAGAGTTTTCGATTCGATTTTTTGCTCGGGGTATGGTGTCGGATGCAATACCCAATCACCTGAGTGGTCCTCGCCGTCTTGCAGATACATGTGAGGGATGGCAGCGAAGCGGTTGGTCGAAGGGCGGCCGAGGTCGTCAACACCATCACGCCCGAGCGAGTACAACACAAACCCCGACTCTGTCAGGCGGTAGCGCAGCGTTTGGCCATCGACAGGATCAAATGGCAGCCCCGGCAGCAATGACGGCACAAGCACATCGAGCGACTGCGGATACGCCCCGTGCGCGAGGCGATAGCGCTCGATCGCCACAACCGTGAGCATCGCGTCGCGGGCGGTGTCGATCCGATCAAACGTGCGGTATGCCGAGGTGAACGCAGGCACAAGCTGACTCAACAGCGAAAACTGGCTGCGACCGATTGGCGAGATTGAATCATAGAGTGCATTCAAGGCAGCGCCGTCGCGCTCCCAAGGTCGAAGTCGCCCTTGTGTCTCCTGAGTGTCAAAGATTGTCTTGTGCTGTGTCGCGAGTGTCTGGCGATTCGGAGCTAGGAGCATCATCGTTGCGACATGGACAGGACTTGAAGCGTCGGGGGATGTCGTGACGAAGCCCGAGGCGATGAAGCGTGCACCCGAGAGCGTCAGTCGTCCGTTGCCGTTGCCATCGTCCGAGTATGTGCGCTGGAGAATGTCATCGAAAAACAGGCGTTCATACTCGAGATTGGGCACGAAGCGTGTGAGCCCGTTGTCGGTTGCGGGCTCGCCTCGACCGATGGTGCGCAGGGCCGAATCGAGCGTTGCAAGGTGCAGCTCGGCGAAGAGATCCGGGTGATGGGTGATGATCTGCGAAAGAGAGTTGAGCGCGAGACTTTCGATTGCAACCTGCACAAGCTGTCCGATGATTGTCTCCGATTCAGCCGCCAGACGACCCATGTTCAGGAGCGCAGCCAGGTCTTCGACGACACGATCGCCCTGTCCGCGCGAGGCAGCGATGTGAGCATCTGCTACCAGTTCCTTCGAGAGTCGGCGGATCAGACCCAGTTCGTCAAGAACAACAGACAGGAGCAGCGGCGGCCCGACCATCGGCGGGACGGGCGCAGGGGCGGGTGTGTAGCGATCACCGACCGCTTCGGCCTGCGCGGCGAAAAACTCGTGATCGGGTTCGGCCGACAACAGGCGACCAAGCATCGGCCGAGTCGATGCCTCGCGCACAAGATCGAGCGCAGGCTGAATGCTGTCGATGTAGGCGATGCTGTCTTCCCACGCGGGCCACGTCGGATATTGTGGCAACTCGGCCGTGTCTGCCTTGCGGCCGTGCAAAGTGTACTTGATCAGCACAGCCTGCTTGATCAGTGGCCACGCCCGGTCCGACTCGGGAACATTGGCGTACCGCTCATTGAACTGCGCGACATAGTCGCGAGGCGTGCCCGGTTTGGCAAAAACCTGAGGCAACATCCAGATCAGCAGCGCTACGACCAGCAGGAGCGGCGAACACATGAGCAGCAGACAGCCGGTGCGCCGTTTGCGCTTGCGCAGAGCGTGCCAGTCGGCAGCGTCGAAGTCGGGAGAATGTGTGTGTTGACTCATCGATCGATTCCATGCTGAGGGTTCTGCGCAGATGCTGCGCAGAAGTGTACAGCCGAGGCTCGTGACTGGTTGCACCCGATCCGACGCTATGGCTGAGGCTCGCGCTGGCGCAGCGGCACATCGGTCCGCCCATGCAGGCGCCCGCGGCGGTAGGTGACGGTCACGATCTGCCCGGACTGTGATTTACCCAGCTCGCGGATCAGTTCCTGCAGGTCGCGTGTCGATTGATCGTTCACCGATGTGATGACATCTCCCAGCCGAAGCCCTGTCTCTCGCCGCGCCGAAGCATCCTTGAACCCCACAACCACAGGCCCATCACCCTTGCCCGGTTCGAGATTCAGCCCCATCGTCACAGCAAGATCATCGCCCGATTCGGGCACCATCGGCAACTCACGCACCCACGCCCGATAGTCGGCGTGAATCTCGTCAAGGGGCTTGCCAAGCACCTGCGACAAAGCCGTCAACCCGGATGGATCGGCATCGTGCGTGCTGCAGACCTGAGTGTACCACTCGCCGAGTTTCCCGCGATCGTGCAGATAGAGAAAGAACGTGCGCGCCAGCGCATACTGCCGCAGCGGACGACTGGCGGAAAACCGCTCGTGCGAAAGGGCTGTGAGTTGCTCGATCGAAGGCAGATTGCCCGAACGCTCAAGACGCTTTGCGATGTTGGTGCGCCACGAGGGCACAGGCCATAGCGTCTGGCCGACGACATCGCAATCTTCGACGAGCGATGCCAGACCTTCCTGAATCCAGATCGGGCTCTCGATTCCTCGGCGATTCATGTCGCGCCAATGCAGCACATGCACGAACTCATGGCGAAGCGTCGCACCAAGATCCTTGGCCACCAGTCGCCTCTGATCGTGGTCGTAGGCGCCGCCGATCTGGCTGAAGGTCGCTCGCGCACTTGGCCCGAATGTCAGCACCGACCACGAGAGAAACCGATCCTCGCTGGGCAAGGCTACCACAACCCATGAATCCAGCGTGTCAGACTCCGGCTCGGCAAGTTCGGGAATGATCGAGTGAATGAAGGCCGCGACGCGCTCGATCTCGCGCACTGCATCATCGGTCAGAGTCGCGTCATGCGAAGAGAGCAGTTCGACGCGCAGGGCTTCGAGCGTGCGGCTCTGAGCCCGCGAGCCCATCCATGTGGCTGTATTTGCAGCGTTCGAAGCCCGGTGCGCCTCGATCAACCGAGGCCAGCGCTCGACGAGCGTTGCATAGCGATTGTCCTCGCGCAGCCTTGCGAGCGATTCGTCACGCGCCAGTTGCCTTGCGTCGATGAAACCCGTCTCGATCGCCCGCAGGAGCGCCATCCATGCTGCATCGAGATCATCGAGTCTTGAACGCGCGCACGCAAGGTTGTAATGCGGCACGAAGTTCATCGGATCGAGCACCGCCTGCTCGGCAAAAAGATCGGCAGCCGCGGCGTAGTCGCGGGCTTCATAGGCAGCCAGCGCGCGGGTCTGAATTTCATTGGCCTGCGCGCGACGTTCGAGTGAATCGACCAGTCGCTGAACATTCGCGTTGGGTTCGGAAGCATCCTGCGATTGCGCCATGCCGCCCGGAACCAGCACCGCGAGGCCGGTCGCGGCTGACAGAATCGCACTGCGAAAGTTGGTATTCATGGCTCACCCGATGATACACGCTGCGCGATCAGATCATTCAGCGCCTGCGGATACGCGATGCACTCCTGCTCGAACACGCGAGCCGCGAGCGTCTCGGGCGTGTCATCAGGCAGCACCGGGCACGTGCGCTGCAACAGAATCGGGCCTGTGTCATAACGCTCATCACACAGATGCACTGTGCATCCCGAGGTTGTGCGCCCGGCACGAAGCACCGCCTCGTGCACCTTCAGGCCGTGCATGCCCGGGCCGCCAAACTCGGGCAGCAGCGCGGGATGAATGTTCACGATTCGGCCTCGCAACGCTTCGGGCACAGGCACCAGATGCAGATAGCCCGCGAGGACCACAACATCGGCCCGGCTCGCCTCGACCAGCGAGAGCAGGTGCTCAGCATTGAGTCGCCCTGCGATGACACGAGTCGCAAGCCCTCGCTCACGGGCACGCTGCTCGCCAAGGCACTCGCGCGACGCAACAACCAGCGCGATCTCGGCGTCAAGTTCGCCGCGATCAATGGCATCGGCAAGATTGAGCAGCGTCCTGCCCGAGCCCGAAAGCAGCACCAGCAGCCGGGCACGCGACTGAGACTTCATGACTCGCTCGACTCGCGCTGAATCGGCGTCGGGCGGCAGTGTTCATCCAGCGCCACAAGCGTCAATGTGGCGCTTGTGACGCGCACCGCGCGCCCGGATTCGACTCGTTCGGATTCCACTTCAACGCCGACCGTCAGGCTTGTGCGCCCGACCCGCTTGGTGTATGTATAGAAACTGACGACATCGCCGACTCCGACGGGCGCGTCGAAGTCGACTCGCTCGATCGACGCGGTGACCCATGTGAACGCCCCGTGTCGGCGTGCTTCGACGTACCCGGCCTGGTCGATGTACGCCAGAATCACGCCGCCGAAGATCGTGCCATAGTGGTTCGTGTCGGCCGGGCGGGTCACAACGCGCAGTGCAAGATTTCGATCGGCCTGTTCAGTCATGGCGAGGGAACGATAGCGTTCCGGTTCGGGGTACGTTGGTCACGCCGGCCTGTGCAGCGACCAGGCATCCCCCTGATTCGCCTCCAGCCTTGCAGCCCTCCGGCGCGCTACGTTTTGTCATCCATGAACCGCGTGATCGATGAGCGCCGATACCTGATTCCCTTCCGCTCCAGCCTCCTGCCGCAGATCTTTACGGAGGTGCTGGTTATTGGCGCCGGGGTTGCGGGGCTTCGGGCAGCCGTCGAGGCCGCTGCTCAAGGTTCGGAGGTCATCGTACTTTCCAAAGACACCCTCCGCAATACGAACACAGCCTGGGCCCAGGGCGGGATCGCCGCGATTCTGCGCGAAGACGATTCAATCGAGTCGCACGTGCAGGACACGCTCGCAGCGGGCGCGGGTCTGTGCGATGAACCGGCAGTCCGCCTCGTTGTTGAGCAGGGTCCGGAGAGGCTGCGCGAACTCATCGACTGGGGCATGGCTCTTGATCGCGACGCAGCGGGCGAGCTTGCCGTCGGACGTGAAGGCGGGCACAACGCCTTTCGTGTGTTTCACGCCGGGGGCGATGCCACAGGCCGCGAACTCGAACGCTGCCTCTACGAGCGCATGCTCAAGACAGGGCGCGTGCGGTTGTTCGATCATTGCTTCTCGCTCGACCTCATCACCCAGGGCACCGAACCGGGCGCACCCGTGCTCGGCGCGATCACGCATCACGAACGTTTCGGCTTGCAGATGATCTGGGCTCGCACCACAATTCTTGCCAGCGGTGGAGCGGGGCAGTTGTATCGTGAAACGACCAACCCCAAACCAGCAACTGCCGACGGTCTGGCGATGGCGTATCGCGCAGGTGCAACTCTTGCCGACATGGCATTTGTTCAGTTTCACCCGACGACGCTCTACCTGCCCGGTGCGGGGCGAAGCCTGATCTCCGAAGCCGTGCGCGGCGAAGGGGCACACCTTCTCGATGAGGCGGGCAACCGCTTCATGCTTGATGAACACGACATGGCCGAGCTCGCGCCGCGCGATATTGTCGCGCGCGCCATCGTCCGGCAGATTGCGCGCCAGGGCGGACGCCACGTGTGGCTCGACTGCCGACACCTTGCGCATTTCGAGCACCGCTTCCCAGGCATCTCAGCCGAACTCAAACGCTTCGAGCTTGACCCCGCACAAGATCTCATTCCTGTTCACCCCGCTGCCCACTACATGATCGGTGGCGTGCGCTGCGACCTTCAGTGCCGCACCGATGTGCCGGGGCTGCTCGTCGCCGGTGAAGTCAGCGCATCGGGCCTCAACGGCGCGAATCGACTCGCAAGCAACTCGCTGCTCGAAGGGCTTGTTTTTGGGCAGATCGCCGGCGCGCTCGCTGCCAAGGCTGCTGCTTCCAACGGCTCGCGTCCCGGCCCTGTCCCCGTTGTGAGTGATATTCGCCCGAGCGACCATGGCGAACTCGATCTCGCGGATGTCCGTTCGAGTCTGCGTTCAGCCATGTGGCGCAATGTGGGCATCGAACGAACCGGACCCAAACTCCACGACGCCAACGACATGTTCGATTTCTGGTCTCGTTACACACTTGACAAGATTTTTGACGAACCGACAGGGTGGGAGACGCAGAATATGTTGCTGGTGGGCTCGCTTGTTGCGCAGTCCGGAGCCTGGCGCGAGGAATCGCGCGGTGCTCACGCCCGGGCCGACTTTCCCAATCCCGTCGATCGCTTCCGGGTCCATGACCTTTGGCGACGCGGGCGGAGCCAGCCCCTGCTTGTCGACCTTCCGGCGGAGGTGACGGTGTGAAGCCGGTCAGTTTCATCCTGCTCGCAGCCACCATGATGGCACTGGCCGGATGCACTCGTTACGAGCGTGTCGTGCACTATCGCCCGCCGCTTTCGAGCATCGCCGGGGCGCAGTCGGGCACACCATTCGTCGGCGGGCCCAAGGGAGCAGGTCGTCAGGCTCCAGCCGACAATCGCATTCGCATCGAACACGAAGACGGCCGCATCGAGCTCTCCTCACGCAACTCGCTGCACCTCCTCACGCATATCCGCTCAACGCTCGTTGCCGAAGAAGAACAACTCTTCACCGAACAGGTTCTGAGCGAAAAAACGCGCAACGAGTTCATCGAGCGTGGCTACGACCCGGTCGAGGCATTCAAAGAACTCAAACGCCGCGAACGCGATGTCTACGCCCTCATGGCCCGCATGCCCATGGCCGAGTTCACGCCCGGTCTCTTTTTGCGCAACATCGGCCGCAACGAGTTCCGCCTGCGCATCGACCCGCGCGGTGCCGACAAGCTCGCGTGGAAGTCCGTCGACATGATCGTCGAGAACGGGCAGTGGCGATTGCGCTGGTTCAGCGAGTAACACTCGCGCGGTGTCACGACACACCGGCCTGCACAACTCAGCGAGGCAGAATCTGCTTCAACTGTTCGCCCAGACCAGGCAGACCCAGCGCATCGCCCTCATCATCGATCACCGCGATGGCGGCAGCCTGCGCCTTCTTGAGCGCGTCATTGACCGCCTCGGCAATCAAGTGCTCGCCCAGCCTGCGGTCGTCCTCTCCACGCGCCATGCCCGAAGCCAGTACCGGCGAGATCGTGACCGATTCGACATCCATCTTCCCCGTCATCGTCACCTGCACCAGATCGCCTTCGCTGCGCCCAGTGAGCCTCATCCCGTCGAGGCGCTTTTGAATCCGGTCGCCCGCAGCGGTGATCTGATCGCGGTTCTTGAGAAACCCCGCCACAGCCCCCATCAACTTGAAATTCTCGAACATCGCGCGCTAACTCCTTCGCCCCTTGGGCTCGATGCGACGAGGCTGTGCATCGAGAATCTCCGCAACACTCTTGACCAACGGATGATCAAACTCCGTATCCGCAGCCGTCCGAGGCAATGGCGTCTGGGTCGCAGGCCCTGCATCCACGCCTTGCGCGTCGCCGCGCACATCACCAAGCAGCACCACTTCAACATCGCCCCGGCCCATCACACGACGAAACAGCGTCTTGATCTCGACGAGATTCGCCTCGACCATTGCCTGCTTGCCCGCTTCGGCTTCAATCTCGACGCACCCATCCTCACGCTCACTCGCGCGCAGACGCGACACCAGCACCGCAAGGCTCGGCCGCTCACACGCCGCCGCCACACGCTCGATCAGCGAACCCGAAGCCGTCGAGCCGTTCGCGACACCGGCATCATCTCGAATCGCGTGTGGTCGATGGTTTGGGGCGGGCGGAGCAGATGTCGGCTCCTCCGCCCTTACCGTTTTTTTGCCAGTGCTCCGCGCCCTGCATTCCCCGTCGTTGCCGATGGAGTGGCCGACGCCGTCGCGGCTGCGTCCGCAAACTGCTCCGTCAGCGCCAGCCTCACCAGCGTCGCTTCGATCAGAGCCCGGGGCGAAGCCGAATTGCGCACCATCCGCTGCACCGCATCGCAGATCGCAATCATGTGCGACAACTGCGCAGCCTCGAAATGAGCCGCTCGCGCAGCCTCCTGCGTTCGCGCCACATCCGACAGTTCCACCAGCGGCGTCTCTCCGCCGCATGCTGCAATCACCATCAGATCGCGGAAGCGCTCACACAACGTCTCGAGGAACAGATTGCTCCCCGACCCGCGCGAAAGCAGATCATCCGCAACCTCAAGCGTTGTGCGCACATCGCCCGACGCGATCGCATCGATCAGCGAACCGACCAGCTGCCGATCGGGCAGACCAAGCAGGCTCGCGAGCAGCGCAACCGTCAGTTTTTTCTCGCCCGCAGCAATCACGCGATCGAGCAGGCTCAGCGCATCACGCATCGACCCGTTGCCGAGTTTGGCCACTTCCTGCACCAGTTCAGGCTCGGCGCTCAGCCCCTCAGCCTTGATCACGCTCGACAGATGCTCGGCAATCCGCGATACAGCGATATTGCGAAAGTCAAACCTCTGGCATCGACTCTGAATCGTGGCAGGCACCTTGTGCGACTCGGTCGTGCACAAGATGAACTTGACGTGGGCCGGGGGCTCCTCCATCGTTTTGAGCAGCGCGTTGAACGCATTGGTCGAGAGCATGTGTACTTCGTCGATGATGTAGATCTTGTAAGGCCCGCGCATCGGGATGTAGTTCGCATTGGCAATCAGATCGCGCGCGTTATCCACGCCCGTGTTGCTCGCAGCGTCGATCTCGATGACGTCCGTATCCTGACCCGTCATGATGGCCTTGGCGACTTCGGGGTTGGCATCGGCCTGGTTCAGCGCCTTGGCGAAGATCCTCGCCATCGAAGTCTTGCCCACACCCCGCGTGCCACAAAACAGATACGCATGCGCGACGCGGTTGTGCTCGATCGCCGCTGCAAGCGTCCGGGCGATGGGTTCCTGTCCGACCAGTTCGTCGAAAGAGTTGGAGCGGTATCGGCGTGCAAGGACGGTGTATGACATGCGACGCGATTGTAGGGTTCTCCCCGCCCGCTCAGCCCCCCAGTTCGATCTCGATCGATCCGCCCGAGCCGACCGGTTTGGCTGTGTCGCTCAGACTGGTCAATTGCGTCCCGTTCACCAGGTTGTACAGCGCCAGCGTCGCCGCACTCGATCCCCGCGTCGGCACGCGCGCCCTGAACTCCCCGTTGTCGCGGTTGTACCAGTACGCGATCCGACCCTCAACCGTCTTGATGCTCGGCTCAGTGACCGACGCGCCGCCGCTGACCTGTTGCACCTGCCGCGGGTCCGACGCGGTCGCAAATGGGTTCTTCGGGATCTTCCTCCCCGCAAACCATGTAGCGTCGATCGCAGTCGGAGGCTTGCCCTCGATCGCGATCACCTCGTCGATCTTCGACCGCACGATGTTCACATTCGCCTGAGCCGCATGGACCTTGGCGTTGGCACTGAACGATGACATCCGGGGCACCGCGATGGCACCAATCACACCGAGGATCACGACAACCACCACAAGCTCGATCAGGCTGAAAGCGCGAGTACGCACGAAACAACCATCGACGGGACGTTTGTACCGCTTGAGCGGGCGCTGGCGTCAGAACACCAATGAGACGAGCGAAACCCGATTGAACCTCACAGGACGCATTCGTCCCCATGCTTATCGGGCAAGGACCCGTCAGCAGCACGTTCGCCCACGACGGTTGACGGCCAGGACACCGGCGGTACCGGGCGACGGCCGCTTATGGCTGCTGCGGTCAAGCCCTGACCAGTTTCACGGGCCACCCGTACACCGGGCCCGGCCGTCAACCAACGCGGGAACCATCATTCTACGCCGCCGCCCCGCTGTGGTACACTATTCTCATGCCACGATCCAAGGGCGCAGCCTCCGACCCACGCGCCCCAGCAAACCCCTTCGAAGCCGCACGCAGGCAGCGGGCACTCCTCGTCCGCGCAACTCGCGCATTCTTCGTCATCCTCGTCATCACCGTCACACTCCTGAGCCTCTTCGCCGTAGGACGCGACCTGGGCGTCGAAGGCCTCGACCGGCAATTTGGAATGAACTGGGTCGCTGTCGTCATCGGCGCACTCGTCTTCGCCGCAATCGTCCTCGCAATCGATGTCTTCACCCCGCGAAAGAAAATCGCAACCATCTCCGGCGTCCTCTTCGGCCTGCTCATGGGGCTCGCCGCAACCGTCGCCCTCGGGTTCGTCATCGACCTCGTCGTCGAAACATGGCTCAGCACCTCCAGCGGAAAACTCGCCCCCGGGGCCGAAACCTTCTCCCGCACCGCAAAGGTCCTTCTGGGCATCAGCCTCTGCTACCTCTGCATCACCACCGTCCTTCAGACTCAGGACGACTTCCGTCTTGTCATCCCCTATGTCGAGTTCGCCAAGCAGATCCGGGGCATGCGCCCGCTCATCCTCGATACCTCCGCCATCATCGATGGCCGGCTCATCGAAATCACCGAGACCGGCTTTGTTCAGGCACCGGTCGTCATCCCGCACTTCGTCATCGCCGAACTCCAGTTGCTCGCCGACTCGAGCGACCGAATGAAGCGCACGCGAGGCCGCCGCGGGCTCGACATCATCGCACGCCTCCAGCGATCCCCCGCGATTGATGTCTCGATCGACGAAACCTCCGTCCCCGGCAAAGCCGTCGACCAGCTCGTCGTCGAACTCGCGCGACAGATGAATGGCCTCGTTGTCACCACCGACTCAGGCCTCGCCCGCGTCGCCGCCATCGCCAGCGTCCCTGCCCTCAACCTCAATGACCTCGCCAACGCCCTCAAGCCCAGCGTCCTGGCCGGCGAAGCGTTCAGCGTTCGCGTCGTCCGCCACGGCGAGCAGGAAGGCCAAGGCGTCGGGTATCTCGACGATGGCACAATGGTCGTCGTCGAAGATGGCTCCGACGCCATCGGGCGCGAAGTTCCCGTCACCGTCTCCAGCACGCTCCAGACCAGCGCAGGCCGCCTCATCTTCGCGCGTCAGTTCCCCGACAAAGACACGGACGAATCTCCAGACGTCGAAAGCACCGACGCCCAAGATTCACAGCCGCGCAACTCCGTTCCGTCGCCTCATCCTGCTTCTCCAGCCACAAACGCAGGCGCGATGGGCCCGTCCGCCAGCCCCGATCGCGGCACCCGCCGCCGCGGCTCACCACGAAATCCCCGCCGCTGATGTGCCACCGATCCGCGGCTCTGAGCGGTCGGTGTGCCTTGGTTCAATCTGCTCATACATACCTCCCCTAATCTGCATTCCCACCTTCCTCCCGAATCATCTTCACAACCTCCTTCGCCACATCGTTCGGCACCAGAAACGTCAGGCTGTAGTGCTCGATGCGCCAATCTCCCGCATCCCGACTCAGCACGCCGGTGCTCCGAAGCGTGCCATACGACTCATTCGACAAAATCTCATCAAACCACGCCGTGCGTCCGCCCGCCGCGATCTCCACATGCCGCTCAACCGGCACATACGTCCACCCTCGCCCCGCCGCGAAGTAAGGCTCGCAAAACGCCCGAAACTCATCCCGCGTCCACCGTTCGCTCGCATCCGTCCCCAGAAACACCGAACCATCGCTCATCAGACCGATGTACCCCTCCAGATCCGCCCGCGACGCAGCCGCGTGATACGCATCAATCACCCGCTCGATCCGCACAATCTCGCGCCCCCGATCGCTGCACCCGACCAGCACAACCACAACACTCGCCAGCACCACACTCATCTCAACGCGCATAAAAAAGGCTCCCTTCAGGATGAATCCCAAAGAGAGCCTAATCGAAGGGGTTCAACTTCGCAAATCCCGCACTCTCTCCCGAATCCGGATCTCTCCTCCAACTCCGGACTTCTATTCCAACTCCGTACCTCTACCCGGACGCCGGATCTTTGGGCTCACAGTGCATGACTCCTCACGCAAACCCGACATGCCCAAAGGTCCGGGTTGAATTGCATCATCAAACCCCGCACAGCGCACTCACCGCCGCCGCCGGCCCATCAGTCCAAGCCCAAGCAGCGCAAGCGCCGACCCCGGCGCAGGCACCAGGTTCTTCTCCACCCATTCGATCGCCAGTTCATGCTCATCCTCATCGAGCCCATAGTTGAACACCGTCCAGATCGCGTCCGAAGCCGCAATGCCCGGGTCCGTCACCGCAAACTGAATTTCGAGCAGATAGATCCCCAGATCCACATCCGAGGGCAGCAGAAAATCCCAGTGCTCGTCAAACTCCCCGCCGCCATACATAATGTTGAACCCGCTCACCAGCGAGTCGCTCGCGGGCGTCGTCACACTCGCAGGCCCAAACTCAATCGTCATCGGCACCGCCGACACCGTGAAGAAATCCTGATTCACCGTGTCCCACACGCGCAGCGCCGCCAGGATATTGAACCCGATCCCCGTCCCGGGCGCAAACGTTCCCGCCTGCACAAAGATGCCGGGTTCGTCAGCATAAATACTGCCAAACGCCTTGCTCATCTCCGCCGCAAACACGCGCTCGCCGATGTGCGAGATCGTCCCGCTGTCATGATCGCCGATCCCGGTCACAATCTTGCCATCGATCACCACCAGACCGTAATCGCCTTCGTCGTGCCCCATCGCGCCCGCTGCGAGCGCACCGATAGCCGCCAGACCTGCAATGCAGTTCTTCATCATCCAGCCCTTTCACTCTGTCAACACCCGCCGTCACGCAGCAGGTTCAAACCACTTCATCCGCCGCCGCACGCGCAGCGTTCAATCGGATGACCTCTCTCTCATTCACGGACACCCTGCCGCGAATGCTCCAAGAAACATCTGCACGTCAAAGAAATCAAACACACCGTCACCGTTCATATCCGCGCTGGCGTGCTGTGCCGAGAACGCCGCCAGAAACGCCGACACGTCGAAGAAATCCAGTATTCCATCGCCATTGAAGTCCGCCGGGCAAGGCTCGCCGATCAGATGATCGCGCACCCATTGCACCGCCTCATCCATGAACACCTCGTGGGTTCCCTGTCCGTACACGATCCAGAACTCCTCCGAGTCTTGAATCGCCGCCGTCTCCGACCACAACCTCAAACCCAAAAGCCACACGCCATCGGCATTGGGTGTCTCCCCATCAATCAGCCAGAAGTTCACATGATGATGAAACGTCCCGCTCGTGTTCGCATCGCCAAACGCAAACCCCGCGACGGTCACATCATCCAGCGGCGAATCCGTCCGCAAGCCACCCTTGCGGATGCTGATCCGCTCATTCGCAGTCGAATAAAAATGACTCGCATCCGGCGCCCATCGCTTCACCGCACCGACAATGTCAAATCCGATCACAGTTCCCGATGCCCACGTCCCCGCAAACGAATCGAACCCCGGGTTGTTCGTAAAGTCCGCAAAACCCTCCGCTCCGAAGAGCCCCGTAAACACGCGATCAAGCTCCACCACTCCGCTCACCTGCGCCGCCGTCGTAATCCGCTGATCTTCCAGCCCGATCACAATGTCCCCTGCGTGCAACTGCGCGTGCGCGATTGATCCACTCACACACAACCCCGCCATCAACTTCACTCCGCGCATTAACTCCAACCTCCTTGCACGCATCCCGCAACCTCATCCCGCGCCTTCACCGCGTCGGAATCCCTGCTGCCGGATGAAATCTGTTCTTCATCGTCGACTCATACACCTCGCCAAACCGCATCGTCGAAGCGTGCCCGTCCAGAAAGCCATAGTTCGACTTCGCCTCATACGTCTTGTCCCGTCCGCCATGCGCCGCGATATTCATCTCCGCGCCCGCAATCGTCGGAATCGCAGCCTCCGGCCAGTCGCCCCACGATTCAGCATGCACATGGTCCGACTTGGCAAAACCCACCGGGTTGCTGGGCGTCCCATCCGTGGCCATCATCAGAAAATGCACCGTGTCGTGAGGCCTGTGCACCTTGTGCAACGCATCAAAACTCGTTCGCGTCGTCCGTCGCCCCGTCACCGGATCCATCGCCAGAAAAGGCCCAACACTGCGCGTCGTAAAATTGTTGAGCCCGTAACTCGTCAGCCGCGCAATCGCCGGCATCGGCGGATCATTCCGCGGATCATTGTCCGTCAGCACCGCCAGATTCTCGCGATAAAACGCCAGCACTTCCTCAAGCGTCATCCCCGCCGATGTCCCGCCCTCCTTCACGCTCCAATGCGGGCTGGCGTCCACCGGCGAGCGCGTGATCAGCGTCGAGCCGTAATACTCGCTCAACGTCGCAAGCCACGACTGATGAAAATCATCCCCGATTCCACCATGAGGCAGCGCAGCATCAATAAACGCGCCGTTGTGATCGCCCATAAACATCCCGTGCGCGATCTCCAGTTGCCGCACATTGCTCAGGCACGCCATCGTCTGCGCCGCCCGCCGCGCCTTGCCCAGCGCAGGCAGCAGGATCCCGATGAGCAACGCGATGATCGCAATGACCACCAGCAACTCGATCAGCGTGAACGCTGCCCGCCGTGCCCTGATTGTCTGCACATGCAAACGCATTACCAATAAGATATCACATCTGCGATGCCCTGCACACCCATTGAGAGCCAAAAAGAAGATTTTCTTGCTAGCCATACCCTAATCAGGTGGTTTTCGGACCGCGAACCCCTGCCCCGCCCCCGTCACGGGCGATTTTCTCTGCCGCCTCTGCCAGTGCCCGCACATCCCGGGCCGCCACCAGACTCGCCGCCACAGGCCCCGCCACACCCAGATTCACCAGTGCGGTCTCAGCCGACTTCCACAGCCGCCCCGACTTCTTCGGGTCATCTTCCAGATACAACGAACTGATCACCTCAGCCAGTTTCGTCGTCGAGATCGTGTCCCGGTTCTCGTAGTACCGATTCACAATCTTCTTCTGATGCCCCGTCAAGTCCGGTCGCTTTGCCATCCCAAACCCTAGCTGCATCTGGACGCCGGATCTTTGGGCGCTCCTGTGCTCTCTCCTTCATACAAAGCGCCATGCCCAAAGATCCGGGTTGCCTTTCGCATCGTGCCCAAAGGTCCGGGTCGGCGCGCAGACAACGCCGCCATTGCGCGCACACTCCCGCCCGCTGCTGACCCACCCCCAAAAAACGCTCAAAGTTTTTTTCCGCCATTCCCCGCCACGACTTACAGCACCGATCACCCACCGCAACGTCCGCGACCGTGCGCGCGCCGTCGTCTCCGTGCCCCTTGGTGTCGAGACACGCGTCCCGACAACGCACCGCTCACCAAAGGAGACCGACCCATGCCCGATCGGCTCAACGCGTTTTCCGACGTCGGCCTGGATAAGGCACTGCTCTCGCTCGTCATCGACGAGCATCATTCAAAACGAGTCCCGCGACTCGAAAAACTCTGGACGTATTTCAGGAATCCGCTTGAGCCGGTCGGGTCGGTCTGGTCTTCGCGCGTTCAGTGGCGCCCCGCACAATACCACAGCCTGCCCCCCCGACTCATCGGATCGGCCGACCAGGCCACCGACGACCGCACACGCAACAACCGCGAAGTCGTCATCGAAAACGACATCGGTTGGCGCATCGAAACCATGGTCGACTTCATGTTCGGCAAGCCCGTTCAGATCCAGAGCGCCGCTGACAAACCAGACACACGCACACTCATCGAAGAAGTCCTCGAAAAAATCTGGGAAAACTCCGGCGGAATCGCACTTCTTCAGGACATCGCCCTCCTCGGCCACGTCTACGGCTCGGTCGATCTCCTCCTCCGCATCAACGAGCAAGCACTCGCTCTGGCAGCACCTCGCCAGGGTCGCGCCGACATCGACCGCATCGCCGCCGCATTTCGCATCGAGATCATCGAACCCACGCGCGGCATTCCTATTCTCAACCCCGACGACTACCGCACCATCGACGCCTATGTCATTCACTTCGACCGCGAAATCAACCAGGTCGAACGTGAATCGGCTTCGCCGCGCCGTTCAATCTTCGGCCGCGCAAGCACATGGCCAAACTCAAAGCCGCATCGCGATCGCTCCCGTCGCCGATCAACCGTCACCGAAATCTTCAGCCGCGGCGTGTGGCATCGCTACGAAGACGATGAACTCGTCGCGCACACCACCAGCACACTGCTGGCCGGCACCACCCCCGTGGTTCACATCCAGAACGTCGCCCAGCCCTTCCGCTACGAAGGGCGCAGCGAAGTCGAGCCGCTCATCCCCCTTCAGGATGAACTCAACACCCGACTTTCCGATCGCGCCAATCGTGTCACGCTTCAGAGTTTCCGCATGTACCTCGCCAAGGGCATGGACGGCTTCGACCGCATCCCCGTCGGCCCAGGTCAGATCTGGACCACCGACAATCCCGATGCCAGCGTGCAATCGTTCGGCGGCGATGCCGATTCGCCCAGCGAATCCGTGCACATCGACGAAATCCGCGAGGCCATGGACAAGATCAGCGGCGTGCCCCCGCTCGCCGGCGGTGTCATTCGCGCCAAGATCGGCAACCTGTCCAGCGCCACCGCACTGCGCGTCACACTCATGGGCCTCATCGCCCGCACCGGTCGCAAGCGTGTGCTGTATGGCCGAGGCATCGAACAAGTCTGCGCCATGATCCTTCGCGCACTCGATGCCGCCGAGGTTCTGCGCACCGATGAACGCGATCGCGCACTGCGACTCATCTGGCCAAACCCCGTGCCCGCCGACGCACGCGACGAGGCCGCAGTCGCCAAGACCAAGATCGAACTCGGTATCCCCGCCGAGCGGGTGCTGGGCGAACTCGGCTACGCCGCGACAGATCCCGGAATTTCCTGATGTTTCGTTCGTCGCGCGCCGTGTGGCTGCGACTGGCATCTCACACATTGCATCACAAGGAGCATTGACATGGTTGGAGGAATTGGTGGTATTGGTGGTGGCGGCGGCATCGACCCGATCGGGACAGATCCCGATCCCAAACCCGATCCGCAGCCCAAACTCGACCCGAGCGCGGCGCGCCTCGGCAACGAGGAAATCGTCTGGCGCGCGCGTGCCGTGCGCGCCGAAGCGCGAGTCGAGGAGCTCGAAGCGCGCGTGAGCGAAGTGGAGTCTCAACTTGCCTCTGCCAAGGCCGAGGCATCTCAGGCCGAACAGCGACGCGAACTCGAACTCGAACTCACGCTCGCAGGCGCGATCGACCTCGAGACCGCGACCCTGCTCGCGCATCAGGCCCTCGATCAGATGGAATCGCCCGATGTGCGCGCCGTGATTGCCGATCTCAAACGCCGCAAGTCGTTTCTGTTTCGCCCGGCCTCACCTGCGTCGGCCATGAGCGGGCATGTTGCTTCGGGCGGCGGGGATCTGCTCGAAGACCTGGCTTCCGAGGCTCGTCAGTCGGGCAATCGCACCGCTGTTCTCAAGTATCTCCGCGCTCGCCGCGGAGCCTGATTCAGTCGCACGCACGCGAAAGTTTCGGTTGATTCACATTTCCACAGGAGGTTTTTCACATGGCATTTACAGGTAAAGCAACGTATGGCGCAGGCGCGAGCCTGCCCGAACTGGTCGAGGATGTTTCGGACATCATCGGCATCGTCAGCCCGTTCGAGACGGCACTGCTCGACCATCTCGGCGACCCCAAGCGACCGGCCTCGAGCACCATTCACGAATGGATCGAGGACATCCTGCTGCCCAACACCGGGCAGATCAATCAGGCCTCGTTCTCGCCCACGCCGCAAAGCGCGACGAGCATCACCGTCGATACGTCGAGTGTGTTCCAGGTCGGAGATCTCGTGCGTCCGGACGGGTTCAGCGAAGTGATGTTCGTCTCGGCCATCAACCCCGGCACCAACACACTGACGGTGACGCGCGGCTATGGCGGCACACCGGCTGCGACACTGGCCAACAACATGGTGCTGCACATTCTCGGCAACGCTGCCCTCGAAGGTGCCGGCGCGCCCGCAGCCCGGTTCACGTCGCGCTCGCGCAGGCAGAACTACACACAGATTTTCACAGCCTCGGTCGAGGTCAGCGGCTCCATGCAGGCATCAAAGGCGGTCGGTGTGCCCGACGAAGTTGATTACCAGAAGCAGGAGCGCATGCGCGAACTCCTGCGCGATCTTGAGAACTGCGTCATCAACGGCGTATCGCCCGCGAGCACGCAGCAAGGGTCTTCGACCGTGCGGCGTTCGATGCGCGGGATCGTGCACTCGATCCTGTCCAACCGCTTCGAGCCGGGCGTTGGTGGGATCCCTGAAGGCGATGGCGACGGTGACGAACTCAACGAGACGGTGCTCAACGCTGCCATGAAGCACATCTGGGAAAACTCGGCCGGCACGATCGACACGATCGTCGTCGGCGGGGCACAGAAGCGCAAACTCAACAGTTTCGTCACGGGCTCGCGTGCGTACCTGCCCGAGGACACGCGCTACCGCAATCTGATCAGTGTCTATGAGAGTGACTTTGGGGTGTGCAAGGTCGTGATGAGCCGGTGGGTGCCCAGCGACAAGGTGCTGCTGATCGATTCGTCGCGCATCAGCGTGATGCCGCTGGCCGGGCGCAGTTTTCACTACAAGCCGCTGGCGGCGACGGGTGATGCGATTGCGGGTCAGGTCATCGGCGAATACACGATGGAGTTCAAGAACGAGGTGGCGCACGGGCTGATCGAAGGCCTGGCGAGTTGAACGTAACGCGAGACCGGGGGGAATCGCGTGCACTCCGGGCGGGGCGCTGTTGCCTCGCTCGGGGTTTTTCGGAATCGGACAGCACATGGGCACGAGCGCGTGCCGGAAAGGAGCGCATGATGTCATTCGCGTCGGATCGTGATCTGCTGATCCTTGAGCCGGGATTGTTCCGGGAGGTGATGTGGACTGGGCAGAGGCTGGTGAGCGGCACAGGCACAGCGAGCGGGACGGCGCTGACGATGAGCGCGCAGGATGTTTCGTTCGACTCGGCCGACGTCGGCCAGGGACATGTGGCGGTGATCGGAGGCACGCCGTACGAGGTGCTTGCGCGTGTGTCGGGGACGGTGCTGACGATCTCGCGTGTGCGCAACGACGTGGATGATCCGGCGATCGCGGTGAGCGGCGCGACGGCAGTCGCGGTGCAGGTGGCGACGTTCGGGCCTCAGATTGCGACGGTGCATCGGCAGGTGCTGCGCATGCTTGGGATCGAGCCGGACATCGAGCCTGTGGAAGGCGCGGTGGGAGAGTCGTCGGTACTGAACATGAGCGAGTTTGCGCGGCTCGAAGCGCTGGGTGCGCTGCACCTGGTGTATTCGGCGGCGTCGAGTGCGCTGGGGCCTGAGACGCCCCTGGGGCGCAAGGCGGAGTTCTATCGGGCTCGATTCGACAGCGAGCGACAGCGCGCAGTTGCGCTGATCGATACGGATGGCGATGGGCAGGTT
Organism: Phycisphaeraceae bacterium; assembly: GCA_019636795.1. Lineage (NCBI taxonomy): Bacteria > Pseudomonadati > Planctomycetota > Phycisphaerae > Phycisphaerales > Phycisphaeraceae > Phycisphaeraceae bacterium. Next base: position 205,244 of record JAHBWW010000006.1, read on the forward strand.
GACGCGACACGGCGGCTGAACGTGATGCAGTTTGTGCGCCACTAGCGCAAGGAGAACGAGCGATGCTGGTGCTCAATCCGCAGCGGGTGAAGTTTGACGGGCACGAGTGGGCGCAGGTCGAGTCGATCGCGATTGATCGGCTGGCGCAGAAACTGGTGCAGGACTGGAGTGATGATGGTGCGTTCGCGGTGTTCGTGGATGTTCCCGAGCAGCGTGTGCGTGTGTCGCTGGTGCAGGTGCTTGATGAGGGGACGCTCGATGCGCTGGTGCCGGGGATGTCGGGCGATCTGGTGTTCGAGGCGGCGCGTTCGGGGAGTGATGCGGGGCGCTTCGAGATTGTGATTTCGATCGTGATCGGAGAAGTGCGGCACGAGGTGAGCCGCGGGCGCGGCGTGCGCACGCTGGTGGCGTGGGGTGTGTCGAGCAGTGGCGATACGGACCCGGTGGTGGTGATCGAGAAAGGCGGTGGGGCGTGAGCAGTTCGTTCAAGACGCTGAATCTGTTCGGATCGGGCCCGCATCGGTTCGTGGTGGATACGGGGGGGTTGTTTGCGGTGCCGTTCCGGGTGTTTGATGTGACACTGCCCGGGTCGGCGGCGTTCGGGAACTATGAGCTCGAGGTGACGGTGCGCGGGCGGCTGGTTGCGGCGAGCGATAGCGCGCTGTGGACGCTGCGCGATGCGATCGAGGGGCATGCGGTGCATCCAGCGACGAGCGGGACGCTGGTGGATCATCATGGGCGGACGTGGACGGGGATGACGCTGTATCGGTTTGAAGGTGATGATCGAGTGGACCGTGGGCGGCAGGTATCGCTCGGGTATGTGGCGCGGTTCCGGAAGTTCACGTAAGCGTGTTCAGCGTGACATGAGATCGACGAGAATGTCGAGGCCCCGGGCGAGTTTGTCGGGTGCGACCGCGAAGCTGAGGCGGATGTGTGTGTCGCGCGTGGAGAAGACCTTGCCGGGGACGAGGAGGAGTTCGCGCTCGATGCATTGTTCGACGAACTGCGATGCAGTGAGGCCGAGGTGCGTAGGGACGCGCGGATATGCGTAGAAGGCTCCGCCGGGGAAGGGGAGATCGGTGACCTGCGAGAGCCGGTTTACGACGAGATCGCGGCGCGATTCATACTCGGCGATGATGTGCGTGATATCGGTGCTGAGTGCGGCGATGGCGCCGTGCTGGAGCGGCGATGGCGCGCAGACGAAGGTGTACTGCTGGATCTTTGCCATCTGCTCGATGATGGGTCGAGGTCCGGCGGCGTAGCCGAGTCGCCAACCGGTGCAGCCATAGGTTTTGCCGAATCCTCGGATGAGGAGGACGTGCTGCGCGCTGGCTTCGAGGCGTGCTGGGGAGGGGCAGAGGTGCTGGTTGTGTGGTGTGCGCTGGGTGCGTGATTCGGAGTAGGTGAAGCCGTCGTAGATTTCGTCGGAGATGAGGAGGATGTTGCGTGCGCGGCAGAGGTCGAGGAGGTCGCGGCATTCGGCTTCGGTGGAGACGACGCCTGCGGGGTTTGAGGGAGAGTTGAAGAGGACGAACTTGGTGCGTGGGGTGATGAGAGGTTCGACGAGTTCGGCGGTGAGGCGGAAGTGTGGGGCGGTGTTGCAGGGGACGGCGTGTGCGGCGCAGAGGGTGGCGATGGCGGGGTAGATGAGGAAGTATGGGTCGGGGATGATGATTTCATCGCCGGGGTTGAGGAGTGCCTGAGCGGCGAGGAGAAGTCCGCCGGAGGTGCCGCTGGTGACGAGGAGGGCGGGGTCGTCGTTGTGGTTGAAGTTCCAGTTGAGATCGGTAGCGAGGTGTGCGGAGATTGCGGCGCGGAGTTCGGGGATTCCCTGTGTGAGGGTGTAGCCGTTGCGGTCGGTGCGGATGGCATCGATGGCAGCGTTTTTGATTGGGTCGGGGACTGGGAAGTCGGGCTGCCCGATGGAGAGGTTGACGGGATTTTTGAGAGATGATGCGAGTTCGAGAATTCGCCGAATGCCAGATGCCTCGATGGCATGGGCGCGGTCGGCGATCATGGAAGCGGTGTCCATGGAGAGTGTGGATTACTTTTCGTTGGGCTTGGTCTTGGGCAGGCCGAGGGCGTGATCCTTTTTGGGATCGAATCGTTTGTCGGCTGCGAGTTTTGCGATGCGTTCGGAGCGCTTCATGACGGAGCGGACGCCTGCGAGGGAGTTCTTGGTTTTGAGAGAAGAGTCGAGGCTCATGGCGTGAATCCTTTCAGGTCGGTCGGGTCGGGTCGGGCGGGAGGTCAGGGGTGTCGTTTCCAGAGAGGCTGGGAGAAGTCGGATGCCCCGCCGCTGGAGTTTTTCCATTGTGTGCCGAGGCGTTTGACCTGGGCTTCGTGCTGTTCGCGTTCGGATTGTTTTGTGCGGAACTCGGCGCTGGAGACGGCGAGTTGCATTGAGACAAGGCGATAGCGGACGGGATTGTTCGCTCCCTGCCGCGAAGTTTCCACTATTGGGACTGCGATTGCCTGGACGTTGTTGCGGGCGAGGTAGGTGATGGCGGCCTGTGCCTGTGTGCGGGAGAGGGTTGCGAGTTCGAGGTAGTTAAAGCCGGAGCGGCGTGGGTCGGCGGAGAGGGTGCCTGATGGGCTGAGGATGTCGGTGGGGGAGAGATCCTGGTTGTCGGGAGGGTCCTGGCGTGCGGGGAGGAAGGTGCGATCGGGGTCGGGCTGGCGGAGTGGATCGGGGGGGAGGAGGATGGAGTCGGCGTGGGTAGTGGTCCAGGTGTCGTAGCCTTTGTTGTAACCGATGCGGTATGCAATTGCCCAGCAGAGGATGAGGAGGGCGATTGTTGCGGCGATGAAGCCATAGAGGGCAGCGGGGGAGAGGAGGAAGCGTCGGGAGGGGGAGTTCGGAGCGGCGTCGTAGGTGGGGGTGCTGGAGGATTGCTGTTCTTTGGCAAGGTGTTCGAAGAGGGGTTTGTGTGGGCGGCCTGCGGGCATGTCAGCAGTGTATGGGCGGAGGTGGAGATGCGGCAGGTGAATCGCAGAGATACCCGGATCTTTGGGCGGTGGGGGTTTTGGGTGATGGGGGAGGTTGGGTGCGCCCAAAGATCCGGCGTCCTGAGGCGCAGGAGCAAAAAGTGAGTGGGAGAAGGGTTTGGGTGGGTCTGACCCGGACCTTTGGGCGGTGGGGGTTTTGGGTGATGGGGGAGGTTGGGTGCGCCCAAAGATCCGGCGTCCAGATGAGGGGGATTGGGTGTGCGCCCAAAGATCCGGCGTGTGGAGGATGAGAAGTTGATGGTTGTGGTGGAGGTTGGTGAATGGATGTGTTGCTACACTTGTGGCATGGCGATCAGAGATGATGAGATTGTGAGGATTGAGACGAGGCCTATGAACAGGTCCGAGGCGGTTTATCTGCCGGAGGTGTTCAAGGGTTTCGGGACGACGATGCGGCATTTTTTTACTTCGTTCGGGCAGGGGCGGACAAGCCGAACGATGCAGTACCCTGAGGAGCGGCGTGAGAACATGCCGATTGAGCAGGGGGGTATGAACCCTGGCAATTTTCGCGGGGTGCATAGGCTGAACCGGGATGAGGACGGGCGGGTGAAGTGCGTTGCGTGCATGATGTGCCCGACGATCTGCCCGGCGAACTGCATTCATATTGTGGCTGCGGAGAGTCCGTGGGATGATAGGGAGAAGTACCCAGCGAAGTTTGAGATTGATGAGTTGCGGTGCATCTTCTGCGGGATGTGCGAGGAGGCGTGCCCGGTGGATGCGATCGAGTTGACGACGGAGTATGACTTTGTTGGGTTGAGTCGGCAGGAGATGGTTTTTGATAAAGAGAAGCTGCTGAGCGTGTATGACGCGACGGTGGAGAAGAAGCCGATGTAGGGAATTAGTCTTATTGAGCTGAACAGAGCGGGCTGAAAGAACGAAGACCGAACGGCAAAAATGTGCTGTTCGGTTTTTTTCGTTGCGCGTGGGGTGTTTTGACGGCGGGGATTGAGCGTAAGTTGTTGCTGTTGAAGGAGTTTATGGGGCGGAAATTGTGGTATGGGACGTGGTGTTGAGGTCCTGTTCCGGAGTTATTCGCGCAAGTTGTTGCAGAATCTTGCGAAAGGGGTTGTCAAATCTCATTCTTGGTGTACATCTTGGGGCAGAGGAAAAGATCTCCCGCCTTGTGGCGTGAGACTGAGTCAATGAGAGTGAGATTGGAGAAGGAGGGCCCAAATGGTCCGGAATACTTTGCTTGCTGGACTTGTGGGACTTGCTGCCTCGGTTGCGAGCGCGGATATTGCTTCATTCGGGTTTACAGACCTGAACGGAAGTTTCGACGCCACTAACATGGTGTTCACGGCCGTTGCTTTCACCGGTGGGCTGGGGTCCAGTTCTGGAGACGTGACACGATTTGCTGAAGGCGGGGGCGCGACTGCGGAGTACGGCCCTGGGTTCTTCGGCGGCGGTTCGCTGGGCAACGTTGTCATCACGATTGACATCACCAATGTGGTGGGATCGACAGCGGACGGCTCCGGGTCGTTCACGATCACCGACGCTGACGGGGACATCATCACTGGTGATGTGACCGGCCAGTGGTTCGCGGGTGCGTTCGGTTTCGTGTTCATGAACGGTGCGACGACGAATATCACGTTCGATCGCAACGGCGTGGGCAACGGGACGTTCGATGGCCCGAACGGCGGGTCGTTTGATTCGGACTCGCTGGCGAGTGTGTACTACGGCGCGTTGAGCATCCTGCTCCGCACGCCGACGGGTGTCGGGTTCTTCACCGATAACTTCGCTGAAGTTTCGACGCAGGCTGACGGGTTGATCGTTCCAAGCCCGGCGAGCATCGCTCTTGCGGGTCTTGGGCTGGGGATTGCGGGTTACCGCCGTCGCCGGTGAGATTGATGGTTTGAGTTTACGTTCTTGACCTTGCATCGGCCCCCATCGTGGGGGTCGATGTCTTTTTGTTGCGGTTGGAAAGTGAGTCGGTGAGGGTTGAGATGGTGTGGGTCTGACCCGGATCTTTGGGCGTGGGGGTTTTGGGTGATGCGGGTGATTGGGTGCGCCCAAAGATCCGGCGTCCTGAGGCGCGGGAGCGAAGTGAGTGGGGGTTAGGGTAAGTTGAACCCGGATCTTTGGGCGTTGGGGGTTGGGGGTGATTCGGAGGTTGTGTGTGCGCCCAAAGATCCGGCGTCGAAAGGCGCGGGAGTGAAGTGAGTGGGTGAGGGGTTTTGGTGTGGGTCTGACCCGGATCTTTGGGCGTTGGGGGTTGGGGGTGATTCGGGGGTGTGTGTGCGCCCAAAGATCCGGCGTCGAAAGGCGCGGGAGCGAAGTGGGGATTCGATGGGGGTGGGTGGTTGGGTGTTGTGTTTGGGTGTGGGGTTCGTGAGATTGGTTCGGTGGTCAGGCGCGGGGGTGGTAGGTTTTGTGGACGGATTTGAGTTGGGATTGGTCGACGTGGGTGTAGATCTGGGTGGTGGTGAGGCTGGCGTGGCCGAGGAGTTCCTGTACGACGCGGAGGTCGGCGCCGCCTGCGAGGAGGTGGGTTGCGAAGGAGTGGCGGAGCATGTGGGGGTGGGTGTGCTTGAGACCTGCGTCGCGGGCGGCGTCGCGGACGATGGTGTAGAGGCGTGCGCGGGTGAGTGGGCGAGCGTTTTTGGAGAGGAAGATGCGGCCTTTGTCGCGGCCTTCGGCGGCGTGGGCGGCGGTGAGGATGAGAGGGCGGGCATAGAGGAGATAGTCGCGGAGGGCGCAAGCGGCGGGATCGCCCATGGGGACGAGGCGTTGTTTATTGCCCTTGCCGAGGACGCGGAGGGTCTGGGTTTTTTCGTGGTGGTCGGCGAGGGAGAGGGTGAGGATTTCGGAGGCTCGTAGGCCTGAGGCGTAGAGGATTTCGAGGATGGCGCGGTTGCGGAGGTTGAGGGCGAGGTGGAGGGCGGGGGATGCGTCGTTGGGCGTGGGGTTTGGGTTTGACCCGGATCTTTGGGCTCCAGGGGTTGTGGTGGGGAGGGGGGTTGAGGGTGCGCCCAAAGATCCGGCGTCCGGGGATTTGGTTGAAGCGTCCAGGGATGTGGTTGAAGCGTCTGGGGATGTGGTTGAGGGATTTGGGTTTGCGAGGAGGGTTCGCATTTCTGTGGGGGAGAGGACAGCGGGGAGGTGACGCCAGGTGTGGGGGCGGTCGAGAATGTCGGCGGGGTTGGTGGGGATTCGTGCGGTGGCATGGAGCCAGCGGCAGATGATGCGGATGGTGGAGATGTGGCGTGTGAGGGATGAGGGCTCGAGTTTGCGATCGCGCGAGAGGGCAGCGATGTGCTGGGTGAGGGTGCGCGGGGTGATGTCGGCTGGGGTGGTGATGGTGGAATCGCAGAGGTGGGTGATGAGGTCGCGGGTGTCGCGGGCGTAGGCCTCGATGGTGGTTGGGGCGAGGCCACACTCGACGCGGAGGAAGAGCAGGAAGTCGGAGAAGAGGTGGCGGAGTGCGGGTGCGGTGCGTTCGTCGAGTTGGAAACAGGCGCGGGGCACTCTTCGAGATCGGCAAGGTGAGGCGGGTTGCAACAGGGCGAGGGTTATGGAGTTAGGAGTTTGTGGTGGATTGAACCCGGATCTTTGGGCGTTGGGGGTTTTGGGTGATGCGGGTGGTTGGGTGCGTCCAAAGATCCGGCGTCCTGAGGCGCGGAAGCGGTGTGTTCGATGTTGGTGGGTTGGGGTGGGAAAGACCCGGACCTTTGGGCGTTGGGGGTTTTGGGTGATGGGTGGTTGTGTGCGCCCAAAGATCCGGCGTCCTGAGGCGCGGAAGCGGTGTGTTCGATGTTGGTGGGTTGGGGTGGGAAAGACCCGGACCTTTGGGCGTTGGGGGTTTTGGGTGATACGGAGGTTGCGTGTGCGCCCAAAGATCCGGCGTCCGGCGTCCGGCGGAGGCGTGGGTTTGGGTGTGGGATCAATTGCGTAATTGTGCTGCGTTTGCGTGTGCTTGGAGTCCTTCGAGGTTTGCGAGGCGGATTGCGTCGGCGCGGAGCGGGGCTGCGGCGGCGGGGTCGGTGATGGAGATGTAGGTTCGGAGTCGGAGGAAGTGTGAGACGCTGAGGCCTGCGGAGAAGCGGGCTGTTTTGTTGGTTGGGAGGGTGTGGTTTGGGCCTGCGGCGTAGTCGCCGAGGACTTCGGCGGAGGCGTGGCCGAGGAAGATGGCGCCAGCGTTGCGGATGCGCGTGGCGAGGGCGTGCGGGTCTGCGGTCATGATCTGGAGGTGCTCGGGGGCGGCGCGGTTGGTGAATGCGATCGCGTCTTCGAGGTCGCGGGCGAGGGTGAGCGAGGAGGAGGCGAGGCTTGCTGCGGCGATGTGGCGTGATGGGAGCGAGAGAAGTTGCTGGTCGAGTTCGGCGCGTACGGCGTGGATGAGTGCGGGGTCGGTGGTGACGAGGTTTGCGCGAGCGTTTTCGTCGTGTTCGGCCTGGGCGAGGAGGTCGGCGGCGATGAGGCGTGGGTCGGCGGTTGAGTCGGCAAGGATGAGGAGTTCGCTGGGGCCTGCGAGCATGTCGATGCCGACGGTGCCGAAGAGGGCTCGTTTTGCGGCGGTGACGTACGCGTTGCCTGGCCCGACGATGATGTCTACGGGATCGAGTGCGTCGCCGGTGGGGCCTGAGAGGCCGAGGGCGAGTGCTGCGATTGCGTGTGCTCCGCCTACAGCGAGGAAGTGGTCGGCGCCTGCGATTGCGGCTGCGGCGAGGTTGAGGGGGTGTGCTCCGGGGGATGCGACGACGACGCGTGGGACGCCTGCGGCGCGTGCGGTGATTGCGGTCATGAGGACGGAGGAAGGGAGTGGGTATAGGCCTGCGGGGGCGTAACAGCCTGCGGATGCGACGGGCTCGATGGTGTGGCCGGCGGTGCCGCCGGGGATGGGGATGGAGGTTTCGGTGATGCTGGCGCGCTGTGCGAGTGCGAAGGTGCGAATGCGTTCGGCGGTGCGCTCGAGGAGGGCGCGGTCGTCGGGGTTGAGAGCGTGGAGGGCGGCGTGCATGTCGTCGGGGGTGAGGACGAGAGGTTGGGTGGGTGAGCGTTCGCCAAAGCGGATGGCGAGATTGCGGACGGCGGCGGGGCCCTGGGTGCGGACGGAGGAGATGATGGAGGCGACGGTGTGTTCGATGGCGGTGGGTTGGGGTGGGAAAGACCTGGACCTTTGGGCGTTGGGGGTTGAGGGTGATTCGGGGGTTGCATGTGCGCCCAAAGGTCCGGCGTCCTGAGGCACGGAAGCGGTGTGCTCGATGTCGGTGGGTTGGGGTGGGAAAGACCCGGACCTTTGGGCGTTGGAGGTTGGGGGTGATTCGGGGGTTGTGTGTGCGCCCAAAGGTCCGGCGTCCAGAGGCGCGGAAGCGAAGTGAGTTGGTGGGGAGTTGTGGTAGTTTGACCCGGACCTTTGGGCGTTGGGGGTTGGGGGTGATTCGGGGGTTGTGTGTGCGCCCAAAGTTCCGGCGTCCTGAGGTCCGGCGTCCTGAGGTCCGGCGTCCTGAGAAGCGGAAGCGGTGTGAGTGGGTGTGGGTTTTGCGTTTCCGGGTTTGCGGGAGAGTTGTGAGGCGCGCTGGTCGAATTGTTGTTCGATGTGCTGGAGGGTTGAGCCTCGGGCGGCGGCGGTGACGAGGGCGAAGTAGATGAGGTCGGCGGCTTCGTGTGCGGTTTCGGAGGGGGTGGTGGAGTCGGCGAGTTCGGTTGCTTCTTCGAGAAGTTTGGCGCGGAGGAGTGTGGGATCGGCGATGAGGCGTGCGGTGTAGGAGTCGGGTGTGGCGTTGGTGATGCGCGTGGCGATGGTGCGGTTGAGGGCGGTGAGTCCGGTTGCGGGGCCGAAGCATGAGAAGTCGCCGGTGTGGCAGAAGCCGGTGCCGGATTGGGTGACGGTGAAACGGAGGGTGTCGCGGTCGCAGTCGGTGTCGATGCGGAGGAGTTTTTGTGTTGAGCCTGAGGATTGACCTTTGTGCCAGAGGGCGTTGCGTGAGCGGGAGAAGTAGACGCCGGTTTTGGAATCGAGGGCGGCACGGAGGGATTGGAGGTTTGAGTATGTGAGGCCGAGGGCGGTGCCGCGTTCGTCGGTGACGATTGTGGGCCAGAGGTTGTCGGGGCGGTCGGAGCGGAGTGGGGCGCAGAATCCTTGTGCGAGGTCGAATGCTCCGGTGTAGAGGGCCATTCCGACTTGAGCGTCGGCGCCTGCGGCGTCGGCGTTTGCGATGTCGGCGGGGGAGCGGACGCCGCCGGCGATGGTGATGCGGACGGTTGGGCCTGCGCGTTTGACGAGTGCGCGAACGCGGTCGATGTCGAGGCCTTGCATGCGTCCTTCGCGTTCGACGAAGGTGATGAGGAAGTGTGCGGCGTAGTCTCGGAGTTGATCGATGCGTTCTTCGATGGGGATGTTGGTTGGTTTGGTCCAGCCTTCGACGACGACGTTGCCGTCGCGTGCGTCGAGTGCGGCGATGACGCGGTTGCGTGGGAGGTTTCGGAGGATATCGGGGGTTGCTGCGGTGCCGAGGATGACTTTGGCGGCGCCGGCGTCGAGCCATTTGATGGCGGCTTGTTCGGAGCGGATTCCTCCTCCGACGCGGCATGGTGCGTGGTGGAGGAGTTGGCGGATGAGGACTTCGTTGGAGCCTTTGGAGAGGGCTGCGTCGAGGTCGATGACGGCGACTTCGCCGACGAGTGCGAAGCGGTCGATGATGGGGCGTGGGTCTCCGGCGTCGAGGACTTTTTCGCGTCCTTCGACGAGTTGGACGGTGGAGCCTTGCATGAGGTCGATTGAAGGGATGATCATGATCGGATCTCGATGCCTTGTGCGGCGAGTTGTGATTTGATTGTGGCGATGGTGGTGAGTTGGTCGTGGAAGATTGATGCGGCGAGGACGGCGTGCGCTCCGGCGCTCAATGCGGCGAGCATGTCGGCGGCGGAGCCTGCGCCGCCTGAGGCGATGATGGGGAGGTTGATGGAGTCGGCAACGGCGGCGATGAGATTGAGGTCGTAGCCGGACTGGCATCCGTCACGGTCGAAACTGGTGAGGAGGATTTCGCCGGCGCCGAGGGATTGTGCGGTGCGTGCCCAGTCGATGGCGTCGAGTGTGGTGCGGTGTGAGCCGGAGCGGGTGACGACGTGCCATGCGTTTTGGGCGTGAGATGCTGCGTCGATGGAGAGGACGACGCATTGGGTGCCGACGCGGGTGGCGAGGTCGGCGATGAGGCGTGGGTTGTTGACGGCTGCGGAGTTGAGGGCGATTTTGTCAGCGCCGGCGTCGAGCATTGCGAGTGCGTCGTCGATGGTGCGGATGCCGCCGCCGACGGAGAGTGGGATGGAGAGTGCGGCGCGGAGTTGGCCGATGGTGTGGAGTGCTGCGCGTCGGGACTCGAGGGTTGCGGAGATGTCGAGCATGACGATTTCGTCGGCGCCGTCGGCTTCGTAGCGGGAGGCTTGTTCGACGGGGTCTCCGGCGTCGCGGAGGCTGGCGAAGCGGACGCCTTTGACGACTCGGCCGTCGCGGATGTCGAGGCATGGGATGATGCGTTGTTTCAGCATTGGGAGAGTTCCTGGGCAGAGAGTGCGAGCCAGCGATGGAGGAGTTCGGAGCCGAAGCGGCTGGAGAGTTCGGGGTGGAATTGGCAGGCGAGGATGCGTGAGCGCTGGAGTGCGGCGATGAATGGTCCGCCGTGATCGGCCCATGCGGCGTGCCAACCTGGGGGGCAGTGTGTGAGGCGGAAGGAGTTGGCGAAGTATGCGTCGCCGGGGGTGAGGAGGGTTGCGGCAGGATCGGGGGTGATGGAGTTCCAGCCGAATTGCGGGACGCGGACGGTGGGTGGGAAGCGGGTGACGTGTGCGTCGATGATGCCGAGGCCTTGGGTGTGTGGGGATTCGTCGGATGAGGTTGCGAGGAGTTGGAGGCCGAGGCAGATGAGGAGGGTGGGGCGGTCGTCGGCGATGCGTTGTGTGATGATTTTTTCGAGAGAGTTTTGTCGGAGGGTTTCGATGCCAGCGGCGAAGGTGCCGACGCCTGGGAGGATGAGGAGTGGTGTAGCGTCGATGGTTTTGGGATCGGTGGAGAGCGTGACTGCGATGTTGAGACGTGAGAGTGCGGCGGCGACGGAGGCGGTGTTGGCGACGCCGGTGTTGACGATGACGGCGGTTGGTGGTGAGATGGGCATGGGTCAGAGGGATCCTTTGGTGGAGGGGATGCCTGGTGAGCGTGGGTCGATGGCGATTGCGCAGCGGAGTGCGAGTGCGCAGGCTTTGAATGCGGCTTCGGCGCGGTGGTGGTCGTTGGTGCCTCGGATGAGGTCGAGGTGGAGTGCGCAGCGGGCGGAGATGGCGAAAGAGGTGAAGAAGTGGGCGATGTTTTCGGTTGCGATTGGGCCGATGGTGGGGCGGGTGAATGGGAGGTTGATGTGTGGGGCTGGGCGGCCTGAGAGATCGATGACGCAGCGGACGAGTGATTCGTCGAGTGGGGCGTACGTGGATGCGAAGCGGTGGATGTGTGCGCGGTCGTCGAGGGCCTGGTTGAATGCGGAGCCGAGTGCGATGGCGCAGTCTTCGATGGTGTGGTGATCGTCGATGTGGAGGTCGCCGGTGCAGGTGAGGGAGAGGTCGATGAGGCTGTGGCGTGTGAGGGCGGTGAGCATGTGATCGAAGAATGGGAGGCCGGTGGAGATTGAGGATTGGCCGGAGCCTTCGAGGGTGAGGGTGAGGCGGATGTCGGTTTCGGAGGTGGTGCGTTCGATGGTGGCAGTGCGGGGGGTTGTCATGACAGTTGCTCCGAGTTGAGGTGGGTGATGATGGAGGTGAGTTCGCGGGTGAGGCGGTCGAAGGATGCGGTGCAGCCTGGGAGGGTGATGCGGAGGGCGTCGGCGAGGGATGGTTCGGATGGGAAGGAGCGGATGGCGATGCCGCGGGCGGCGAGTGCGGCGGTGATGTGGGTAGCGTGGGGGGTGCGCGCGAAGATGAAGTTTGCTTGTGATGGAGTGAGGCGGAGGTTGAGGGCGGTGAGGGTTGCGGTGAGCGCGTCGCGTTCGTGGCGGATGCGCTCAACGGCGGCGAGCATGGGTGCGCGGTTGTGCCATGCGTTGAGCGCGATGTCGAGGGCGTAGGCGGAGCATGGGTATGGGCTTGCGACGGCGCGGAGGCGTGGGGCGATGGTGGCGGGCGCGATGGCGTAACCGACGCGGAGGCCTGCGAGGCTGAAGGCTTTGGAGAATGTGCGGACGATGGTGAGGTGAGGCTGGGCGATGAGGTCGGGCGTGGGGTCTGCGTCTTCGAACTCGGCGTATGCGGCGTCGAAGAGGATTGGGATGTTGCGATCGCGTGCGGCGTTGATGATGCGGGTGCGTGCGTGGGGGTCGATGGCGAGGCCTGTGGGGTTGTTTGGTGAGACGAGTGCGATGAGGGTGGTGTTGTCGGTGATTGCGTTGAGGAAGGTTGGTGTGGGAAATGGGCCTTGGATCCATGGGATGCGGATGAGGTCGGCGCCGGCGAGTGCTGCGCTGCGCGCGATCATGACGAAGGTTGGGTCGTGGAGGAGGATGGAGCGGCCTGGCTCAAGGAAGGTCTGGCAGAGGCGCGTGATGGCGTCGTCGCCTCCGGCGGTGACGATGACGCGGGCGGGGTCGATGTTGTAGTGCGCGGCGATGGCGCGTTCGAGTGGTGCGGAGTCGGGGTAACGGCGGAGGAGATCGGGAGAGGGCGGTGGGGGAGTGAGGTTGAGGGCTGGGCCTTCGTTGGCGTCGAGGAAGAGGTCGATGTTTGCGGGCACGGCGCGGGAATATGCGCTTGCTGTGGCGGCGCGCGAGGCGAAGGGGAGTTGAGTGGTGGTTGAAGGTTGCATGGGTTGTGTGGTGGGTTAGAGGACGATTTGTTGCGGGGTGGTGACGACGATGTCGGTTCCGCCTCGGGCTTTGATGGCGGGGATGACGGTGGGGAGTTGGTTGCGCAGGACAGCGGACTTGACGGCGTAGCCTGCTCCGGCGTGCATGGGTGAGACAGTGGGCTCGCGCATGCAGGGGAGGATCTCGATGACGCGCGCGAGGTTTTCGGAGGAGACGTTGAGTTCGAGCATGACGCGGGTGCGTGCTTCGAGGACTGAGGCGACGAGCATGACGAAGGATTCGATGCGGGGGCGTTTTTCGGGGGAGTTGATGGCGGCGCGGGAGGCGTAGATGCGGGTGGAAGAGGTCATGAGCTGGTCGATGATGACGAGGGCGTTGGCGGCGAGGGTTGAGCCTGAGGCGGTGTTGTCGATGATGCAGTCGGCGTCTTCGGGAGGGAGGACTTCGGTGGCGCCGTAGGAGCGGATGAGGGTTGCGTCGAGGTTTTGGGAGGCGATCCAGCGTGCGGCGATGTTGGTGTATTCGGAGGCGAGGATGATGGGGCGATTGGGGAGGCGGCCTGCGGTGAGGATGGATTCGGGGGCGGCGGCGACGAGGCGGACGGGGTCGAGGCGTGTGTCGAGGAGTTCGACGAGATCTGCGTTGTCTTCGGCGACCCAGTCTGCGCCGGCGAAGCCGAGATCGCGTTGGCCGGTTGCGAGCATTTCGACGATGGCGCGTGGTTTGAGGATTTTGGTGTCGAAGTTTTCGAGTGCGGTGGTGGGGCGGTAGTCGCGTGAAGATTGGGCGATTCGGATGCCTGCGTCGTTGAGGAGTGCGGTGACGCTGTCGAACATTCGGCCTTTGGGGAGGGCGAAGCGGATTGTGGTTTTGTTGTTCATGCTCATGCTCCGGGTGTTGTGCGGGGAGCCGAGCGGGCGTCATGGTTGGTCCATGAAAAACGCCGGCTCGGTGCCGGCGTTTGGATCAGTGGATGGATGTGGCCATCAGATCACGATCGCGTCCGGCGGTGCGGATGTGCGTGGTGATGATGATGTTGAAACAGGTTTGTGGCCATGACGTGGAGAGGATAGCGTTGGGCGGGGGGTGGTCAAGAGATGATGTTTGAAATGGATGTTTTGTGGTGAATTGGATGGGATCGTGCCGAGAGATTTGTGGCGAATACAGGTGGGGATGGGGGCCAAACCACCTGAACAGGCGGGTCATGGTGTGGTTTCCACCCTATTTGTGATGGTGTTGGGACTTGACTCTTGAGATGAGGGGGGGCATACCATTCTCCCGATCTCTGCTGAGCGCTGGTCAATGGTGACTGGGCCAGTTGGTTCCCGACGCTTTCTCTTGCCCGAGTTCAAGCAGCGGTACAAAGGTTTCAGGGGCAGGATTGGAAGGCAGCCATGAAGCTGTATGTCGGAAATTTGAGTTTCAGTATGTCGGAATCGGAACTGCGTGATTTGTTCTCGCAGCACGGCGAAGTTACCTCGGCGACGCTGGTGATGGATCGTGAGACTGGCCGCCCGCGTGGGTTCGGCTTTGTCGAGTTCGCCAATGACGACGAAGGTCGTGCGGCGATCGAAGCGCTGAACGGGCAGAACATCGGTGGTCGTGACCTGACGGTGAACGAGGCTCGTCCTCGTGAGAACCGTCCGGGTGGCGGCGGCGGTGGCTTTGGTGGCGGTCGTGGCGGCGGCGGTGGTCGCGGTGGCTACGGCGGCGGCGGAGGCGGTGGTGGTCGCGGCGGTCGCAGCAGCGGCGGCGGCTGGTAAGCCACTTTCGAGTTCGTGAAGAATTCACAGAGGGCCGAGGCGTTGTGCTTCGGCCCTTTTGCTTTTTGTGGATTTATTATATGAGCTGCGTCGCGAGCGTTTTGCAGTAGACTTGGCGGGCGGGTTTGGAGGTTGATGATGGCGGATGAGGAAGCAGGTGCGATGGTGGAGCCTCAGGCGGTGCGGGCTGCGGATCTGCTGAAGGTTTCGGATTTTGGGAGCATGGAGTTCTGGTGCAGGCATCGTTCGGGTGCGCGTGAGTTGGCGCGGGTGCTGCGCGAGCCGAAGGTGCTTGCGTCGTTTTTGATTCGGGCAGATGGGGTGACGAATGCAGAGGGGGGATGGGTGCGTGTGGGGGCAGAGCGTGGCGGGAGGCCTGTGTTTGTGTTTGTGATTCCGGGGGAGAGCGATGCGGAGTTTGCGGCGGAGTTGGTTTTTGAGCAGGAGAATCTCGCGGCGCCGTGGATAAGGGTTGCGGCTGCGCTGGATCCGGAGGGGATGGCGGAGTATTCGGCGCCGGAGTACACGGGAGCGGTGGTGGGGAGGCCGATGAAGTTGGCGGTGCGTGTTGAGCCTCGGGCGTCGGGGAGCGCGGTGCAGATGACGGTGTGGATGCCATCGATCGAGGCGATGGGGGCGGCGTCGAATTGGTTTGACCGCATGACTTTTCGGTTGATCGAATCTGTCGAGCGGTGGGTGATGAGGCGGCGCATTCGGCGGATTGTGAGGAGGCTTAGGGCGGTGTGAGCGGGGGGAATGGGGGTGCGGTGCAACTGGATGGTTGGGCTGCGGTATGAGAGGGCGTGAATCACTGGTGAGAAGGCGTGAGATAGGAGAAGCGGAACATGGAAAGCAAGAGTGCGAAGTTGGTTGGTTGTCTGCCTGGGGTTGGGACGGTGATGCTGGCGGTGTTCGGGGTGTTTCAGCTGGCGGCGGCGCTGGTGACGCTGATTCCGAGCCTGGGGCATGACCGGGTGCCGATGCAGTTTGTGCCGGTGTGGACGTATTTTCTGGACCCGTTGTATGACGAGAAGCCGAATGAGGCGATGGTGAAGGTGATCGCGGTGGGGTCGCAGTATGTGATCGGGCTGAGCGAGGCGGTTATTGGGTGGCTGCTGGTTGCGGCTGCGGCCTCGGGAACGCGGCGTGTGGGGCTTGCGCGGATCGGGTTGAGTTTTGCGGCGGGGTTGTTCGGGACGTTCATGCTGACGATGTTCATCATGCATGAGAAGACGCTGCCGGCGTGGAACCAGTATCCGGCGATTCTGGGGTGGATCGCGGTGACGTGGGTTGTGGTGAGGGTTGAGGAGGGATGGGGTGGGGGGAAGGGAGGCAGCGAGAGATGACGCGGGGTGGGGCGACTCGGAGACGGGGCTGGGGAGGATGCGAGCCGCGAGGTGATGTCGTGCGGCGTCAAGCGGAAGTGCCCCCCGAAGGACTCGAACCTTCGACCCGCTGATTAAGAGTCAGCTGCTCTACCAACTGAGCTAGGGAGGCGTGGATTTTGCTGTGGCGGGCTTTTTGGGCTGGTCGCCACGGGCTGGGGCAATGGTAGCGGGGCGGTGGGGCGTGGGCAATGCGGTGAATGATGTGGAGTGAGATGTGGAGTGAGATGTGGTGTGAGATGTGGGGAGGGGTCGATGGTGTTCAATAGGTGGCGGATTGAAGGGACGTGGTGCGTTGTGATGGGGGGGGCTTAATTGGTTTTGGCGGGCTTTGTGAGGCGAAGGCGGGCGGCATCCTGGCGTGCGAGAAGAGGGGACTTGATGAGGAGTGCAAAGCCTGGGAGGATTGCGAAGACGCCGAAGAGTTCTGCGGATTCTTCGATTGGTTTTGAAATCTCGCGGCTGACGATGAGGCCTCGACCGATGAGGTCGTCTGCGGCATAGCCGAAGAGGATGAGTGCGGCGCCTGCTGCGAAGCAGAGCATGACGTGGTCGCGTGCGCGGAGGAGAACGAAGAAGCGTGGGCGTGCGATGATGAGCGGGAGGATGGCGGCGAGAAGGGTCGCGATGCCGATCGTGCCCCAGACGATGCGTGGCATGACGGGGGCCTGGGGCGAGAGCCACCAGTCGATGCGGTATCGGACGCCCCAGTTGCCGAGGGTTTCGGGGTTGAGGTATATGTGAGTGTCGAGTTCTCGAAATGCGCATGCGATTGCGAGGAATGCGAGCCAGCATGCAAAGGCGAGGTTTCGGCGTGCTCGATGTCGGACGGCCATGATGATCGCGAGGAGCGCTGCGAGTGCCCAGGAGAAGAGTTGAATGGTCTCGACGATGCCGCCTTCGTTGAACATGTGCGGAGAGTGTAGCGTGGTTTTCCGGAGGTCTGGGTGCGAGATTGATTTGAGAGTGTTCTGTTTGGTGTGTTGTGGGGATGAGTTTGATTGACCGGGGAGCAGGAGCGTTCTATGGTTTGCGTGCTCCGGGTTTAGGGGTTTTGGGCCGTTCGAATGCGGCTGGGGTCAGTGGAGCGGTTCTTTAGTGCAGTTCACAATGAAGCGGGCGATCGGGAGGTCCGCAGGAGTCAGGGTCAATGCAACCTACACATAGGCAGTCTTATGGGCGTACTCGTCGTCGTCGATCGCACGATGCGCTGAATCCGGTGCAGTCGACGATTTGCCCCTTGAGCGGGACGCCGAAGTTGCACCATAAGGCGTGCAAGCAGTCGGGGTATGTGCGTCCTGGGCTGGTAATTCGTGTGAAGAAGCTGGGCATCGGGGTTTCCAAGGACTAAGACCTTCGGGTCGTTGGGAGTAGCCGTCGATGCGTTTGGCTGTCGACGTGATGGGCGGCGATCACGCGCCTGAAGCGATCTTGAAGGGATGCGTTGGAGCGCTGCCGCTGCTGGCGCCCGAGGACCGTCTGGTCCTGGTGGGGCCTGAGCCGTTGATCCGAGAAATGCTTTTGGAGTGGGGGATCGATGATCCTCGGCTGCTGTTTGCGCACGCATCGGATGTGATCGGGATGCATGAGCCTCCGGCGCTTGCGGTGCGTGGGAGGCCTGAGAGTTCGATTGTGAAGATGTCGCTGCTGGGTTCTTCGAAAGTGGAGGAGCCTTGCGAGGTGGTGTTGAGCGCGGGGAACACTGGCGCGTGTGTGACGGCTGCGATCATGAACATGAAGCGGCTGCCTGGGGTGCACAGGCCTGGGATTGCGGTGACGATTCCGGCGTTTCATGGTCCGATTGTGCTGTGCGATGCGGGGGCGAATCCTGAGCCGAAGGCGACGCATCTGTGGCAGTACGGGATCATGGCGGACACGCTTGCGAAGCAGGTGCTGAAGATTGAATCGCCGCGGGTTGCGCTGATGAACATCGGGTCGGAAGAGGCGAAGGGTTCGGACCTGGTGAAGGAGGCTCGGGATCTTCTGCGGAACACGCCGGACCTGAACTACATCGGGTATGTGGAGGGGCGTGATTTCTTTGCGGGGGCGGCGGACGTGATCATCACGGATGGATTTGTGGGGAACACGATCCTGAAGATGGCGGAGGGGATGGCCAAGAGTCTGTTCGAGGCGATTGCGTCGGAGATTTTTTCGGCGGACCCGGAGTTGGCGTTGAAGTTTGAACCGATCGTGAAGCAGATTTATGCGAAGAACGATTATCACGAGTTTGGTGGGGCGCCGCTGCTGGGGGTGAATGGCGCGATGATGATTGCGCACGGTTCGAGCCAGCCTCGGACGATCACGGCTGCGATTCGGAACAGCAAGGCGTTCATTCAGACGCGAGTGAATGAGGCGATTGTTGCGCGGATTGCGGAGGTTGAGAGTCGGATGGGGAAGGTGACTGAGCGGGCGTGAGCGCGTGTCGGACAGACGCGAAACAAGAAAAGAAAAAGGAGCGTCCTGTGATGGACGCTCCCTTTGGTTTTGTGTTGGCTGATGGGTGATTATGCGCGACGGCGGCGGGTGGCGACGAGGGCGCCAAAGCCAAGGAGGGCGGTTGCGGCGGGGGTGGGGATGGTGAAGGAGACGTTGTCGACGACGAAGCCTTCGCCGGAGATTGCTTCCTGCCAGACGACCTTGACGATGCCGCTGCCGCTGAGGGTGATGAAATCGGCGGCGGATGCGGAGACGCTATCGACGAGGTTGTTTGCGGCGTCGTATGCCCATGCGTCGATGAAGTCGATTTCGCCGGAGTAGCGGCCGTTGATGACGTTCTCGAAGGAGACGGAGAGGACGGCCTGATCGAAGGTGACGGTGATTGGTCCGGAGTCGAACTCGGAGGAGAGGACGTGACCGGTGTTGCCGAAGGAGGCCCCGAAGTCGCGGACCTGAAGTCCGAGGGCGGAGAAGGTGACGTTGACCCCTTGCGAGGAGAGCATGAGGATGTCGCCGACCACTGGTCCTGCGGGGACGGCTTCGAAGTCAAAATCGACAGCCGATGCGACGGATGCCGAGAAACCCATAGCCACAAGCATTGCACGATATTTCATCTCAAATCTCCATTTTCTAAGAACGCACGCCTACAGAATCTTGCGCGATGCAGGACTCTCTCCATTCTGAATCGCTCAAACACCTCGCTGCGCGAGGCCCGAACGCCACTGAGAATATCGAGAGTGCGGGTGAAAAGGCAAGGGTAAAGTGCACTGGGTGCAAAATACTTTTTTGAGGGGGGTGTCGGGCTATGGAGACTTTGTGTTCGCCATCGTGTCATGTTGCGGCGTGGGTGAAGAAGCGTGGGTGTTTGGGGTGTCTGGGAGAGGGAGTAGGGGATGTGTTAGCCGTTGGGACGAGTCCCAGTGGTTGGGGTGGCGGTTTGTGGGGGTGGTGAATTTTGGCACGCTATGATTTGGCTCGATTTGTAGCCGAAGCGATTCAGGGCCTGGACACCGCATGACATTGAACTCATCCGAATTTTTGCCATCACGAGCCTGCGGGGTGCGCATCGCGGGCACTGGGATGTATGTGCCGCCTCGGACGATCACGAATGCTGATCTTGAGGCGATGATGGACACCTCGGATGTGTGGATCCTTCAGCGGACGGGGATCGCGGTGCGGCATATTGCTGAGCCTGAGCAGACGCTGCGTGATCTTGCGGTGGAGGCGGGGAGGAAGGCGCTTGCGGATGCCGGGGTGACGAGCGCGGATCTTGACCTGCTGATTCTCGCGACGGTGGGGGCGGAGACGACGTGCCCGTCGACAGCGTGTCGGGTGCTGGATGAGCTGGGGGGCGGGAGCGGGGGCGCGTTTGACCTTGTTGCGGCGTGCTCGGGGTTTGTGTACAGCCTGAATGTTGCGCACAACATGATTCGGTGCGGGTCGGCGCGGCGCGCGTTGGTGATCGGGGCTGAGCACCTGACGCAGTATGTGGAATACACGACGCGCGGACGTGGGACGGCGATTCTGTTCGGGGATGCTGCGGCGGGCGCGGTGCTGGAGGCGGATGAAGACCCTTCGCGTGGGATCATTGCACAGGCGATGCATTCTGACGGGTCGGGGTGGAAGGATTTGTTTTTGCCGCACTGTGATGCGGATTTTCCGCCTGAGGTGACGGAGCGGGAGATGCTTGGGCGGCTGCACATGAACGGGCGTGCGGTGTTCAAGTTTGCGGTGAAGACATTTTGTGATTTGATCGATGACACGCTTTTGCGTGGTGGCGTTTTGGCTTCGGATGTGGATCTGTACATCTGCCATCAATCGAATGTGCGGATTCTGGAGGCTGCGCGAGAGCGGTTCGGGATCCCGTCTGAGAAGTTGTATGTGAACATCGATCGGTTCGGGAATACGTCGTCGGCGTCGGTGCCGTTGTGTCTGGATGAGTTGCGGCGTGCGGGGCGTGTGAAGCCGGGCATGAAGGTGATGTTTGTCGCGTTTGGCGGTGGGCTGACGTGGGCGAGCAGTCTGTGGCAGATGTGAAGCGCGGGCGCTTGCGGATACATTCCCATGGCGTGGGCTGAGCCTGTGATACTTGAGCATGGTGCGGTGCGGCTTGAGCCATTGATGGCTGAGCATGCGGGGGATCTTGCGCGCGCGGCGGAATCGCTGGAGACGTTTCGATATTTTTCGCGTGGGCCTGAGCGACTGGATGAGGCGGGGATGGGGGCGTTTATTGAGTACTTGCGTGGGCCTGCGTTGACGGTGCCGTTTTGTGTGATGGATGCGGGGCGTGCGGTGGGGATCACGACGTATCTGGATGTGCGGGCGGCGCATCGTGGGCTGGAGATCGGGTGGACGTGGTATGGGCCTGGAGCGCGTGGGTCGCGGGTGAATCCGACGTGCAAGTTTCTTTTGATGGAGCACGCGTTTGAGCGGTTGGGGGCGATTCGGGTTTGTCTGAAGACGGATGAGCGGAACGCGCGATCGCGAGCGGCGATATTGAAACTTGGGGCGCAGTTTGAGGGGATTCTGCGGCAGAACGTGATTATGTCGGATGGTTTTTTGCGCAGTACGGCGATGTATTCGGTGGTTGGGAGCGAGTGGCTGCGGGTGAGGGCGGGGCTGATGGAGCGGATTGCGTAGGGTGCGGCAATGGGGGCGGATCTGGTTTGGGGTGTGCGCGGTGCAACGTGGCGGGATGGAATCCCTATATAGTGGTAAGCGGATGCTTGAAGGGAGCCAATTATGAAGTGGATCTTGGGGGTTGTGCTGGCGTTGGTGGTTTTGGTCGGGGCGGGGGCGTTTTTGGGGGTTCCTGCGTTGATGAAGAGTCTGGAGCAGGAGCGTGCGGCTGCGCGAGCGAAACTTGAGGCGATGGAGATGGAAATTGTGGCGCGTGAGGCGCAGGAGCGTGCGGCTGCGGATGCGGCGCGTGTGCAGGATGCGTCGCTTGCGCGGCTGGAGGCGGAGTTGGCGCGCGCGGAGCCTGTGAAGGGCAAGAGCGATGCGGAGCGGCTTGAGGCGGCGTGGGCGTGGGTGCGTGCGAATCGGGACGCGGATCGGCCTTACAACGAGCTTGAGGCGACGATGCTGGCGCTGCTGGATGCGTTCTTTGATGGGGAAGAGCGTTCGGCGCTGTGGATGATCAATACGTCGATGATCGAGTTCGAGATGATTCGATCGCTTGATGTGGATGGCGACGGGCAGGTGACGGACGAAGAGTTCGAGATGTTCATGAAGGAGAACGTGTCGCTGATGATGGCGACGGATCACCCGTACTTTATTGATCGGTTTGACACGGACGGCGATGGCAAGTTGAGCATGGATGAGCGCATGGCCATCATGGAAACGATGTCGGGAACCGGGGCGATGTCGGGGGCGCTGGAGCGTGCGCAGTTGGAGGCGTGGGACACGGATTATGACGGGGTGCTGAGTGATGCGGAGCGTGATGCGGGCCGGGCTGCGGCAAAGGCGAGGTTTACGGAGATGATGGATGCGGCGTTTGAGATGGATCTGTCGCATCTGAGCGAGGAGCAGCGTGCGGCGACGCTTGCGCAGATCGAGGCGCAACGCGATGCGATGATGGAGATGCAGAACGAAGCGATGATGTCGTGGGCGGTGGCGGAGAAGTTTTTTGAAGCCATGCGTCTTGAGAATATGAGCCCGGAGGAACTGCGTGCGGCGATGATGCAGGACATGCCGCCGAGTCCGGATTACATGTCGTTTGATGCGGATGGGGACGGGGTGCTCGATGAGGCGGAGACTGCGGCGTTCCATGCGGCGACTCAGAGCATGAGCGATGAGATGATGGAATGGGCTGCCAGACAGGGTGCGATGATGCTTCGGATGCAGTTTGAGCATGCGTCGCGTCAGAGTGATTTGAATGGGGATGGGCTGATGTCGCCGGATGAATGGGAGCGGCGGCTTGAGATGCTGACGCTTGAGCGTGACAGGCGGTTGTTTCTGCAGAGTTACGACCTGGATCGTGACGGTCGGGTGACGTCGGACGAGCTGGGGAAGTATCTGGACTGGCACAACGCGGGGAGTTTGCGGAGTGATGCAAACTATGACGGCGTGATTGATGCGCGCGACCTGGAGTTGATGCTGAGGTTGTATCGGGAGCAGTGAAGGACCTGATGCGGGTTGAGTGATTGCGCGACTGTGCAGTGAGCGTGATTGGTCAGGTTGGGCGCTGGACGAGTTGCTGGCCCTGGTGCGTTGTGAGTTCGCGGAAGAGGGTGGTGAGTCGCGTGGTGATGGGCCGATGGGCAGCGGTGCCGATTGGGCGGCCATCAATGCGAGCGACCCATGCGAGTTCGCCCATTGTGCCGGTGGTGAAACATTCGTCGGCGCGGTAGACCTCGGTCATGGAGATATCGCGTTCTACGGCCGGGATGTCGTGAGTGCGGCAGAGGTCGAGGATGGTGGCGCGTGTGATGCCTTCGGGGCATGCGACGAGGCGTGAGGTCTCGACGATGCCATTGGTGACGATGAAGACGTGGGTGGCGTTGGTTTCGGCGAGGAAGCCGTGCTTATCGAGCATGATGGCGTCGTCGGCGTGTGCGTTGTTGGCTTCGATTTTTGCGAGGATGGACTGGATGAGGTTGCAGTGGTGGATTTTCGGATCGAGGGAGTCGGGCGAGAAGCGGCGGATGCTGGAGGTGATCAGGGAGAGGCCGGTGGAACCGACGGCGGAGTTGTAGACGGGGGCTTTGTGTTCGGCGAGGATGATGAGTGTGGGGCCGGACTGGTTGAGGCGTGGGTCCATGCCGCTGGTGATTTTGACGCCTCGGGTGAGTGTGAGGCGGATGTGGACGTTATCGAACATGCGGTTGGCTTCGAGGGTGCGTTGCAGTTCGCGGGTGATGTGATCGTGTGAGGGGATGTCGGTGAAGGCGAGTGCGAGGGCGCTGGAGCGGAGGCGGTCGAGGTGTTCGCGGAGTTTGAAGATGCGGCCCTGATAGACGCGGAGGCCTTCCCATACGGCGTCGCCGCCCTGTACGGCAGAGTCGAATGGGCTGATGCCGGCGTGATCGCGGTGGACGAGCTCGCTGTTGATGTTGACGATGAGATCGCGGTTGAGTTCATTGAAGGTCTGGAGCATCGGGGTGTTCCGTGGGCAGTGTGAGTTTGTGCTGTGCGAGTTGGTGGTAGAGCGCGAGGCAGTCGTCGAGGACGGCTGCGAGGTGCGAGGGGACGCGCTCATTTTTAGGGAGATACGGTGCGAAACTGGTTGATGCGTAGACGCTGTCGTACCAGTGTGGTCCCCAGACGCCATCGGTGTCGCGTGGTCCGGGCTGCCATGAGAGCATGGCGTTTGTGAAGGGGATGTCGAGTGCGTGACACAAGCGAGAGAGCATTGAGTGAGGATCGAGCAGGATGTCGCGTGAGTCGATGACGATGGGCATTTTTCCGGTGCGCCGGTAGAGCGAGGCGAAGAGTTCGAGTTGTTGCGGGAGGCCTAGGTCGGTGGGGCGTGGGTCGGGGATGACTTTGATGAAACTGGTGATCATGTCCTCGGGCTGGCGGATGAGGAAGACGTTGTGGAGTGAGTGGATCCATTTGCGCCCGACCTCGGGGGTGAGGTGATGGGCCATGTGTTTCTGGTACCAGATTGTTTTGTTGCGTGGGATTGGGCCGACGAGGGCGCGAGTGACGATCTGCCAGTCGGATTCGTGTTCGCGGATGATCTGGTCGCGTGCGGGATGATCGAGATTGGTTGATTTGAGATAGTGTGCGTAGAGAGGCTCATCGGAGACGAAGGTGTCGGGGCGGGATTCGAAGGAGCGCATGAGGGCTGTGGAGATGTTGCGAGGCCCGGACCACATGGCGATGTGGCGGTCGCTCACGAGGCACTCCAGAAGCGGGCCCAGTTGCTGAAGGCGAAGCCTTCGATGTCGGCGTCGGACCAGTTTCGGCGGTGGAGTTCTTCGGCGAGAAGTGTGAGGTCTGCGGGGCGGTTGATACCTGCGGGGAGATCGTGGGCGGTGATGCCGCCATCCATGTCGGAGCCGAGACCGACGCCGCGGCGGTGGCCCATGATTTCGCAGATGCGTTCGACATGTGCGATGGTGTCGGCGATGGTGGGGCGGTCGTTGGGGTTGTTGCGGTCGATGCCGGTGCGGATGAAGTTGCGGACGAGGTTGATGCCGATCATGCCGTTGCGGTTGCCGACTTCGCGAATTGTGGAATCGGCGAGGTGTCGTTCGTTGTCGGGTTCGAGGAGTGCGCGGCAGTTGGAGTGTGAGGCGATTGGAGTTGCGGGCGAGAGTTCGAGGAGGTCGTCGGTTGCGTGCTGGGAGAGGTGGGTGAGGTCGTGGACGATGCCGAGCTGGTCGATGCGAGCGACGAGTTCGCGGCCTTGTGGGGTGAGCCCGCGTCCTGGGGTGCCGTTGCCACCTGCGTAGCGTGAGCCGCGCCACCATGCGAGTCCGATTGCGATGACGCCGTGTTCGTACCAGTTGACGAGGGTTTCGGGAGATTCGATTGGGTCGGCGCATTCCATGAGGATGCCGAGTTGGAGGGTGGGGGATGTGGATGCCCATTGGGTGTGACCGCGTGGGGGCATGATGTTGATAAGCCCGGCGTCGCGCCATGCGTGGTAGAGTTTGATCTGTCGGAGGCCTGCGATGCTTGCTGCGTTGGTGTTGTCGTGGGGATATGTGTAGGGGGCGGCGTCGGTGGTGGCGGAGTCGACAGCTTCGGTGAAGACGGTGCCGAGGCATGCGTGGATGCGACCCTGGCGGAGAGCGGGGAGAGTGACAGCGGCGGGCTGGAGAGGGCCGCGGCAGTCGTGCAGGGGCGCGTGCATGTCGCGGCCGAGTTCGGCGAGGTACGCCAGATCGAGGTGAGCATCGAACCATGAGAGCATCGAGCGATGGTAGGCGAGGCCAGTATGGGTGCCGATCTAGTGCAAATTTGCAGCGAGAGTTCCTATAGAGTACACTGAGGGCGCCGAGTGGATCGACCTTGTGTTGTGCAGTTGATTGCTGTGCGTGAAGGAGTGTTGCGATGCTGGCAGTATCGAGATCGAAGTGGATGACGCCTCACCGTCGTGGGGGCTTGCTGCAGGGATGCCTGGTTGCGGTGATCATTGTGGTGTTGCTGATGATCGTGGGGGGGGTGCTGGTTGCGATCAATTTCAAGAAGTGGTCTTCGAGCCTGGTGGTAGCGGCGTTCAATACGGTTGTTGATGTCTCGGAGATCCCTGCGAACGAGAAGGTCGAGATCAAGGAGATCATCGCGCAAGTGCGGACCGAGTATCTTGCGGGCAATGTCACGATGGACGAGGTCGGGCAGTTGTTGAGCGATTTTGAGACCAACCCGGCGATTGCGATGGGAATGGTGATGCAGTTCGAGGCTGTGTATGTGAAGGGTTCGAGCCTGACGGATGAGCAGAAGGAGGATGCTCGGGTCACACTCAACCGGATATCGCAGGGGTTGGTGACGGGTGTGCTGACGTGGCGGGATGTTGAGCCGATCGTTGATTCGGTGTCGGATGTCAATTCCTCGGGAAATCGGACGTTTCGGCAGGCGTCGTCGGTGCGGGAGTCGGAGGTGCTGGGGGCGATCGAAAGTGCCCGGAAGGTTGCGGATGACGCGGGGATCGGGTCGGGTTTCGTGGAGTACGACATTTCGGATGAGTTCAAGCGATCGATCGAGAAGACTCTGGGGCGAACGATTGGCGGATGAGGGGATGCGCTTGGGTTCGGAGTTTGCGTGCGCGAGCGGTAGATGAAACCATCTAGTGTGGGATAGAGACTTACCCCGACGAAAAATCCTTGGAGCTGTATCGAACGAGGAGCAGCGACAACTTGAGCCGGATGTTCCGGGCGTTTTCATTCTTCTGTTGGCAGTCGCTCCATCGTGAAACTTCTGCCGCCGATAGAACTTTCGAGCATGTGAACAGCGTGCCTCGGAGGATCGCATGGCAATGGGAAGTTCACAAAACTCATCGCGTCGAGAGGTACAGCCGCGGGGTGCGGAGAAGCATGAAGGTCTGAGTATTGCGTTGTTCACGCAGATACCGGACCTGATGCGTCGCTTCGAGGAGCATTTTCGTCCTTCGAAGAAGCCTCCGGGGGCGTATATCGTTGATGGTCCGGATTGTCTGCATCTTGTGCGAGACGTGCTTGAGCCGCTGAGCCCTGAGGGGCGACAGGCGGTGCGTGGGGTGTTGGTGGGCGAGGACGGGCGTTTTGAGCCTTGGAGCGCGGTGCCGGTAGAAACGTTGCTTCTGAGGCTCGAGACGCCGTGGCTGACGGAGATGCTGGCGAAGGAAAGTGTGCGGTTTGAGTATCAGCCGATTGTGAATGCGCGAACGGGGTTGGTGTTTGCGTTCAAGGCGTTGATGCGATCGTCGCATGAGTCGGCGCGTCAAGTGGGCCCGCTGGAGATCATTGCGGCGGCGAAGGCGCATGGGCGCACGCTTGATCTTGATGCGATGTGTCGTCGGCAGGCGGTGATTCAGGGTTTGCATCACCTTGAGCCTCACGAGCACTTTGTGTTGAACTTCCTTCCGATGGCGGTGTGCGACTCGGCGTTCTGTGTCAAGGGCACAGTAAAGGTTGCGGAATCAATTGGGTTTGATCCTTCGCGATTGATCTTTGAGATGTCGGTGGCGCACGAGTTGCCGGATCTTGATTTTTTACGGACCATGATTCAGACGTATCGGAGGCTGGGGGTGAAGATCGGGATGAGTGATGTTTCGACGGCGAATGCACCGCTTGGACTGATCGATCGAATCGAGCCGGACTTCATCAAGGTGGACCAGCGTCTGGTGAAGAAGGCTGCAACGAGCAGAAAGTTTGCGATCATTCACGGGATCTTCAGGCTGGCGCAGGAGCGTGGGATCAAGGTGATTGCGGAACGGCTGGAGACGGAGATGGAGTATCAGCTGGTGCGGCTGCTGGATGTGGATTATCTTCAGGGCTTCCTGATCGGGAGGCCTGAAGCGATACCGAACAGGTCGGTGCGCTTGCCTTGGCGTGCAGCCGGGTAAGGCGCGGGCTTGGCATACTCGACATATGGTGTCGATGACGTTTGCACTTCCTCCCTGATCACGTTCAGTTGGCGGCTGTCGGAGACAGTGCGCGCTGGGCGTGGTCTCTTTTTGTCGGAGGATGCGGACGGACTCAGAAGAGAAACGAGTCGAAAGGCAAGGCCCACCAGAGCAGGAGCAAGAAGATGTAAATGGCAGCAATCATGAGCCATCCGAGAAGCACGCCCAAGGCGATTGTGCGCACAGGTTGGCGTATGAGCGATGATGCGGCCAGGATAGCGAGAGGATTGGATGTCGGTGTTGGTGCGTCGGGGATTGTGATGACCCAGGCGTCTTCGGGGATTTCGTCATTGTGAACAGGGTCGATTTTTCGGCAGTTGAGGCCGTGTTTTGCGGCGATGTTCATGGCCTGTGCGGAGCTGTTGACGCCGATGACGTAGAGATCGCGTTCTGATCCGATGTTGTCGCCATGTTGCACTTCACCTTGAACTCGCCATGGCATGAGTGATCCTCAATTAGCGGTCGATGATGAGGGGCTTGATGTCGGTGAGAAGTTCCGCTTCGGTTTTCTCGACGACTTGGGCGGTGGTGACGCCTGGGGCGAGTTCGGTGAGGCGGAATCGGCGTTGACTGGGGTCCATAACGAGAACGCAGAGTTCGGTGATGATCATGTCGATGCAGCGGCGGCCGGTGAGGGGGAGGGAGCACTCGCGGACGATTTTTGGTTCGCCCTTTTTGGAGTTGTGCTCCATAGTGACGATGACTTTGCGGACGCCTGCGACGAGATCCATTGCGCCGCCCATGCCTTTGACCATCTTTCCGGGGATCATCCAGTTTGCGATGTCGCCTTCCTGGCTGACCTGCATGGCGCCGAGAATGCACATGTCGATGTGCCCGCCTCGGATCATGGCGAAGGAATCGGCGCTGGAGAAGTATGATGCGCCGCGGCGTGCGGTGACGGTTTGCTTGCCGGCGTTGATGAGATCGGGGTCGACCTCGGCTTCGGTGGGGAATGGCCCGATGCCGAGCAGGCCGTTCTCGGATTGAAGCCAGACGTCGATGCCATCGGGGATGTAGTTGGCGACGAGGGTTGGCATGCCGATGCCGAGGTTGACGATGTAACCATTGCGGAGTTCGGCAGCGGCGCGTGCAGCGATCTGTTCGCGTGTGAGTGGCATGTGACAGGATAGGCGAGGATTGTTGCAGGGGGTCAATGGTTCAGGGCGTGCGTCGGCGGGCGAGTTTGGCCTTGAGAAGCAGGATGAGACCGACGACGAATGGGACGAAGCCGACGGCTCCGAAGAGTGCTGCGCGGAGCATTCGGTCAGGTACTGCGGATTCGTCGTCGAGGGAGGTTGCGTTCATGACGTCGTTGGTGAGGTCGTTGTAGAGGGTGATGAGTTCGCCGAATGCGGTTTGTAGTCCCCAACCCATGATGGCGACGCCGACGAGCAGGAGGCAGTAGGCGATGAGTCGCATGGGTGGTTCCTGTGGATGAGAGTTCCGTATTTGCTGCGAGGTTAGCGTCGGACGCGTAGTCCGATGATGATGAGGACGATTCCGGCGATGGCTGCGAACAACAGGCGGCGATCGTTCATGATGCTGGTTGCTGCGCGTGAGGAGAAGTCGCGGATCGCTCGCCAGCCGAAGGCGCGCTCGATGAGTCCTGCCCGGTTGAATGAGTCGATAAGCGGGAGGGCGATTGCGGCAAGGAGGAGGATGAGTCCGATGGTGATGGCTGCGCGGCGGATGTTGTCGCGGCTGGAGCGTTGACGTCGGCGCCGGTAGAGCCTTCGTTTCATGATTCAGTTGGGGCGAACGGTGCGTTGTTCGATGCGTTTGACGCTTTGTGTGACGACGAAGCGATCGACGTAGTTTCCTGGGGTGTGGATTGAGTCGGGGTCGAGCGAGCCGAGCGGGACGAGTTCATCGACTTCGGCGATGACGAATGCGGCTGCGGTTGCCATCATTGGGTTGAAGTTGCGTGCGGTCTTGCGGTAGACGAGGTTGCCGAAGGAGTCGGCTTTCCATGCCTTGACGAGTGCGAGGTCGGCGTAGAGGCCGGTTTCCATGACGTATTGGCGAGCCTGGCCTGTGGTTTCGGGGGATTTGCTGCGGTTGAATGTTGCGGTGTCGTCGCTGGGGCGGAGGAAGTGACGAGTTTCTTTTCCTTCGGCGACGAGGGTTCCGACGCCTGTAGCAGTGAAGAAGGCGGGAATGCCTGCGCCGCCTGCGCGGATGCGTTCGGCGAGGGTTCCCTGGGGGTTGAACTCGACTTCGAGTTGTCCGGAGAGGTACTGTGCTTCGAAGGTGTCGTTTTCGCCGACGTAGCTGGAGATCATCTTGCGGATCTGCTGAGTCTGAAGGAGGAGACCGAGTCCCCAGTCATCGACGCCTGCATTGTTGCTGATGCAGGTGAGGCCGGTGAGCCCTGAGTCTCGCAAAGCGAGGATGAGGTGCTCGGGGATGCCGCAGAGTCCGAAGCCACCGACCATGACACTGATGCCATCGCGGAGAATGCCTTGTTCGCGGAGGCCGGCAAATGCTGCGAGTGCTGATTCGTAGTGCTTGGTGTGCATGAGGTGGTCCTGATCGGTGTGCCGACGATTGTAGAGTGGGGTCAGCGTTCTGCGGCAGGTTCTTCGGCGCGTGAGCGTCGTGGGAAGAGGTCTTCCTGATTTGGGAGATCTGGCGGGCGAGCGTGGAGGGTTTCGAGTTCGCGTCGGATTTCGTCGAGGGTGCTGAGTTGGAGGTGTTCGGTGGCGAAGCGGATGTAGCTGACGACATCGATGGCGCGGAGTTTTGCCATGACGCGTTCGCCGATGATGGTGCTGGAGACTTCGCGATCGAACTCTGCGTGAAGTTCCTCTTCGGTCTCTTCGGCGATGCGCTGCTTGATGTCTTCGGGGACTGGGCGCTTGCCACAGGCGGCTTTGATTCCTGAGAGGACGTTTTCGAGGCTGAAGGCGACGCGGCTGCCGTCCTTTTTGATGACGGTGAGGCGACTGGCGGCCTCGACGCGCTCGTAGGTGGTGTAGCGTCGGTCACACTTGAGGCACTGCCTGCGTCTGCGGATGGTCTGGCCTGCTTCGGTAGCGCGGGAGTCGATGACCTTGTCCTCGTGGCTGTTGCAGTAGGGGCAGATCATTGGGTTTGCTTTCGTGAGGGAGCACGCTTGGGATAGTGGGGTAGTGCAGACATTGCCACAACATCATGGCAGATCGTGGTGAATCTGTCAAAGGCGAGCAATGATAGAGGTAAATGCCTGAGTAATGGAACAGGCGCAAGAAAAAAGCCCAGGGAGGGGAGTCCCTGGGCTTTGGGGTTCGGACGAGTTGTTCGGGTTAGCCGAGCAACTGGAGCACCGACTGCGGCTGGCTGTTTGCCAGCGAGAGGGTGTTGGTTGCGGCCTGGACGAGGATCTGGTTCCTGGTCAAGGACGCAGTTTCCTTGGCAAAGTCGGTGTCACGGATGACGGACTCTGCGGCGGCGGTGTTCTCGAGTGCGACGCCGAGGCTTCGGATCGTTGCACCGACAACGTTGGTCTGGAATGCACCGAGGCGTCCCCGGAGCGACGAGACCTGCTTGATGGACTTGTCGACGATCTCCTGAGCGGTGGAGAGGCTGGCGGTGCGGGTGACGTCGAATGTCTTGCCGCTGCCAAGTTCGTTGAGGAAGCCGCTGGAGGAGTCGCCGAGCTTGCGGGACGCGATATTGGCGACGCCGAGAGAGACCTTTCCGGAGATATCGACATCCGGGGCGAGCATGAAGTCTGCACCGCCCCCCTGAATGGTGAGTGCGGAGATTGCGCCCAGAGTCTGGCTGCCGCTGGCATCGAGAGTCATTTCGATGTCGAGGTAGTCAGTGTTGATGCTGATGGAGCGTCCCTTGCCGGTCGCGGCGACGCCGTTGATGGTTCCGTTGATGTCGAGCCCGGCGTCCTTGAACCCGTTTGCTGCCGAGGTTGACTCGAAGGTGACCAAGGTGTTGGTGTCGACGGTGTTGGTGTCGTTTGCTTCAAAGGTGTAGATGCCGATGCTGTCGTCGGTGCCGATGGAGCCGTTGTCGGTCACACGGAGTGAGACGAACTGATCGGAGCCGTAGTTACGAGAGCGGAGGGTAATACCGGTTGCGGCAGACCCGGTAACGGTGGATGTGTCAGCAACGACACCCGTGACGTCGGAGAAGGTATTGATAGCAGCGACCATCTGAGCGAGAGTCTGTCCGGACGAGAAGGTGAGTTCGCGTGAACCGAGCGCGCCAGCGATTTCGATGGTGAAGGAGCTGGTGACGTTTGCGGTGCCTCCGAGGTCGAGGGTTCCGCCGCCGAGTGACAGGTAGAGTGAGCCCTGCTGAGCGGACTGGGTGACGATGACGGAGACATCGAGCGAGCCGCTCTCGAACTTTGCGCCGTTGACGCGGTAGTCGGAGACGTTGCTGGAAACGGAGGTGGTGTCGTAGTCGAAGGACCCGTTGAGGAGTTTGGTCCCCTGGAAGCTGGTTGCGCCTGCGACGCGGTCGATGGTCTGAAGAATGGAGTCGATCTGAAGCTGATTGGCGGCGAGTTCCTCGGATGAGACGCCGGCCTTGTTTGCCGAAGCGGTGAGGAGGCCCTGAAGTTCGGTCAGGAGCGATGAGACTTCCTGAAGGCCGCCTTCAGCGATGTTGACGACGGTATCAGCGCGTTCGGCGTTGCCGATTGCGGCGCCGATGGCGCGGGTTTGTGATCGCAGCGTTTCGGATGCGATCAGACCTGCGGGGTCGTCCTTGCCACGATTGATGCGAAGACCGGTTGAGAGACGTTGGAGCGCGGTGCTGAGGCCGTTGTTGTTTTGGCCGAGAACGCGCTGTGCGACCATGGACTGAATATTTGTGTTGATTCGACTCATGACAAGACTTCCTCCGTGAACACTCCCCGGACTCGTGGATTTTGCTGAGCCACGGTCCTATGCCTGGTCTCTGGCGGTTTTTTCCGTGAGACCTCCGAACGCCCATTCCCTGTCTGGCTGAACCGAATCCGTTCGGTTCAGACTCGCAAGGCTGACCCTACCTCAGGGTCGAAGTTGACATCGGCGAACAGAAGAGGCGGGTTGAGTAGACAAGCGACCCCGGAAGAGAATTTCCGGGGTCGCTGGAGGTCCGATCAGGGGGTTATCAGTGAAGTTGAGGGTGATCCGCGTAAATGAATGGGATCACTGTTGAATTATCGGATCATCCGAGGAGCTGGAGCACCTGCTGTGCCTGCTGATTTGCGAGGCCGAGGACGGTGGTGCCAGATGCCTGGAGGATCTGTGCACGGGTGAGCTGACTGGTTTCGAATGCGAAGTCTGCGTCCTTGATGCGAGAGTTGGAGGCGGTGAGATTCTCGAATGCGGCCTGGAGTGAGCGGCCGTTGGTTTCGAGGACGTTTCGCTCGAATGCACCGAGGCGACCTCGGAGGGTTGAGACTTCATCGATGGAGTTATCGAGGATGTCGCTTGCGGTGGTGAAGTCACCTCGGCGGATGGATTCCTCGATACTGTTTGACTGACCCTTCATGAGACTCGAGAGGAAGAACATGGCACCGTTGGAGAGTGTTCCGCCGAGTTTTTCTGCAGCGACGGACTGGACACCGACGTTGACCTGCTGAAGGGCGTTGATATCGGGCCCAAGTTGGTAGAGGGATCCGCCGCCGGTGATGTTGAAGATTGATGGGGCAGCGGTGGGGTCGATTGCGAGATCGGCGTGGAGGAGGAGCTCGAGCCCGAGGGAGGAGCTGTTGATAGAGACATTGAGTCCGCGACCGGTTGCGAGGGTGCCGTTGATGAGTGCCTGGACGTCACGTCCGGTGTCTCGAGTTGCGACGACAAGGTCTCCGGAGGCGATGCGTGCTGCCCAGTCCATATCGGTTGAGATATCGGGCCATGGGTTGTTGTTTGCGATCTTATAGAGGACGAAGGGATCTTCGGCTGCGGGAGGCCCGCCGACGCGCGTGACGGAGACGAACTCGTTGGAACCGAATTCTGCGGAGCGGAAGACCATACCCGATCCGATGCCGCCGGGGAGGAGTTCTGCCGAGACGCCGGTGAGTTCCTTGCGTGCGTTGATAGCGGTGACGATGGAAGCGAAGGATGTTCCGCTGGAGAATGTGAGTTCCTGTACGCCGCGCGATCCTTCGATGCGGATGGTGGTCGTGGACTGGACGTGTCCATCGCCGTATTGAGAGCCGACGCCCATGAGTCCGTTGAGGAAGAGTCCGCCGGTCTGTGCAGAGGCGACGACATCGACTTCGACTTCGATCGCCTGGTTGTTGATGAAGGAAGCGCTGTAGATCTGAGCCTTGCTGATGGCGCTGGATGAGACGCCGCTGGTGACGTAGTCGAGGGATCCGTTGAGGAGTTTGAGGCCGCCGAAACTGGCGGTGTTGGAGATCCGCGTGATGGACTGGATCGCGGAGTCGATCTGAAGTTGGTTTGCTGCGCGTTCTTCGGCGGAGTTTGCGCCTGTGTTGGCGGACTCGACGATGAGCGCTTTGATGGTGTTGAGGAGATCGGAGACCTCGGTGAGGGCAGATTCGGTGGTCGCGATGACAGAAGATGCGCGTTCGCCGTTGCGGATCCCCTGCTCGATGCCGGAGAGATCGGTCTTGATTCGCTCGGAGATGATCATTCCGGCGGGATCATCCTTGCCGCGGTTGACTCGAATGCCTGTTGAGAGGCGTTGGAGTCTGAGATCAAGTTCGACGCCGCTTCTGCGGAGGTTGTTTTGTGCGATGATGCTTGATACGTTAGTGTTGATCCTAGCCATGACAATCCTCCATGATTGAGGCTAAGTTGCGAATGACGCGAACGAATGTGCCTTCACTGAGAAGACGTGCGTCTTGGAAACGTTGCCCGATGACCCCGATGGTGTCGAGCAGTGAACGATTACGCAAGTTGCGTGCCAGAGTGAGGTGCATGAATGGTCACGCGGTGTTTTTGACTTGATTCGGTGCTGTGATGCCGTCGGCGGGGATTCCCTTTCGGGTTGGCCCTGGGCCGATGAGGTTTGCGATCTGAGAGAGTTCGTCAGTGCGAATGGAAGCGGCCTGAGCGTTTTCCCTGGTGATTGCGTCGTACACCTCTTTGCGGTGTACGGCGATTCTGGCGGGTGCGGAGATCCCGAGGCGAACTTTGTCGCCCCGGATGTCGACGATGGTGATTTCGACCTCGTCTCCGATGATGATCGCCTCGTCGCGCTGTCTTGAAAGGACCAGCATTTCTCGGCTCCTTGGTCGCGGGATCGCGGCGCATTTTCTGCGCTGTGAGCGATCGCGGGATTTGAGTGGGTGAATGGTCTCACGGGATTGCCGTGTGCGCGGGCGGAACGAAGCGCGTTTTTTGCGCATGCCCGAGCGGAAAGGTAAAACGGACGAACGGAGAAATCACGACGCGGAGGCGAGTCTTGCGCCAGTGTTGACGCGGATGAGCGGCTCGCGGGTGGTCCATCGCTTGTCGGCGAGGACGATCTGCTGCCCGCTGCGAGAGACGGTGTCGATGATGAGAGGCCCCTGGAGGTTGCCGGTGAGTTGGTCACCGACTTTGTTGACGATGACGAAGACCTGAGCCTCTTCGAGGTTTTTGATCCCGATGGCCTGGGCCTGATCCTCGCGGATGGGGACGGCGTAGTCACGGATAAAGAAGGAAGGATCTGTGACGACGAACGCGAGGTCTGGCTGGTCGATTGACTGGAGCCAGAAGAAACAGGCGTCATCTCCGGGTTCGAGGAGGCAGTATCGTGCGTGTTCCGAGAACCCGAGGAGACCTTTTGCGAAGGTGATGATGCGGTCCTCCGCGACTTCAATCACCCCAAACCGTGTGGTCGGCACTTCCATTGTGCTCTCCAATTCTGCGGCCCCTGCTTGCCTTTCGGCCCCGACGCTCCACGTCGGATGACCTCCTGTCACCGCGCACGGGCCTTGATGTGCGCGGACGGCTGACTTGAATGGGCTTGCCTGGCGGTTGGCCAAGGAAGTCCGAAGTGTGGTTAACCGAGGAAATCGAGAAGCGAGAGGCGAGAGAGTTGAGCGGTGACCTGGAGGCCGGCCTGAAGTTGAGTCTGAAGCTGTGAGTAGCGTGTTGCGGCCTGTGCGAAGTCGAGGTCGCGGAGTTGGCTTCGCATCTGCTGATCGAGCACTTGACGGTCCTCCTCACGCGCGGTTTCGTCTGAGACTCTGCGTGCGTATCCGGCGACGAAGGCACGGGTTTCTACAAGTCTGCCGAGCGATTCGTCGAGTTTGTCTGTCGCAATCTGGATGCCAGACAGGTCGTTGGTTTCGAGGGCATGGCGCAGATCGATGAGATGTGTGAAGACGTTGTCTGGGCGTACGGTGGCGCGGTCCTGACTGAGGAGAGAGCCGGTGGTGGGGTCGTAGTTTGAGTTGAGGAGGCCGAGTTGGTCTGCGGCGGTTGAGTTGTTGCGTGCGGTGACGGTGATAGCGCTACCCGCGAGGCCGGGGGCTTGCGTGAAGAGGATGCCGTTGGTGGTGGGGTTGAGTGAGGCCTGGAACTGAGTCGTCGGGCGTCCGGCGAGAGTGAGGGCAGCGTCGGCCTGCGTGTTGACAGCGTTGAGGAATGACTCGACGGTGAGGATGTCGTCGGGTCGGAGGTCGATGGGGATTTCGAAACCGTCGCCGAGAGTGATGGTGAAGTCGACGTTGCGTGCCTGGTCGTAGAGGCCTGAGATTGGGTCGATCTGCCCGTGGACGATTTGAACGCCGCGCCCGTCGTTGAAGTGTGAGAGTTGGGTTGATGGAAGGAGTGAGCGGATGCCGAGTGCTTGTGCGGTGTTGCCGCTAACTTCGGCGATGGACAGAGCGTGAGCGCGTCCTCCGGAGATTTCGGAGACGACGTTGATGGCGGTGCCATCGTCGTTGATTTCGACACGAACGCCGAGGTTTGTGCCTTCGATGAGGGTTCGGATGTCTTCGAGTGTGTTTGCGTTGGAAAGGTCGACGATGGCGGTGCCTGCGTTATTGTTGATGCGGATGGAACCGAGCGGGGTTGCGAGTGCCTGAAGTGCGCTGACGGGGGTGTTCCATGCGAGACGAGGGCTGAGGCTTGTGGAGTGTGATCGACCGGGTTCGAATGGCGTGTTTGGTGCGGTGGCGAGGCCAAGGTCTTGCCCGGTGACGCCGCCGAGGGGGTCGGAGAATGTGAGTTCGCCTGCCTGGATGTCGATGGCGATGCTGGTGCCGTCGAGGTAGATGCCGTCGGGCCCGAGGATGGTGATGTTGTTTGCCGATTCGTACTGGCGAATGGATGCGGTGATGCGGTCGATGACGTTTCCGACGGTGTCTGCGTCGGCGATATCGATCTGGATTGGTTCGAGGTTTTCGAAGGTTGCGAGGAAGGTGCCGAGTTGGACGCCGAGGCCTCGTGCGCCGCGAAGATCGACGATGCGCGTGTCGCGGTCGAGCGCAGGGTCGAGTTCGACATCGCCCGCGACGCGTGCGGAGGTTGAGCCGATGATGTTGTTGGCGCCGAGGGTGATGGGGATTGAGCGGAGCGGGCCGAGGTCGGTGTGGAGTCCGCCGCGTTGGCCGGTGAATCGAAATGCGGCACCGAAGGCTTCGACTGGTGCATTGCCGGGGCGCGAGCCTCCGAAGACATGCCCGACGATAGATTGGCGGTTGGAGACGCGGTGGAGAGAGTCGATGAGTGATTGAATGACGATTGCCTGATTGGCGCGTTCGGTTGGTGAGGAACCGGTGTTGATCTGTTCGAGGCCGAGGGACTTGGCTTCGTTGAGAAGGTCTGTGGCTTCACCGAGCGCGAGGTCGAGCGTGTCGAGGGAGTCGGTGGCGTAGGAGAGGTTGGAGATGCGGCGTGTGGAAAGTTCGATACGCGAGTCGAGGAGGGCGATGGAGGTTGCCTTGACGGGGTCGTCGCCGGGGCGTGAGATTGCCAGGCCTGAGGAGAGTTGGTCGCTCAGGCGATAGAGTGCGAGGTTGGTCGAGTTGAGGCGCGCGAGGGATGACTGGGAGGTCATGAGAGTCGGTGCGCGGTTGAATCCAACGGGAAAACTGGTCATGGTGTGCCTCGATCAGACGAGTGACATGAGTGTGCGGAGCATTTCATCGGCGAGCGAGATGACTCGCGCGGCGGCTTCGTACTGCTGCTGTGAGTTGATGAGATTGATGGACTCTTCGTCGGCGCTGACGCCCGAGACGCTGGCGCGTTGAGCCTCGAGGCTCTGGCGGACGACGGATTTTGCGTAGGCGAGGGTTTCGGTGGACGAGGACTCGACAGCGACGTTCTGGACGGACTGTGCCCAATGCCCCTGGAGTGAGAAGCCGTTGAGAGCGCCGAGTTTGGTGTTCTGGAGATCGACGATGGCGAGGGCGGTGCCGTTCTGAACGAAGACGTTGTTCTCGATGCTGCCGAGAGTGAGGCGAGATGGGTTGGCAACGAGATCGGGATTGACGGAGATGGAGCGTGCATCGGAACCGGTGAAGTAAGCGTTGACGCCGAGGGAGGCAAGAACGCCTGAAGAATCGTCAGCGAAGCGGAATTCGAGACCTGGTGCGGCGGCGATCCTGAGTTTGCCGTCAGGCCCGAAGGAGGCGGAGAGGCCGTTGATGTTGTTGAGCGATGTTGCGATGCTCGCGGGGGTTGCGTCATCTTCGGTGCCGGGCATTCCCGAGGCATTGAGGCCGTCGAGATCGACATTGATGCGGACGCGTTGGGTTGCGCCGGTGGTGGAGTTTTTGACTTCGACGAAGAAACCGCCGTTCTTGGGTGCGAAGGGGTTGCCGGCGAAGGTGGTGTTGCTTGGGCTGTTGAATGGTGTTGCGAGGTCGGAAGGCAGGACCTGGAACGCGGCGGTGATTGAACGAAGGCCGGGGTCGGAGGCGCCTGTGCTGTGGAGTTTGTTGACTTCGAAAATGAGCTGCGAGGAGAGGGTGTCGAGTCGAGCAATGGTGGTATCGATGACGGAGTTTCGTGTTTCGAGGAGGCCGCCGATGGAGCCGGAGGTGATGGCGATGGGTGATTGATCGTCGCGCACTCGAACGCGGACGGAGAGTTGGTCGCCATCGGGGACGCGTTCGATTTCGAGGCCTCTGGAGAGCCCGCCGAGGACAACCGGCGTGGATCCGACGAAGACGTCGTAGTTGCCCTGCGCGTCTTCAACGACAGAGACATTCATCATGGATGAGAGTTGATTGACGAGTTCGTCGCGGCGGTCGCGGAGCGGGTTTGCGGACGCGTTGGAAGGGCCAGACGCTGCGATGGCGGCGTTGACACTTGCGATCTCGGAAATGATGGCGTCGGCTTGTGCGATGTTGGCGTCGATGTTGGATTCGATCTGCTCGCGCAGGGCAGAAAGGTCGGAGCGCATCGAGCGGATGAAGGACGCGACGCGGTCGCCTTGTTCGATGACGACTGCGCTGGAGTTGATGAGGTTTGCAGCGTCGGACCAGGCGGAAAAGAAGTCATTGAGTTGAGTCGAGAGGTCGAAGCCGGTGAGTTCGCTGAGGACGGATTCGAGTTGCGAGGCCACGTTGAGGCGTTGTGCGGCGGCTTGCTCCTCGGCGATGCCGTTACGGAGGCGGGCCTGGAGGGCGTTATCGACCTGTCGCTGAATGGCGCGAATCTGCACGCCGCGCCCGGGCATGAAACGGTCGGATGCCTGGCCACGAACACCTTCGAGGAGTGCGGTCTGTCGGGTGTAGTGAGGGTTGGCGATGTTCGCGAGATTCTGCGACGCCACCTGAAGGTTGAGTTGGCTGGTGGTCAGCGCGGAGCGTGCGATCTGGATGGCGCCGGTGAGGCTCATGGTGTGTTACCTTGTGAGATCGATGCCCGAGACAACTGTGGAGCATGCATCAACGCGACCGAGGCGGCCATAGGTTCCGGCGTGGTTGAGGCGTGCGGCGACTTGCTGGAGCATGCCTTCCATGTGCGCGAGGAGGGACTGGCTTGCGATGGCCACAATGTTTTGCTCATCGCGGACGCTCTGAATGATTTCGCGTAGACGTGCGGCGAGTTCGAGCACGCGGCGGCGCGGGGCATCGGGGAGCGTGGCAGCGAGATCGAGAACGGAGATGGTCTGGCCGAAGGTATTGCGGCGGAGCGTGTCGAGATCGCGGATGCGCTCGATGGAGTCGGCTTGTGCGCGGATGGCCTCGGCAATTGCTGCGCGATCGGCGCGGGCGAGTGCTGCGCGATGAGCGCGAGCGGCCTGGAGAAGGGTCTCGTGCTCGGCGATGAGATCGGCGAGGATGCGAGCGATGGTTGCGGCTGTTTCGGAATGAGTTTCAGGCATGGTGTGCGTTCTCGTTTGCGAACAGAGACGCACATGGCGTGCCAGAGAATTGGTCGTGCGAATCGCTGCGATGATCAGGCTGCGGAGCGGGCGATGATGTCGCGTGCGATGCGATCGACGAGAGGAAGATTCCAGTTGGAGACGATGCGCTGGGCGGTCTGAGCGTCGAGAAGGGAGCCGAATTGCCGCTCGGCGGGGGTCTGGCCGAAGGGGGGCTCGGTGGAACGGGCCTCGCGCGCTTCCTTGAGGATTGGCTCGACGAAGGTGATGGAGACCAGTTGGGCTGCGGCGTTTTGCGCGTCTGCCAAAGTCGTCTGTTGTGGTGCTGTCAGGCTTTGCGACTGAGGGGCGCTGCGGTTGGCGGTGTTGAGAATGTTGGCAAAGGTGCGCTGGTTGTCGAGCGTGGGGGCTGAATGGGAAGAAGTCAGAGAGTTTGGGAGAGAGTTGGTGGGGGAGATGAGCATCGAGTGGATTCCTGCTTGTAGGTTGAACGGCGATTGAATCGAGGCGAAGGCCCGCAAGGGATCAGAGACTTACTCGATGACGAGGCGAGCGTGGAGTTTTCCGGCGCGGTGGAGCATCTGGAGGATTTCGATCTGATCGCGCGATGGGACGTCGAGTTGTTCGAAGGCGCGGAGAAGATCCTGGAGTCGTGCCTGGCGTGTTTGCGAAGTTTCGGTGGTTATCGGAGCCCACTGGCGCCGCTCGATCAGAGGAGCGTCGGGCGTCGGGACGGGTGGCGGGGTTGTGGTGGTGATGGTGAGGCCGCCATGGGTGATGATGGCGGGGCTGATTTCGACATCGCCGGTGACGACGATGCCGCCCGAGCGTGAGTTGACGACGACCATCGCGGGGAGCCCGAGCATTGTGGTGTTGATTTCTGCGCTGAGGACATCGCCGACAAATGCGGCAGGATTTGCGCGTTCGTTTTCGGGGATATTGATGCGGATGGCGCGTTCGTTGAGCACGACTGCTACGGGTTCGGAGAGTTTCTTGGAGGTGAGGAGGTATTGCTGATTGATCTGGCTCGCGACCTGGGAAGCGGCGGTCCAGCCTGAGAAGTGTTTGTGGATGATGAGGTCGAAGGCGTGGGTGACGGCTGGAGTGGTGCGGATTGGGCGGACGATGCGTGCGCCGCCACGGACGCGTGCGACCGTGGGGGTTGCGGAGTCCTCGATGATGATGGTGCCTTGTGCGAAGGCGTAGACCTCGCCGCCGGGGACAGCTGCGGTGAGTGGTGCGACCCAGAGTTCTCCGCCTCGGAGGCTGGATGCGGAGTTGATGACGGAGAGTTGGATGTCGAAGGTGTCGTCGACTTCTGCCCCGGTATCGGGGATGACGCAGGTGACCATGACGAGGGCCATGGATTTGGAGTTTCGGAGTTCTTCGAAGTTTGGGATCTGATTGCCGAGGTTTGCGAGAGTTTGGGCGAGAGGGCGTGCGAGGACGAGATCTTTGCCGGAGTCACCGGTGCCGGAGAGGCCGCCGACGAGGGCGATGCCGTGGAGGATTGATTCGCCTTGACCTTTGATGCGTGCGATTTCTCGGACGGTTGCGGGGTGAGCGCATGCTGTGCATACAAAGAGGAAGAGAATGGCGAAGAGAGCGCGGTTGTTGCGCATTGGTGGTGCTCCGGGTTGGTCTGGTAGGGGGAAACGCGAATGGTGTGCCATGCGGGTGGATGCTGCCACAGTCGGGACGGGGATAGTCCGATGAGGGATGTGAGTCGGTCTATCGGAGGACGGAATGGCAGGGGAACCGGCAGAGATGAGTACAAGCCGGGGATCGCGGCGGGAGTCGGTGTCGGCGGCCAGGCTGCTGACGGTTATCGGCGTTTTGTCGGTGATTGCAGCGGGTGCGGCGGGTGTGCTGTGGGTCTGGCGTGAGAGCGGCGAGATTGCGATCGAGTTGATCGGCGTGTGCGTGGGCGGGGCGATTGCGGTCGGCGTGTGTGGCGCGCGGGTCATGCAGCGTGGACGTGCGACTGATGCGGTGAGTTCGTCGCTGCGGGCGTATGCGGGCGGGGTTCGTGAAGTTGCATGCTTGTCAGTGGCAGATTCGCTGGGGCCGATCGGTGCGGCGTACAACGCATTGCTTGCCGAGCGCGATCGCATAGAGGCAATCGAAGCGGCAGAGGCACTCGCGCGGGTCGAGGGCGAAGAGAGGAGTTCGGCTGAAGGGCTGCAAGGCGCGCTTGATGCGATGTGGAGCGGGGTGATGGTGTTCGGGCGCGATGGCTTGCTGGAGATGATGAACGGCGCGGCGGGGGTGTTGCTTGGGATCAA
The DNA here is from genome assembly GCA_019636795.1 of Phycisphaeraceae bacterium. NCBI lineage: Bacteria > Pseudomonadati > Planctomycetota > Phycisphaerae > Phycisphaerales > Phycisphaeraceae > Phycisphaeraceae bacterium. The sequence continues at coordinate 247,184 of JAHBWW010000006.1, forward strand.
TCGGAGCGAAAGTGTTGGGCAGGGCGTGCGCGTGGTGATGCGCGATGAGAGCATGGCTTCGGCGACTGAGCGTGTTTGCTCGGGCGGGAGCAGGCGCAAAGAAGTCTTTGAATTGCGTCGAGGGAGCGAAGAGTCGGGAACGTGGCTGCGTGTGAGTGTAAAAGGGAGCCAGGCATCTGATGGTGGCGCGGTGGTGATCGTGGAGGATGTGACTCAGCAGCGCGCAGCGGAAGAAGCGAGAAAGAATCTGGTGGCGCACACGGTGCATGAGCTGAGAACGCCTCTGACGAATATCAGGTTGTATGTGGAGGAAGCGGTCGAAGCAGGAGAAGACGATGCGAAGCGGCGTGAACAATGTCTGAATGTCATTAATCAGGAGTCGCGGCGGCTGGAGCGTGTGGTGGCAGACATGCTGTCGATGACCGAGATCGAGTCGGGGTCATTGCAGTTGAGGCCTGGAGATGTGAGGCTCGATGCGATCTTCGAGGATCTGCGTGCGGATTACGAGGCAGCGGCGACGGAAAAGGGGATCAGCTTGAGCTTCGTGCTGCCACCGAAGTTGCCGGTGATGTTCGGCGATCGGGAGAAGTTGTCGGTGCTGCTGCACAATTTGTTGGGGAATGCGACGAAGTACACGCCGCGTGGTGGCGTTGTGATGTTGGAGGTAGTGGAGGAGGCTGGTTGGTTGATCGTGAAGGTTGCGGATACGGGGATCGGGATTGACCCGTCGGAGATCGAGCGGATCTTCGAGCGTTTCTATCGGTCGACAGACGTGCGGCTTGGGGAGATCGAGGGAACGGGTCTTGGTCTGACGCTGGCACGCGAAGTGGCGAGGCTGCACGGTGGAGATATTACGGTGGAGTCCGAACTCGAAAAGGGGAGCACCTTCACGGTGAGACTGCCAGTGGGACAGCGTACCGCGGCAGCGGCATAGCGAGGGCTTTGCGATGAAGATCGAACAAAGGCGACATGGAGCGGTGCTGGTGCTGAGACCTGAGGGACCATTGGCGGGGGAAGATGTGCTCGCGTTCACGTCGAGTCTGCGCGCCGGGATGGAGGCAAGCCTTGGGAGACTTGTGATCGATGCCTCGGCGATTCCGTATGTGGATAGCGCGGGGTTGTTGGCGCTTGTCGAGGCTGGTGAGGAAGTCGGCAGTGGCGGGCGGAGCCTGAAGTTGTGCGGAGCCTGCGACACAATGCGAGAGACCTTCGAGTTGACGGAAGTTTCGGATCTCTTCGAGTTCTATGACGACGCGTCGATGGCGGTGCGGAGTTTTCTCTGATGCTGATTTGGACGTGTGTAAGCCGATCTCGCCAGTGCGGGAGGCTTGTGTGACGTGATGAAGTGAGGGTTTGAGTGTGAGTGGTCGGCCGAAGCGCATTGGCGAGATTCTGATCAGCGAGGGCGCGGTCACTGAGGAGCAGCTTGACCGGGCGCTGGCCGAGCAGCGTTCAACCGGGCGGCGTGTCGGGGAGTTGCTGGTTGAGCAGGGGTTGGTTTCGCCGACGGTATTGCTCAATGCGCTGGCGCAGAGCCATGGGGTGCGCGGGTGCCGGCTGCGGCACGGTTTGCTTGACCCGGGATTGCTTGAACTGATCGGAGCAGAGGAAGCAGAGCGGCTGCGGTGCATCCCGATGTTTCGGCTGCGGGATGTGCTGACGGTTGCGATGGTCGATCCGCAGAGTCTGCCCGCGATTGATCGCCTGCGGAAGTTGACGGGACTCACGATCAGGCCGGTACTGGCACTCGAACAGGATGTGCTGGATTACATACGCAAGTATGCGCACGGGGACATCGACGTTGACGAGTTTCTGACGTCACTCTCGGAGACAGATGTTGAGGTTGTCGAGCGTGAGCGGGTTGATGAGCACTCGGCGACGGACCTCGATCGACTGGTCGAGGGCAGCCCGATTGTCAATCTTGTGAACATTGCGCTCCTGACAGCGGTGCGTGACAAGGCGAGTGACATTCACATTGAGCCGAACAAGCGCGGAACGCTGGTTCGGTATCGAGTGGATGGGTTGCTGCGCGATCTGATGAAACCTCCGATCGGAATGCATCAGGCGATTGTGTCGCGTGTGAAGGTGATCGGGAAAATGGACATTGCGGAGAAGAGGCTGCCGCAGGAAGGGCGCGTGCGGATTGTCGCTGAAGCGCGCGAGATCGATCTGCGTGTGTCGAGCATGCCGACGCTGCTGGGCGAGAAGTTGGTGATTCGCATTCTGGACAAGGAGAATTTACACGTTCGGCTGGAAGATCTGGGGTTTCGGATTGATGCGCTGGATGCGTTCAGGCGTGTGCTTCGGCAGCCTCACGGGTTGATTCTGGTGACAGGCCCGACGGGTAGCGGCAAGACGACGACGCTGTATTCGGCGCTGGATCTGCTGCGCAGCCCGGAGCGCAACATCGTGACGGTCGAAGATCCTGTGGAGTATCAGCTTGATCTGGTGAACCAGATTCAGGTGCAGGATGCGATTGGGATGACGTTTGCGCGCGCGCTGCGGAGCATTCTGCGGCAGGACCCGGATGTCATCATGGTCGGAGAAATTCGAGACGAAGAGACGGCGCGTGTTGCGGTGCAGGCGGCGTTGACGGGGCACCTGGTGCTGGCGACGCTGCACACGAATGATGCGCCGGGTGCGGTGGCGAGGCTGGTAGATATGGGTGTTGAGCCGTATCTGCTCTCGGCGGCGTTGCTGGGTGCGGTGGCACAGCGTCTTGCGCGTTCGATCTGTGGGTCGTGCGTGACGAAGTACTATCCGCCGCCGCTGCTGATTGAGGATCTCGGGAGGCCGGAACTGGAGGGGCGTGCGTTCAAGAAGGGGAGCGGGTGTACGCAGTGCCATGACACGGGGTTCAAGGGGCGCTTCGGGGTGTATGAGGTGATGGAAGTGACGCCGGCGATTCGGCGGATGATCTATCGGGCCGCGCCGACGCACGAGATACGAGAGAAGTTGCGAGAGTTTGGCGCGCTGTCGTTGCGTGATGAGGGAATCGCGGCTGCGGTGGAGGGCAAGACGAGCCTCGAAGAAATTGTGCGCGTGACGCACTCGGATGAGGAGGTTGAAACCGGACCAGTGCCTCAGAAGCGAGGTGCGGCATGAAGTTTGTGTTCGAGGCGTTTGATCGAGCGGGAAAGGTTGTGCGTGGGTCAGTTGAGGCCGGCAGCGAAACGGAGGCCACGGAGAAACTTCGCTCACAGGGAATGTTTGTGTCGTCGGTGCAGGAGTTTTCGGCAGGGCGTGCGCGTGGGAAGATGCGGCTGCCATCGGTCAAGAGGCTGCGCGCTCTGGCGATGGTGACGAGGCAGATGTCGCTTCTGATCGCGACGGGTACGACGGTTGTGGACGCGCTTGCTGCGGTTGAGCGGCAGGTCAAGGACCAGAAGGTACGGCAGACAATCGGCGCGGTGCGTTCGAGGGTGGAAGAGGGCGCGAGTTTATCTGAGGCAATGGGCGCGCATCCAGAATTGTTCGACACGGTGTCGTGCAGCCTGGTACACGCTGGCGAGACGGGCGGCGGGATGGAGGGGATGCTTGAGCGTCTCGCGGGGCTGGCGCGACAGCAGGAGAAACTGGTGTCGTCGGTGATCGGGTCGATGGTGTATCCGCTGCTGCTGATTGTGGTGTCGGTATCGGTGATTGTCTTGATGATGACGTTTGTGCTGCCACGATTTACCGAGATGTTTGAGGCGCTCGATGCGCCGCTGCCCGCGACGACGCAGCTGCTGATGACGGTCAGCGATTTCATGCGAACATATTGGATGGGAATTATTCCGGCAATTGGAATCGGGGGTTTTGTGGCGTGGCGAGCGATTGGCACGGATAAGGGTCGTGAGCGAGCCGAGAAGGTGCTGCTGCGCACGCCGGGAATCGGAAAGATTGCGATCAGTCTGGTGGTGGCACGGATGGTCAGGTTGCTTGGGGTGCTTATTGAGGCGCGGGTGCCGTTGCTCGAGGCACTGGAGTTGACGCGGGCGTCGGTGCAGAGCCGGCATTTTTGCGCGCTGCTCGAGGGTGCAGCTGAGAAGGTGTCGCAGGGTGAAACGCTGAGCAGTGCGTTCGAAGGTGATGCGCTGGTACCGGTGTCGGTGTCGGAATCGATCGGGAATGGTGAGAAATCTGGTCGGCTTGCGAGCGTGATGACGAGTCTTGCCGAGTTCATGGATGAGGACAACGAGGTGGTGGTGCGTTCGTTGTCGAGCATTGTCGAGCCGGTGATTCTGGTGGTGCTGGGCGTGGTGGTGGGATTTGTGGCGATCAGCATGTTCCTGCCATTGTTTGATCTGACGTCGATGACACAGCAGGGCGGTGGGAAATAATGTCGCGTGGGCATCAGATCGGGCTGGACATTGGTCGCGGGCGCGTGAAGGTTGCCCAGCGTGATGGGCAGGGGCGGATCGTTCGCCTTGCATCGATGCGTCGTCGCGATGGGCAGGGCGTGATCGGGGATGACGCTGAGTTGATTGCCGATGCGCTCGAACGCAAGGGTTTCGACCGGCATCCGGTGGTCGTTGGAGCGTGCATGACCGAAGCACGGATCGACGAGATTGAGTTGCCCGTGCTGGCGTCGAGTGCTCCGGTTGAAAGGCTTGTGCGTGGCGAAGTGGCGAGGCTTGCGCGCTGGAAGAATGATGAGTATGTTGCGTCGTGGTGGGCGATACCGCCTGCGATGCGGACGCCACCGACGAGCGCGATGCTGGTTGTGTCGTGTCCGAACAGTGTGAGCGAAGCGTGGGCCGAGCCTCTGGCGCGCGCGGGTCTGGATGTTGTGGCGGTGGACGTTCGTCAGGGGGCGATCGTGCGTGCGTGCAGCATGAAGGCCCAGGCTGCGGGGTTGATGCTGGTTGCGGATATCGGGTGGGGTTCGACCGAACTCTCAGCCTGGATGTGTGGCGAATTGGTGTTTGTGCGATCGCTCGAAGGACGCGGGCTTGAATCTGCGTCGGCGTTGCTGGCCAACGTCGAGTGTGATCGAGTGATGGCATTTGAACGGTTGGTGCTTGAGAGTGAGAAGCCGGTCAACGCGTGTACTGCGCGATGGGTGAGGCGTGTCGAGGGATCAGTAGGGAATCTCGGGCTGGAAATCTCACGCGAGATCGAAAAGACGCTGGTGTACCTGACGCGCCGGTTTGGCGGGTCGGATGTGGCGCGGACCTGGGTTGCGGGCGGTGGTGCTGGTGTTGGGCGGATGATGAGGGTGATTGAGGATCGGCTCGGCGCGATCGGGATCTGCAAGCCTTTGGAGTTGATGGAAGTCGTTGGTCAAGCGGCGACACACGGCGCGGACCCGATGTTCGTGACGGCGTGCGGGCTTGCGCAGTGGGGTGGGGGGAACACATGACGGCGATCAATCTGCTTGCGCCGCGGCGTGTGATGGAGCGAGAAACGCGACTGCGACGGAACCGATGGACCATGGCCATGAGCGCGGCGGTCGCAGTGGCTGGCGGAGCAATTGCATGGGCGCAGGGAACACGGGTGCAATCGCATGAACTGCGCGTTGAGGCGTCGCGGTTGGAAGAAGAGATCGGGAGGCTTGCGGTCGTGGCCGAAGCACAGGAGATGTCGCTCTCGGAGCGTGAGGTGCAAGTGCAGGTGCTGCGGCGCGTGGCGAGGCAGCCGGACTGGTCGGGAGTGCTCGATCTGCTCGGGAGTTGGTGCGGTACCGCGACGCGGCTTGAAACCGTGACGATGCGCATGGAGTCGGGTCGGTCGCGGTTCGTGATCGTGGTCGTCGGTGTGAGTGAGAGTCAGGAGAAAGTTTCGGCGTTTGTCGATGAGACCGCACGGAGCGGGCTGTTCGAGTCGATTGTGCTCGGCGGGACGCGGCGTGTGGAAGGGATTGGGATGCTCGGCACGCGATTCGAGTTAACGTTTGAACTTGCGGGACATCGAGCACAATCGGAGGCGCTGCGATGATGGGGCGTGAATCGCGGTGGATGACCGATGTCGGGGGAGTGGTGGCGTGTGCAGTGCTGGTGGCGGCAGTGTATGGGCTTGGGGTTCGGCCTTGGTTGAGCGCGCGGGCCGAGCACGCGATGTATCAGGATCAGGTGGCGTCGCTCTCAAGCGAAGTTGAGGAATACGAGCGTGTGACGATGCAGCTTGCGCTGGCACTGGCGACGGTTGACAGGCACATCGAGGCCGAGACGGTGACGTTGCGAAGTGCCTCGCAGTTGACTGATAAGTTGACGGAGCTGGGGCTGCTCGCCGAGGACCACGGGTTGGTGATCGACTCCATGAATCCGGGAAAGGCTGAGGAAGGTGGTTCGCCGGCGCGAGTGTCGATCAGCCTGCGCGGAGTCGGAAGATATCTGGACGTTGCGCGTTTTCTCAATGAGGCAAGGGATGCGGATCGTGCGGTTGCGGTGCGTGCGATGCAGTTGAGCCGAGGGGGAGAAGATGGGGCGGGTCGGTTCGAGCTGGAGCTTGTGTGGTTTGTGTCGGGCCGATAGCGGTTGGTAACGGTCAATCCCCAGAAGTGGGTTGCGTGTGCGGTCGAAGAATTGACCGGTGAAACGCATGGGGATGACGAGACGACAAAAGGGTTTTGTTGGTGTTGCGGTGCTCGGCGTGGCAGCGGTGGGTGTTGATCGCCTGGTGCTGCTGCCTGGTCCTGCGAGTGCGTCGGCCGCCTCGGTTATGGAGACGGTACGCGAGCATCTCGATCTGTCGAAGCTCGAGGCAAGAGCGACACAACTGGTCAAGGCGACAATCGAGGCGGAAGTGCTTGATGCGATGAAACAGGGCGATCCGTCGTTTGATGCGTTTAACCCTGAGGCGATGAAGCAACTTCAGGCGGCACTGGCGGGAGAGCGAGTGGCGGCCCCGGTGGCGGTGGAGGCCAAGGCGGGGGGGCCGCGCGACGAACCGCGCACGCAGCGTGTGCCGGCCTTGACAGCGGTGGTGACTCGCGGCAGTGGGGGCATAGCGGTGCTCGATGGCAAGACGCTGTCGGTCGGCGAAACGCGTGATGGCATGACGCTTGTGGGGGTGACTGCGCGGTCGGCGACGGTGCGCATCGGGGGACGTGAGTACACGTTATCGCTCCCTGTAGCAGGAAATTTGAAAAAGTCGAGCGAGACAGAGTGAAGTTGGAGAGGTGAGTCGACGATGGATTGAGTGGCGGGCCATTTGAATGGTCTGTGATCTAAGGGGATTCGATTCCAGGGAGGAATGCGATGGAGACTGCGATGAAGAGAACGGTACGTGGATTCAGTCTGATCGAACTGGTGGTGGTGGTGGTGATTCTGGGCATTATCGGCGCGATTGCGATTCCGCGCATGAGTCGTGGCGCGTCGGGCGCGGCCGACTCTGCTCTTGTGGCCGATCTTGCAGTGCTTCGCAATGCGATCGCACTGTACGAAACGGAGCACCAGGGCGTGTTTCCGACGGTTGCGGCCTTCGAGAATCAGTTGACGACCTTCACGAATCTTGCGGGAACTGCCAACGCGACCAAGACCGAAGAGTTCCTGTATGGGCCTTACCTGCGCGGGATTCCGAAGATCAAGGTCGGGTCGAACAAGGGTTCGAACGCGGTGGTCGGCACGGCGGGCGGTACAGCGGCATGGCTGTACAACCAGACGACCGGCGAGATCTCGGCGAACCTGGCCAGTAGTGAGAAGGACGCTGCGGGCACTCCGTATGCGGATTATTGAATCACAAGGTATGACATCCTTTCTGACTGCGATCCGGAGACATTCGGGTCGTGGTTTTTCACTTCTCGAACTTGTTGTGGTGCTTGCGATTGTGGCCGTGCTGGGTGCGATTGCCTTGCCGCGGTTCAGTTCGGCGCACGAGAACAGCGCCGCCGATCAAGCGGCCAAGCGTGTTGCGCGGATGATCGATCACGGCCGGACACTGTCACGCGGGTCGTCCAAGCAGGTCTTGTTCCAGACCGATGCCCAGAACAATCGAGTGCAACTGGTGCTCAATGGAATTACGGTTGAAGCGGTCACACTGTCAGCCAAGCCTTATCGTGTGAAGGTCGTCAGTGCGAACTTTGGTGGCTCGTCACAGGTCGTGATCGATCACTACGGAGTGGTGCAGACTGCAGGAACGATTGTTTTGCAATCAGGGACCGCCAAGAGGACCATCAATATCAATACATCGAATGGCATTGTGGTGAACTAGCGGGCACGTGGAGCGTGTGCCTGATGAGGAAGACGTGTGATGAAGAGTTGGCGAGGCATGACGCTGATCGAAATGGTCGCTTCGCTGGCAATTACGGCAATTATTCTGTCTGCGCTTTCGTCGGCGGTGATGGTTGCGGCCGGGGCGCTGCCGAAGGAATCATCTGAACGTGCATCGCGAGCGACGCAGCAGATGGATCGAATGCTGCTGGATATCACTGAGGCAATGCGTGTGAGTGTCTCGGGTACGACAGCGATTCGTCTGCTCGTGCCAGATCGAACCGGGAACGGACAGCCTGAGGAGATTGTGTATGGCTGGGTCGGACTCTCGGGCGGGCAGATCATTCGCTCGCAGAACGGAACAGTGAGCGAATTTCTCGGTGGAGTCGATTCGCTCGCGGTGGAATTGACGACAGGACAATCTGGGCATGTAGCCCTGACGGGGACGACTCATCCGGTGGTCAAGGGGGCGCGGGTCGAGGTGAAGTTGAACGGGCACGAGCCGGTGTCGCGGGAAGTGCCGATTCATGCCGAGCCTCCGGTGCTGAGTGGATGGGTGCGGGCGGATTTTGACTCCCTACCTCAGAACGTTGACTGGGACCGCGAAAGTGGGACCGACTGGCAAGTGACAAGCGGGAGTATTGGGAACGGCAATATCAGTGGCGGGGTGTGGGCGTGCTCGGGTACGCTGAGCCTGCGGAGCCGCTGGAAGTTTACTGAGCCGACGATCGTCTCGACACGCGTGCTGATTACGCGAGACGACAGAAGCGCGAGTTTGAAACTGGTGGGGGACTGCTCGGCTCTGGGTCATGTTGAGTTGGAACTGATCGTTCGGCGTATGAGTTCGAGCCAGACCCGAGTGCAAATCAACCAGATCGGGTTGCTTTCCACATCGACACTGATTTCGCAGACGGTTGGCGGGGGCGTGCATGAAGTCAGTATGGTGCTGTTGCCAGGTGCAAAACGTGTGAGGCTCATCATCGATGGCGTGCTGGTGGGGCAGCCGAGTTATTCGACAAAGCTTGGGCTTCTGGCGAATGGGTCGCTCGCTGTGAGCGGGACGGATTTTCGCGTGGAATACGACTGGGTCGAGGTTCGGGTTGGAGGTGTGGAGTGAAGCTCTGGGCACGTGCCATGTCGCTGGCCGAGACGACTATTGCCCTGGCGGTGGTGTCGGTGCTGCTGGGCGCGTCGCTCAACACAGTGGGCGCGACGGTGACGGTGCGGCAGATGGCTGAGGATCAGGAGCGTGCTGTGCTGCTGGCGCAGGATCTGATGGCGGAGATCATGCAGGTGGAGTATGGCAATTCCGGGACGAATTTTAGCCCCTTTTCACCCAACGGCAGCACGAGCCGTGCTGCGTACACCACGATCGACCATTACCACGGCTGGACAAGCACGCCTCCGATCACGCGTGATGGCAAGACAATCGAGTGGGGGTGGGGGCTGACACGACGCGTGAGCGTGGCCAGAGGGTCGAGCGTGCTCTCGGGCCTGGTGCCTTCGTCCAAGGTGATTCGTGTCGAGGTGATGCGCGGGAAGAAACTGGTGTTCGCGCTCGATGCGATTCGGGTGGAGGCCGAGGCTTCGACAAGGAGCATGCCGTGACGATGCGTGCTTGCCCAAAAGAAGCCTGTCGAGTGCGATCACGGCGCGGGAGTGTGTACCTGCTCGTGCTGGGCGTGTCGATGATGGTCGTGACGATTGGGGTCGGGTCGGCGCTTGCGGCCCGTGCGCAACTGGAGCGTCAGAGCATCGCGGCGGACGTGGCGCGGGCTGACACTGGCGCTGTCAGCGCTCTCGAACGCGTCATCGGGCTCATCGTGGAGGGGAAGGTAGATCCGCGCTCGATGGGTGCGGGCGTGTGGGTGCCCGAGACGAATCTGCGTGGAGTCATGATCTCGGTGTCGTATCGCGATCCGGATGATGGAAACCTGACCGATGATGCGTGGGATCGGGTCAAGATCACGAGTCGAGCCAGACTCAATAGCGTGACGCAGTATCGGTCGATCATGATCGAGCCTTTGCCCAACGCCAGCGGTGGCGTGCGCGGGTGGAAACGCATTCCCGGTTCATACCGTGTGGAAGCGGCCCCGTGATGGGTTGATGGAGGCTGTTCAGGCGGCACGATCGCGTGTGCGAGGCTCGCTGGTGGGTTGAGTCTGGGTGTCGGCCTGGTCGCGTGCGAGCATGGCGTCGTAGGCCGAGAAATCGAGAGTCAGGAATGCATCGGTGAGTTCGGGGTCGAAGTGTGTTCCGCGACAATTGCGGATCTCGGCGAGGACTTCTTCACGGCCTCGCGCCGCGTCGTAGGTGCGGTTAGAACTCATGGCATCGAATGCGTCAGCAAGTGCCAGGATGCGAGCCATGCGCGGGATTGCATTCCCCTTGAGGCCCGATGGATAGCCCTTACCATCCCAGCGTTCGTGGTGGTGAAGAATGCCCGGAAGTGTGTCGCGAAGCATCGGAATCTCGCGCAGCATGTCGTGCCCGAGGACCGGATGCTGACGGATGCGGGCGAACTCTTCTGTCGTTGGCTTTCCTGCCGCGGTAAGCACGGACTCTGGGACACCGATCTTGCCGATGTCGTGTACAAGCCCCGCGATGTGGATCGTTCGGCAATGATCCGGCAAGAGATTGACGGCGGCTGCGAGTTGGCGAGCGATGAAGGCAACACGCTCGGAGTGGCCACGGGTGTAGTGGTCCTTGGCATCGAGGGCAGCGGTCAGCGCGCGCAGTGTGCCAAGGAAGCTCTTCTGCTGATGCATGTGCAGGCGGACGGTTTCGAGATATGCGGTGAGAGAGGCTGCTGTCGTTTCGACCAGAAGCGTGTCGTACGAATTGACCGCCCAATCCTTGCCGTTGCGGGCACCGAGGATCAGCAGCCCAATCGTGCGAGGCTCGATGCGAAGTGGCTGAATGATGAGTTCGGGGCCTAGAGCCTCGGACGCGATCGTTGATGCCTCGACGATGGTTGTCTTCGTATCGCTGCCCTTCGCGGCAAGTATGGTGCCGCCGGCCGAGCGAATCTGGGCGTTATCAAAGCGTGCGGTATCGAAAGCGGTACAGAAGTGAGGAACGTTGGCGTCGTCGAAATGCTGGTCGGCGTGGCGGACAAATGCGACCCATCCAAACTCTGACGTTTCGTGCAGTTCCGTGACGAGATCGCGAATGAAGTCCTCTGGCTCGTTGATGCGGGTCATCATGCGACTGATGCGCAAACTCATGCACGAGGTCTCGTAGGCCTGCGTGAGTTGAACGGTGAACTGGTCGATGGTCTTGGTGTACTCGATGGCTGCCATGGCCGAGGCGTGGGCGCGGGTGAGCGCGTCGGCGCGAGCCTCGGCGTGTGCGCGGTCAATCACGATGCCCTTGTGCAGCGAGGCCCGAAGCGCTTCGCTATCGATCGCGTTCGGCGAGCACAACGCGGCGAGGGCAGGAATCGCCTCGCGTGTTGGAGCCATCGAGACAACCCAGCCAAAGGAGTGGCGCCGGTCGCGCTCGCGGAAGAAGATAAACGTTGCTCCAGGCGCGAGCTCACGCAGGACATATGGACTGAAGTCCGCTTCGAAAGTCGCGGCCGCAGCGGCCAAAGCATCGAGCAATACGGGATCGGTTGCAAATGCAGCAAGCGTCGGGTCGTCGGGTGCCCAGGCGATGCGGTGGACATGGTCGATGCGCCAGCATGGGATGCGGTAAACATTGGACCACTCGCATATGGTCTCGAAGGCCTGGTTGAGCCGAGCTTCCATTACGCGGCCTCCTTGTTGACTTCGAGCAGTGTCTCGACAGCGCGAACGATCTCGCGGGCGCTGAAGGGCTTGCTGATGATTTGGCAAATGTTCGTACGCGGGATGATTTCCGCATTGACGTAATGCCCACGCCCCGTGAGCAGGATAATGGGTGTTGACGCGGTTTCGGGCAGGCGCCGAAGGGCGACTGCGAGTTCCAGGCCACTGATGTGCGGCATCTGGAGGTCGGTCACGATGGCGTGTGGCTGTTCGGTTCGAGCGAGCTGAAGGGCCTCCTCGCCATCGGAGGCGACAATGACATCGTGCCCCCGATCGACGAGTTTTCGCTTCATGATGCTGGTGATGAAGGGTTCGTCGTCGACAAGCAGGATCAGATGTGCAGACATGGTGTACCCCTCGGGTCGGAAAGCGCCCGGTGAGATATCGTCTGAACGAGGGATGTTTTTGGAGAACAGGGGGCCGTTTTGAACAAAACGGCGCACCGGAGGTCACCGATCTTCGATACACTCGTTGTCGAGAGACTCCCTTTGACTTGTTTTCGGACTCTTGCCATGGATTACACGCGGACATCGACTGCCATGCTTGCGGGGTTGTGCGACTCGGGGAACGATCGGGTCTGGTCGGAGTTTGCGCGACGGTATGGTCCGATACTTGTGGGCTTCGCGAGGCGACTCGGTCTCGAAGAGAGCGACGCCGCGGATGTGTCGCAGGAGACACTGATCCGATTCGTGCAGGAGTATCGAGCGGGCAAGTACGACCGAACGCGCGGGAGGCTTCGATCGTGGCTGCTTTCGATCGCGCGAACGCGCGTCGCGGCAGTCTATCGCGCGCGGGCGGCGCGCCATGAGCATCAAGGTGTCACAGCAGCGGTCGATCTGAGCGATGAACACACACTCACGCAAATCTGGTCGGACGAAAGGCGGCAGGTGATCCTGCGAACCGCGTTCGAACAGTTGCGTACAACAACGAAAACGAACGAAAAGACGATTCGCGCGTTCGAGTTGCTGGTGCAGGGCGGCTGTCCGCCGCAGGTCGTGGCTGAGGATCTGGGGATGAGCATCGAGGACGTGTATCGCGCCAAGAGCCGGGTCGCGCAAAGTCTGCGCGAGATCGTGTCGCGGCTCGAAGCCGAGTATGACGGTGAAGAGTGATGGGTGGCGCTGAGCCTCAATCGGTTTCGCAGCACGACCTTGAGCAACTGGCAATGGGTCTGTCGGATGATCCCGCGCTCCTGGCTCGCGTGGAGTCATCGCCCGATCTCAAGGCCAGACTTGCACAGATCAGAGATGACAACGCGCTGCTCTCCGAACTGGCAATGACCCAGGGCGGACAGGCAGTGCGCGAGTTTGACGAGATTCCCGGATATGAACTGCTCGGCGAGATTCATCGTGGTGGGCAAGGCGTGGTCTATCGCGCCAGGCAGCGTTCGGCCGATCGCGTCGTGGCGGTCAAGACGCTGCTTCAAGGCTCGTTTGCGACCGAAGGGCAGCGACATCGCTTTGAGCGCGAGGTGAAACTTGCAGCCCGGCTTCAGCACCCGGGGATCGTGACGCTTCATGAAAGCGGGCGCACCGCTACAGGGCTCAACTTCATCGTCATGGAGTTTGTCGAAGGCGAAACCGTCGATCGATGGTCAAAGCGCATGCGCGAAGCAGGACGAACGCGTGACATTGTGACGCTGTTTGCAACCATGTGCGACGCGATACGTTATGCGCACCAGCGTGGTGTCATCCATCGAGATCTCAAGCCCGGAAATGTGCTTGTTGACGCCAAAGGCCAACCGCACGTATTGGACTTTGGAATCGCCAAGGCACTCAACGATGACGACGACGAACTGGTCGGCATGACCCGCACCGGCGAGTTCGTCGGAACTCTTGCGTACGCGGCTCCGGAGCAGGTCTCGGGCGACCCGGATCTTGTCGATATTCGCATTGACGTGTATGCGATCGGCGTAATGCTCTATGAGGCCCTGACAGGTGAGAGGCCGATCAAGACCGTTGGGTCATTGTCGTCGATTGTGGCGAGGATCTCGACAGAGTTGCCGCTTGCGGCGTCGAAGGTCTCGGATGAGATTGACGCCGACTTGAACACGATCGTGATGACCGCACTGGCCAAGTTGCCGCGCGAACGATATCAGTCGGCCGACGATCTTCGTGATGATCTTGTGCGATGGCTTGGGCATAGAGCCATCGCGGCGCGAAGCCATGACTTCTGGTATGTGGCACGAAAGGGCCTCTGGAGGCATCGCGTCCCGGCCACTATTGCAGGCGTGTTTCTGTTTATGATCGTGGGATTTCTCGCGGTGACGAGCGTGCTGGCGTTTCGGCTCGAACGCGAAAATCGCGGCCTCGAGCAGACCGTCTCGGCGATCGGTCAAGCCCTGGCACGCGTCGATCAGGAAACCTCCAACGTGCAGGTGTCCGACCTCGAAGAGTTTCTTGCGGGCACCAACGAAGCGCTCGGTCGCTGGCTCAAGGACCGGCCCGACATCGCGGCCTCACTGCGCAACAGCCTGGGTCTGGCGTACCTGGACATGGAGAAATTCGCCGATGCTGAAACACAGTTGCGTCAAGCGGTGGAGTTGCGCAAGTCGCTGCGCCCGCCAGCCGAAGCGGCCATCGCCGAGTCCGAGCACAACCTCGGGCGCGTGTTGTGGCGGATGGAACGGTTCGATGAGGCGGCTGAGGTATACAAGAGCGCACTGAAACTCCGCATGGAACTGTATGGGCCAGAAAACGAAGACGTTGTGCGCACCACACATCACCTGGCGCAAGTGTTGCAGGACCTCGGGAGGCCTCAGCAAGCGGTCGAAATGTGGGAGCGAACGGTCGAGGCTCGTCGAAAGTTGCTCGGGCCGCAAAGCCCGGATGTGGCAAACTCGATGTTGGGATTGGCAACGTGTCTTCAGTTGATGGGCAGGCTGCACGAGGCACAGGGGAAACTGGAGGCAGCCCTGAGAATTGTCGAAACGTCGTACGGTGCCGACAGCCTGCCGGTGGGTCGCGTGAAGTTTCGACTTGGGTCGGTGCTGATCGATCTCGACCGTCTCTCAGAGGCTGAAACGATGCTCAATGACACCAGACGCATCAACGCACTCAAGAACTCCGGCACGCTCGACATGGCGCGAACGCTCCACGAACTCGGGCGTCTCGAACTGATGCGAGGCACAAATCTGACATTGGCTGAGACATACACGCGCGATGCGCGGTCGATGCGCGAACGATGGGGAAATCCGCGGAGGTCTCTGGCAGAGTCGGATCTTCAGCTGGGTCGAATCGCGGCCGCGCAAGGCGATCTTGAAGCCGCTGAGAGAAAGATTCGAAGCGGTATTGCACTGCTCGATCAGGCCAGCGTTGCCGAAGTTCACTGCGAGCGCGGGTTCGCCCTGACGTGGCTGGCCGAGGTTCTGTGGCGGCGTGAGAAGTACGCCGATGCCGAAGACTGCGCAAGAAACGCCAATGCCATCCTCGCCGAATTTCGTGATGCAAACGACGAGCAGTTTGTGAGCAACGAGCAAATCCTGGCAAAAGCTTTGGCGATGCGGCGGGCGAACGGTCGCTAGATGATCGTCCGAGCAATACGCTCACGAACAACCATCGCTGAACGACTGAAGGAATGCCAGCACGTCGAAGAAGTCAAAGAGGCCATCAGGGACAAGGTCAGCACGCGGATCGTTGTTGCTGAAAGCCTGAAGAAAGAGTTGCACATCGAAAAAATCGAGTTTCCCGTCGTTGTTGAAATCGGCTGGACACGGGATCGGCAGGAACTCGACGCCATGCAGCACGATCGAGTAAGGCCCGATCTCGCCAGGTCCAGACCAGTCTTCAATGAAGTCGTTTCCACCTGGGCCGTCGGGGCCTGAGACTTCACCGCTCATCGTGAACTCGAAGATTGGATCGAGGTCGGGCCCAGCAAGCGGGAATGATGATCGCCCGGAAATCGCGAGCAAGTACAGCCCCGGCGCGACAAGCATCGACCCCGAGCCATCGGTCGATTGTCCGGTGATGGTGGCAGCCGGGTCAGCGGGATTTGGTCCCTGACTCGCAACAATGCCAAAGCCATCGATGTTGAATAAGTAAAGTGCGGACGGGAATTCGCAAAAGCCGCCGAGCAGCACATCGGTCGAAGCAAGGAATGCGTTGGGGTCGACGATGTTGATCAGGTACATGTCCTGAAAGTCGCCCCCGAGTCCGCGATCGGGCAGCGGCGGCAGACCCTGAAGTTCACCATTGATCTTGGTGACGACGCCATTGCCGGTGACGGGCTGCGCGGTGCCGGGCAGGTTGCCGGCGTCATTGATCTCCGGCCATTCCGGTCCTGCTTGAGCGGCATTCGCACACAACATAATCGCGAGCAAGAACATTCGTACACAAGCAGGATGACGCAGGTTGATGGGCATGATGCACATCGTAGAGTGTGGGTTCGGTCAATATCTGCGGCGTTTGCAGGTGCATGCTCCAAGTAGAAGCAGCGCAAGTGACGCCGGAGCAGGAATGAACACCGCCCCTTGCAACGCGATTTGATAAAAGCCAATTTGCCCGGGACCGGCCCAGTCGGTAATCGGGAACGCGCCGCCAGGGCCATCCGGGCCCGAGATCTCGTTTGGAATCAGAAACGAAAAGATCTGCTCCGGACCCGCGACCGGGACATTCAGCCCACCAGTAATGGCAAGGTAATACTCGCCCGGCGCGACGAGCTCGGCATTCGAGCCGTCGTTGGAGAGTGATGTGATCGTGGCCGAGAGTCCGATACCGAGGTTGGCAAGCAACCCTCGCCCGTCGAGCGTGAAGAGAAAGAGGTTGGAATCAAACGTGCTCGATCCACCCAGGAAGAGATCGGTTGACGCGAAAAAGGCTGCAGGGTTGTTGATGCGGATGCGGTACATGTCCTGAAAGTCACCCATCAGCCCGCGATCGGGGAGCGGGGGCACACCCTCAAGCTGGCCACTGATCTTGGAGAGCGGCCCGACGCCGATCACGGATTGAGCCGTTCCGGGGAGTGAGCCCGCATCGCCAACTTCGGGCCATTCTGGCCCAGAACAGGCGATGTGTGAACACGAAGCAATTGCAACGACAGCAGTAACTCGGTGGAACATGGATCGTCTCTCTCTCCGTCCAGTGCGACAGACGCTTTGGTCTGTACATAGGGTAGCAAAAAGGTTGGGAAACTCCAAGGTCAATCTTGATTTTAGGTGTTCGGACACAGTTCTAGGAACAAAGCCAAGGAAACTTGGGCAAGTGCGGGACTGTGGTTGCGCCGGACGACTAACGCGTTCGGGCACTGTGCGTTAAAACTCCGCCACTTTGCCTGTGGTCAGGCTAGTCAGTTCGGCATGAAGCAGGCGCGTCACGAGCAGCGCATCATCGAGCGAGACCCGCGGAGTCGTGGCACGCCCGAGGGCGAGTTCGATCGCATGCTGCACTTCGGCCTCGTACGCCGTCAGTCTCGGGAGCGGGGGGGCATGCGAGCCGTCGGCCGAGTGCATCAGCAGCGTCGGCTCGCGGGCAAAGTCAAAGTCCGCAACCGCCCGCTCAAACTCGATCATGAAACGAATCCGAAACGGGAAACTCGGCGCATTGACCCAGCCACCTTCCGCAATGATGTGGCCCGGGATTCCGGGGTAGTGATACGCGGTGGTGATGTGAGAAGGCGTGCCGAATGATCTGAGGGACTCTGGCGGGCCAAGCAGCCCGAGGATGAAGTCGGCGTCGTGGACATGAAGATCGAAGAGCACGCCGCCACTGCGCGATGGGTCTAGATAGAAATCGTGTGCCCACGACGGCGGAGAGCCGAGACGCTCGAAACGAGCGCTGATGACGCTTCCATAACGACCGTCGCGAACAGCATCAAGCATGAGAGTCCATCCAGGCCAGAAACGTTTGCACATCGCCGGGAGGCACAGCGTCTTCGATTCGCGCGCGACACCGATCAGCCGTTCAATCGCTTCGACCGAAATGGCGACGGGCTTTTCAACGATGACATGCTTGCCCGCTCGCAGGGCTGCAATCGCCAGATCGACGTGTGTGTCCGTGTGCGTCGCGATGCTGACAAGGCCGACACGCTCATCAGCAAGCAGATCGCGCGGATTTGTATACGTCGCGACGCTGCTCGGGTCGAAAAGCAGTACTGAATCTGTCGTGTTGATGTTGCCGGCCGTGGTGGAGAGGCCGGTGAGCCGCTCCGGGTTCTGGTCGCTCACAGCAACCAGCGCAACGGGCAATCCGTCGCGTGCAGCACGGTGATAGGCAGCAACATGGGTCTGGCCCATGAATCCAAGGCCGATGACGGCGACGCCGAGCGGAATGGAGTCTGTTTCGTGCATGGATAACTATTGGCGTGATGAAGGCATGTGTTGTGCGATGAGTGCGAGGGCGTGCCTGATATCGGCAGCGCGCGTTGTCCCGCCCTCACGTTCGACGATCAGGTTGATTGTTTGCGGACATGACTCGATCACCGCAAGGAATGTCGGCCAATCGACCGCGCCATCTCCGGCCCGCATTTCCGTGCCCCACGTTCCGGGCGTTTGGGTCGGCAATGCGTCCTTGATGTGGGCTTGCACGACATGCGGCGCAAGAGAGCGCAACGCAGCAAGCGGCTCGCCCGTGCCATAGAGAATCATGTTCGCCGGGTCGAAGTTGATCCCAACTCCCGGGCGATTCAGATCGCGAAGCACACCTTCCTGCGTCAGAGCAGTTTCCTGCCCGGTTTCAAAGGCAATGCGAATGTTGCGACCAGCAAAGGTGTCGGTGACTTTCTGGAGCCGATCGACGAGTGTGCGGCGTTCCGGGCCATCCCCTTCCGGCAGAAATCCGGCGTGAAGCGTGACAAGATTGATTTCAAGTGTGGCAGCAATGTCAGCAAGCGCAGCAGCATTGGCAAGGTTCGCGTGCCAATGACGGTCCGGGCGGACTCCTCCCGACTCACGGATGGATTCGAGACTGGTGTAGTCCTCACCGATCGGAGCCCACATGCCCGAGAGAATGCGCACTCCCGCGCGGCTGAGCGCCTCGCGTGTTGCTTCAAGAGTCCACTCTCCAGTACGAATCGGATCGAGCGCGAGCTGCACACCCGTCGCGCCAAGGTCACGAAGCCCGCTGGCAAGTTCAGCAGGCGACGCAGGCTGAAGCGACCACGAGCACACGCCGATACGACCGATCATGAGCGAGCCTCCTGTCTGAGCGAGCCATCGGCCTCGCTGGGTTGCCACTGTACAAAACCCTCGATGGCCTGATACTCAGGCAGCCCGAGTTTGTCGTAGAGCATGGCCGTATTCCGATTGCGATCCTCAGCACGCTTCCAGAACTCGCGAGCATCCGATCCACCCGGGAATGGCGCACGATCCTTCTGCGACTGATGCTTGAAAATCGCCAGTCGCTTGCGTTCGACTTCGCTCGGGCTCAAGGGCACCGCCATGTCGATCTCGTGAGGCTCCCATTCCTGCCACGCGCCGCGATACAGCCAGACTTCGCAGCCCTTCATCCAAGACTCACGTGCGAGCTGATGCAGCGCCGACGTCACCGCGGCCAGACAAACCCGATGTGTGCCATGCGGGTCAGAGAGATCACCGGCAACATACACCAGATGCGGCTTGATGCGCTGCAGAATCTCGATGGTGATATCCACATCGCGCGACGAGATAGGGTTCTTGCGCACGCGACCGGTTTCGTAAAACGGCAGATCGAGAAAGTGGATATTGGCCTCTGGCACACCGCTGAAACGTGCTCCGGCCCGCGCCTCGGCACGCCGAATCAGCCCCTTGACAGTCTGCAGCTGCGGGCTGTCAATGTCACCCGGCTTCTTGTCGCGAATGAAACGCTTGATATCGCTGGCAAGATTGCGCGCCTTGTCCTCTCCGAAGTTGAGTTGATCGCACAGTTCGCTCACGAAGTCGATGTGCTTCTCGGCTTCTTCATCAAACACCGCGATATTGCCCGAAGTCTGGTACGCCACGTGAACCTCGTGGCCCTGGTCGCACAGACGGATAAACGTGCCACCCATCGAGATCACATCGTCATCGGGGTGCGGGCTGAAAATCAGCGCGCGCTTCGGATGAATATCAGGCCCGTTGGCATCGTCCACACCCTTGCCTGCGATGAAGCGCGGGCGGCCGGGCTTGCCGCCTGGCCAGCCTGTGATCGTGCGCTGTATCGTCTTGAAGACTTGGATGTTGATGTCATACGCCGAGCCTCGCTCACTCAGAAGTTCCGCAAGCCCATGCTCGTTGTAGTCCTGCTCGGTGAGTTTGGTGATGGGCTTGCCCAACTCAAGCGCGAGCCATATGACCGCCCGCTTCGTGGTCGGCGCGTCCCACGTCAGGCCCACATCAGCGATCGGTCCGAGCAGCCAAGGCGACTTGAAACGAGTGAGTTCCGCAGCTGCTGCCGGGTCGAGCATGAAGCGCGCGTCAGGGTGTTCCTGAAGATACGTGGCAGGAATCGTGTGCGTGATCGGCCCTTCGACGGCGCTGCGAACTACCGGGGCCTTGTGTTCACCGAATGCCATCAAAAGCAACCGACGAGCGCCGAGAATCGTGCCGATACCCATGGTTATGGCCTTGGTCGGCACGTTGCGCTCGCCGAAAAAATCGCTCGCCGCGTCGCCTCGCGTGATTCGATCAAGCGTAATCAGGCGTGTGCGGCTCTCACGCGAAGAACCCGGCTCATTGAACCCCACATGCCCCGTGCGCCCGATGCCGAGCAACTGAAGGTCGATTCCCCCGGCTGCTTCGATCGCACGCTCATACTCGCGGCAGAAATCACCAATCGCCGCCCGATCGAGCGAACCATCCGGAATGTGAATGTTGCCTCGATCAATGTCAACATGGTCGAACAGATATTCATGCATGAATCGGCGATAACTCTGAAGTTCGCTCGGGTGCATCGGCCAATATTCGTCAAGATTGAAGGTCACGACGTTGCGAAACGAAAGTCCCTCGTCCTTGTGCAACCGAACCAGTTCGTTATACACCGCCTGTGGCGTTGACCCGGTCGCCAGACCTAGCACAGCACGTCGGTTTGCAGCGGCGCGGGCAGTGATGAGGTCCGCGATTTCTCGAGCAACCGCCACGCTGGCCTGCATGCTCGAGGCGTGAACCGTGACGGGAATGCGTTCTGTCACTGAATGTCCGGCGTGAAGATGTGATGCAGCGGGCATGAATTGATCCCAGGGGTTGTCGCATTGTTGGCGCGGTTTATGGCTCAAAGTGCCAACCACTCCAACACTCATCAACCGTCGCCGCCGTCGCGCTACACTTGAGCCGGTCAAGCTCTGGCCGCACCAACGTGCTGGCGAGGGAACACATGTTTGAACGATTGAGCGACGGGTTCGGAAAAGTCTTTCGCAAACTCTCCGGGCAGGGCACAATCACGGAAGCCAACGTCCGTGAAGCTATGGGCGACGTACGCACCGCCCTGCTCGAAGCCGACGTACACCACGAGATCGTCGACCGCTTCTGCGAGCGTGTTGTCGAGGACGCCGCGGGTCGCGAGGTCACCAAAAGCCTCAAGCCCGGTCAGGAAATGATCGGCATCGTCCACGAACGCCTCGTCGAACTCCTCGGCGGAGAACCGGGCGACGAAGGCCCCCTCGCCGCAACTCCGGGCGGCGGCATCATGAGTGTCAGCCCAGGCCCCACAGTCATCATGATGTGCGGCCTTCAAGGCTCCGGAAAAACCACAACCTGCGGTAAACTGGCAGCATATCTCAAAAAGCGAGGGCGCAGCGTCATGCTCGCCGCTGCCGATCTTCAGAGGCCCGCAGCTGTCGAGCAGCTCGCAACCGTCGCCGCGCAGGCCGGCGAAATGGCGGGCGGCGCACAGGTGCACTTCTATGGCGAACCAGAAAAGTGCTCCGAATATGGCAAAGCGGTCGGTGTCGCCGTCGGCGTCTGCCAGAACGCGCTCAAAGCAGCACGGGCAAAGGGCGTGGATGTGCTCATCCTCGACACCGCCGGCCGATTGCACATCAACGAGGAACTCATGGGCGAACTGCACGCGGTGCAGCGCGCGCTCAATCCCCATCACATCTTTCTCGTCGTCGACGCCATGACCGGACAGGACGCTGTCAACAGCGCCCGCACCTTCCACCAGAAACTCGAAGTCGATGGCATCATCCTCACCAAGTTCGATTCCGACACACGCGGCGGAGCCGCCTTGTCAGTACGTGAAGTCACCGGAGCGCCAGTCCGCTTCGTCGGAATTGGCGAAAAACTCGACGCTCTCGAAGAGTTTCATCCGCAGCGCATGGCTGGACGCATCCTCGGCATGGGCGACGTCGTCAGCCTCGTCGAAAAGGCTCAGCAGGAAGTCTCCGAAGAAGAAGCCGAAGCCCTTCAGGCCAAGATGGCCAAGGGCGAAATGACGATGGATGACTTTCTCAAGCAGCTCAAGACCCTCCGCCGCATGGGGCCGATGAAGCAGTTGCTCGGCATGCTCCCGGGCGTCGGTTCGATGCTCAAGGATGCAAACCTAGACGAGGGCATCCTCGATCGCACCGAAGCCATGATTCAATCGATGACCCCCGAGGAACGCAAGACCCCTCGCGTCATGAAGCCTTCGCATCGTCGCCGCGTCGCCAAAGGCAGTGGCACCGATATCAATGACGTCTCGCAACTCGTCAAGCAGTTCGACGCGATCTCCAAACTCACCAAGCAAATGGCGGGCATGACGGCTAGATCGCGCGTCGACGCTGTCAAGGAACTAAAGCGTTCAGGCAGCATGGACGGACTCATGCCAGGCCTCGCAGGCATGAATATGAAAGGCTCGACACGCGCCGAGCCAGCCAAGGTCAAGCAAAGAAAGAAAAAGAGCCGCTGACATCAACGCTCGCATCAGCCGCGGCTCAACTGAGCACCTATCGACCTGACGCCTGCTCGCTCCCGCTGCCGAGCAGCGCTTCGAGCCGTTCGAGGCGATGACGCAAGCCCTCGATCTCCGCGTCCTTCTCAGCCCGTAGGGCAGCAATCTGCGCGTCTTTCTCCGTGCGCAGTTCGCGCAACGCTTCGACCGCAAGGGCTTCAAACCCCGAGATATCAAGCGATTTTCTCCCGCGCGCTTCGCCGACCCACTCAGGAATCACCTGCTCAACTTCCTGCGCGATAAATCCGGTGCGCTTTCCCGCAATCGCGCCCATTTCGCTCGGATCGTTGTAATAGAACGTTACCCCCCG
Source organism: Phycisphaeraceae bacterium (assembly GCA_019636795.1). Lineage (NCBI taxonomy): Bacteria > Pseudomonadati > Planctomycetota > Phycisphaerae > Phycisphaerales > Phycisphaeraceae > Phycisphaeraceae bacterium. The sequence goes on from JAHBWW010000006.1 coordinate 270,234, forward strand.
CAGCTTGAGCAGCGTGTCCAGCGAGTTGTCCAGAGGCGTGATATCGCGCTTGGCGCGCGCGTCCGAAAGCGTCGTCCACGCACCACCGCCCGGCTTGTAAGCCGCACCAAAGCTCGAGAAGTAGAACCGATCGTTGTTCGCCGTGCCGTTCGAATTGCGCGTCGAGATGACAAACCAATCGGCGAAGTTGTTATCCGCAGGGTCATTGCCCAGAACGAGTGTGAAAAGCGTGGAATTCGTGCCGTTCGGCTCGCGAATGAAGAAGATCGGGTCCGTTGATTCATTCGGCTCCCCGAAGTACAGCCGGTCGTTGCTGCGAATCATCAGGTTCCCGCGCACATCCAGCGCCTCCAGCGGCGCATCAGTCCCGATCCCGACTCGACCCTCAAAGTAGTTGCGCCCACCGGTGAAATACGCCGAGTGCGCCGTCGCGCTGCTGACGTGCCCCGACACGGCAATGCCCGATGTGGCCACGCCATGGATTCCCGTTCCACCCGCCGCTTCACCATAGACGCCCGTCCCCGCCGCGCTGCTCGTCTTGCCGAATACACCTACCGCATTACCAGCAGTGGCCGCGTTCCAGCCATGAACGCCGTAACCGTTGCGACTGTTTGAACGCCCGAAAACGCCGTAGTTCGTGCCGGTTGTTGCTTGAGCAAAACCATACACGCCGCGCCCCGCTGTGCTGTTGGCTTGCCCGAACATGCCATACGTTGTGCCGTTTCCCGCATTGGCAAACCCGAAAAGCGCGCGACCAGCCGTGCTGCTGCTCTGACCGAAGACGGCGTACGTCGTGCCGGTCGCAGCCGTGTTATTGGCAAAGATCGCTCGCAGCGCAGTCGTGCGCACATCCAGAGGATACGCAGGATTGGTTGTTCCGATGCCGACGTTACCAGCGTTGTAGTAAATACGCGTTCCTGCGACCGTCCACTGGGCATGCGCCGATGTTGCCAGAGCGCCGATGGCCGTTGCAATCAGTGCGCTTACGAATTTCTTGCTCATCGTCTTTCCTTTCCGAGTTCTAACCCGACTGCAAGGGTATTCATACGACAGCTACGCGGCTTGCGGTTCTGCTCCGCATCATCAAATCGCAATCGATAACGCTTCAAAAGTCTCACGTTCGAGTGGATCGGGAAGTTCGCCAAGGGCAATTGCCTGTGCTACGTCATAAGAACCCGATCGCACACGCCGCAACGCGCGGAGCATCCCCCCGGTTTGGAGGGACACGCCGATATCGCGCGCCAGACTGCGAATGTACGTCCCCTTGCCACATGTGATCGACAGGTCAAGCATCGGCCACTCATAGCCAAGAATGTCGATCGCATCGATTCGTACCGGGCGTGCCTCGACCGGCACAGGCTTGCCCTCGCGCGCCAGTTCATACGCCCGGCGTCCTCCGACACGCATGGCAGAGTGCGCCGGCGGCAACTGTGCGACTGTCCCAACCCACTCGGACAGAGCATTGCGCACGCGCTCTATCGTCGGTGCCTCCTCGATCACAACAGCCACAGGTTCCGACTCCAGATCCTGCGTCGGGCTCGAGACCGAGAGATCAATGCTCGTGTGATAGACCTTCGTGCCGTCCATCACACTCTGACACAAACGCGTCGCACGCCCGACCATCACGACCAGAAGCCCCGTCGCCAGAGGATCGAGCGTTCCCCCATGCCCGACCTTGATGCGTTTGGGCGCCCCACCAGCCCGCAGTTTGCCGCGCACCTTCGCGCACACACTCATCGAAGTGTGGTACAGCGGCTTGTCGATCAGCAGCACACCGGCGATCGGGTCTTCGTTCATCGCCGGCGCTCCACCACATCAAGCAGCACGAACCTCCCACGCGCGTAGTTCAAGCCCCCGACTGTGCCCAGGCGATTCAGTTCGAGCTCTGCGGTGCTGTGTTCACGCGGCATGATGAGCACCCCGCTCGGGTTGTCCCGCAGCCACGCCTTCGCGTCGATCGTCCGCTCAATGCGTCCTCGCGTCAGATACGCAAGACTGTCCTCGAAATACTCATAACACCCAATCGGACGATCCGCCGGCAGCAGCGCCGCAAGCTGCTCATTCACCCACAACACCCGGGCACGCGGCAGAATCACACCCATCGACAACCCGAATGCAAGAAGCATCGCCGCCACCCCAAGCACCTGTGCCTTGAGCAGCAACCCATCAAACGCCAGCGACCGAGCACGCCACAGCAACACACCCGCCCCGCCCCCCGCAACCGCCCCGGTCAGAACACCAACCCAACCACTTCCCATCAGCGACGCGCCAATCGGGAAGACCACACACACAATCACACCCAATCCGAACCACACATTCAGCCCAACCGTCGCCTTTTCTGCAGTGAACTGATCGATCGCCCCACGCGCAGCATCCACCACCGCACGCACGCTGATGATCGCAATCGCTGGATACAGCGGCAGCGTGTAGTGCGGCAACTTCGTCGCCACGCACTCGAACACCAACCACGATGGCACAATCCACGCGATAAAAAACAACTCCGCATCACGACCAAGCACACGCTCACGCCACCGCGATGGCAGATGCCGCAACCGCCCTTTCAGCCCAACGTCCTCGCTCGGCGGCAACCTCACCGCCAGCCTCCACGTGCGCCCCAACGCAAGCAGTGTCAACAAACACCCCGGCCAAAGCAGAAACATCAAAACAAAGAGGTGATACCCCGGCGGCCCCCAATGTCCCTCGCGCGACGCGGTACTTCGACCCACAGTCTCGAACAGTGCAATGTCCACCACCTGCCTCAGCCCCACACGCATCGCCAGCGGCACAACCCATAGCAGAAGCACCAACCCGACTATCCCCATCCCAAGCAACGGCCTCGCACGCAACAACCACCGCCAGTCACGTCCAACGACAGACATCGCAATCGCAGTCAGTCCCACGATCATCGGTGTCACCGGGCCCTTGCTCAGCACTCCCAATGCAATCGACCCGAACAACCACACGCAACGCCAGAGACTGCCCACTGGCCTGGCGCGAATCTCCCACAGCGCCCAGAGCGCACTCGTCGTCGCCAGCAGCAACAAGTGATCCGCACGCGCCTGCTTTGCTTCCCAGATCATCAACGGGCTCACCGCCAGCACACCCGCAGCCACAAAACCCACCGTCTCGTCAAACGTCCGTGCCCCCAAACGCCACGTCATCAGCACCGCCAGCACCGCTGCAATCGTCGAAGGAAGGCGATACATCCACAGCGCGTCCGCCTCCGGGCGCCCCCCTGTCCACAACGCTGCCGACGCACTCTGCACCCAGTACACCAGCGGGGGCTTGCTCAGGCGAAGCGACCCCTGCACCTTGGGCACGACCAACCCCCCATCATGCAACTCCGGGTCGAGTTCATCCGGATGCAGCGCAATCGCCTCGAACATCTGCCGACTCGCCTGTGCAAATCGAGCCTCATCGCGGTCAACCACCGCAATGGACGCCAGCCCAGGCGCGTACGCTATCACACAAAGCACAACAAGAATCACACAGCCTCGCCACCCGCCTGATGAGCGGCGAAACAGTTCAACCAGCGGGTTGGAAGCGTCACGATCCACGAGGAGCAATCACGAACATGCACGAAACGGACGCCAACGATAGTCGGTTCGCATGGCAGTGGAGTGTTATTCTCCTTGTCGCCGCCGCCATCGCATTTCCATTCGACGCTACGGTCGCTCGTTGGGCAGGAACTCTCGAAAGCCAACTCGGGGGCGACCTCCTCCGCGAACTCAAAGCACTCCAGCAATTCGGCCAAGGCGCATGGATCCTCATCATCGCCATCGCATTCGTCTCGCTCCAGCCCTGGCGCGCACGCCGCCTGCTCGACTTCGCAGCCGCCGTTGGAATGACCAGCCTGATCTCACTCATGCTCAAAATGCTCATCGGTCGCCCACGTCCGACATTCGACGACCCGCTCGTCATCCTCGGCCCCTTCAGGCGATACCACGTTTCCGACGTCGCAGGACTTCGACACGCATGGGAACTCTGGGCACCAATCTCCAGCGATCTCTGGTCGATGCCGTCGAGCCACACTTCGTCGGTCGTTGCAGTTGCCGCATTCGTCATACGCATGTGCCCAAGACTCACCGGCCTCATGATCGGACTCGCAGCCATTGTCGCCATCGCCCGGGTCATCCTCGGGGCACACTACCTGTCTGATGTCCTGTTCGGAGCATCAGTCGGCTGGATGGTCGCAGGCTCAATCCTCCACGTCGATGGCGGAGTTCGCGCTATCGACTGGATCTGGAAACGCTGCGTCAACCGCAACGCAACCCCTGCTCTCCCTCGCCTCCTCGCAGCCGAACGCGCCCACAACGTCGCCTCACCATGAAAGAGCCCTGACCGCCAGAGAGGGGTTGCTCCACCACGCCCAACCAATCGCAAACTGCGCCCTGCACCCTCTGGCACGCCTAAACTCGTGCCCAGTGCCCGGAGAGGTGTCCGAGTGGCTGAAGGAGCAGCACTGGAAATGCTGTATACGGGTAACCGTATCGGGGGTTCGAATCCCCCCCTCTCCGCTTGACTCGTTGGCGTTCGTCTCAGAATCGAATATTCCCATCGCCCCGACCATAGTGCCTCAAATAGTGCACTACCGTCCGCGCGATCACATCGCATTCGAGATTCACCCGATCCCCTTCCTTCAGCAACCCCAGTGTCGTCGCACGCAGCGTCACCGGGATCAACGCAACTTCAATCGCCTCAGCCTCCGGGTCCACCCCCGCCAGCGTCAGGCTCACCCCTTCCACCGTCACCGAACCCTTCGGCACCATGAACGGCATCAAATCCCCCGGCACCTCCAGCCGCACCCGATACTCCCCGCTGTCCACAACCCCGATCACCGACGCCACCCCATCCACATGCCCTTGCACGATGTGCCCGCCCATCAGCGAGCTCGCCGTCACTGAACTCTCAAGGTTCACCTCAGCCCCAGGTCCCAGCAACCCAAGCGTCGTCACGCGGAGTGTCTCAGGCACCACATCAAAATGAAACACATGGCCCGGGCCAAGTTCTGCCAATGTCAGGCATACCCCGTTCACCGCGATCGAATCGCCCGCAGCGGGGACAATGCTCCACCCGTCACCATCCACCACCAGCCGTGTGGATGAACGCCCCGGACGCGCCTCACGAATGCGCCCTTTATGCTGGATCAGCCCTGTGAACATGCACGAACTGTAGGAAGCGGGTCCCTCGGCTTGACCTGATGCCCGCTCGCCCGGATACTCCACTCTCTCGGCGCGGCGCAACGCCCCGCCAGAACCCGCACGCAGGACCACGAACCCCTTCGGAGAAGCCCTGAACATGATTCACAATCTTCCGCTCCGCACACGACTTGTTCACCGTTCCGCGAGCGGTTGCCTCCTTGCAAGCATCGCATTGCTAGGCCTCGCAGCATGCTCCACCGCTCAGGACCGCCGCGAACCACAAACAAATACCTCGACCACGCCCGCGCAGACCGGGTACGAGATTCGCACCGAAACTCAGACCGGCGGCTTCACCATCCGACACGCCGAATGGACCGAACTCGGCTACCGCTGGGACTGGACCGGCTTCCCCGCTGTCCAGCAACGCGAAGCCGTGCGCTTCGTCGATGTCTATGACGACATTCTCATTGTTCAAGGCTCCTCCAGCGCCATGACCATCATGGAGTCAGTCACCGGACGCAATCGCTGGGTCGATCGGCCCGCAACCGCCCTCACTCGCTTCGTCGGCAGCGTCCGCGATGGCAACATCCTCTACAACTGCGCAGACGCCGAGGTCTACATCATCGACCTCTCCAACGGCAACTGGCTCGGACGCCAATCCTTCGAAGAAGTCGTCAACACCAGGCCGCTCTTCGATCGCGGCACGCTCATCTTCGGAACCTCCAAAGGCAACATCTTCGCACATCGCACCGATTTCGGCGTCCGCTCATGGAAGTACAGCGTCGGCGCTCCCATCGAAGCAGATCTCGCAATGGTTCAGGGATTCATCGCCGCGATCGGACAAAACGGTCAGGTCCTCTTCGTCGATCCACACACCGCAGGCGGATTCGGTCGGCCCGGCACCGGCGGACGCATGGCGACCAACCCCATCACCGACGGCTCTCTGCTCTTCGCCGCCTGCACCGATCAGTCCCTCTACGCCTTCACTCCAGGATTCGACAAACACGCTTGGCGCTATCGCACCAATGAAGCCCTCATGATTCAGCCCACCTACCACAACGGCGTCGTCTATCTCACCGTGCCCGGCACCGGCCTTGTCGCGCTCGACGCAGCAACCGGCAGCGAACGCTGGATCGGCTCCGACGCCGGAGGCGAAGTCATCGCCATGCGCGCAGGCTCGCTCATCGTCTGGGATGGCAGATCCGTCAAGTCCGTCGATCCAACCAACGGCGACGTCATATCAACCTGCCCCGCCCCCGGTATTTCACTCGTCAAGGCCAATCGATTCGACGAAGGCAGCCTCTTCGCACTCACCCGAAACAACGCCATCATCCGCTTTTCCCCTCGCTGATCCCGGTCTGAATCATGCCTGATCGCGTCCGGATCTGCCGCGCCCTCCTCTCTGTCAGCGACAAGACGGATCTTGTCCCCTTCGCCTCCGCACTCGCATCGATGGGCGTCGAACTCATCTCCACCGGCGGCACCGCCCGCACGCTGGCCGACGCCGGGCTCACTGTCACACCCATCGAAGCCGTCACCGGCCTGCCCGAAATGCTCGACGGCCGCGTCAAAACCCTCCACCCGGCCGTCCACGGCGCACTCCTCGCACGCCGCGACCTCCCCGCGCACATGCACGCACTCGAGTCCCATGGCTTCAAACCAATCGACCTCGTCTGCGTCAACCTCTACCCCTTCGAACAAACCACCAGCCACGCAGACACCACCTTCGACGAAGCGATCGAAAACATCGACATCGGTGGCCCCAGCATGATCCGCAGTGCCGCCAAGAACTCCTCCTCCGTCGCCGTCGTCACGGCACCTCCCCAGTACGACCGCGTCATCTCCGAGTTGCGAGCAAACGATGGGTGCATCACACATCGAATGCGCGCCGAACTCGCAGCCGCCGCCTTCGCCCGCACCAGCGCCTACGACGCCGCCATCAGCGCCTACCTCAGCCGCGCCGCCCCCGCACCATTCCCCGCAACCCTTCGCCTCACCTGCTCCAAGGTCGATGACCTGCGCTACGGCGAAAACCCGCACCAGTCCGCCGCCCTCTACCGCGATTCAACCTCCACCGGACCCACCATCGTCAACGCTCGCCAACTCGGCGGCAAGCAACTCTCGTACAACAACATGCTCGACGCCGCCGCCGCGCTCGAACTGGTCAAAGACTTCGCTCGTCTCGATCCCGCTCGCCCGGGCGCATGCGTCGTCAAGCACACCAACCCCTGCGGAGCGTCGATCGCCGATTCCAACGTCGCCGCAATCGAACAGGCCATCAAGGGCGACCCCATCGCCGCCTATGGCGGAATCCTCGCGATCAACCGCCCCCTCCTCGCCGACGACGCCCACGCAATCACCACCGGCGGCGCATTCTTCGAAGTTGTCGTTGCCCCCGAGTGCTCTCCAGACGCCGCATCCATCCTCCTCAATCGCTGGGCCAACGTCCGCGTTCTCGCCGTAGGACAAACCGCGCCATCGCAGCATCGCAAACTCGAATACCGCTCCATCCCCGGCGGCCTGCTCGTGCAGGATCGCGACATCCTCCCCATCTCCACCGGCGCCTGGGTTCACCGCGCCGGCCCTCCACCAGGCGATGCCGATCTCCAGCTCGGTGCCTTTCTCGTCTCCTGCGTGCGGGCTCTTTCCAGCAACGCTGTCGTCCTCGGCGGCTACGACGCCCAAGGCGTCCGCATCTTCGGGTCCGGGTCCGGTCAAATGGACCGCGTCAACGCATGCCGCATCGCCATTGCCAAGGCCGACATGCTCGCCTCCGGATCAATCGCCGTCAGCGAAGCCTTCTTCCCCTTCCCCGACGGCCCAGCCCTCCTCATCGAGGCCGGTATTCGGACCATCATCCACCCCGGCGGGTCAAAACGCGACGAAGAAACCTTCGCCCTCTGCCAGGCCAAGGGCGTCACCTGCATCACCACCGGCCAGCGGCACTTCCGCCACTGACCCCCGCCCGCGCAAGCCCCCTAACCCCCCTCCAAAGCCCCTTTCTTGGGCTAATAGTGTGGATTCTTTGAGATCTTGGCGCAAACTGTTGAAAAGTTCGGGAAAACTCCGTACAACATGTCATCCGTTTGGAGTGTCCAGTGCCAAAGACGCGCAGGATCCAGAACTCGGGCAAGGATGCCCCCCCGTTCGACGCCGAGGTCGTCGCCCTCGATTCCCTCGGCGATCATGGCCTCGACGCCAAAGTCCTCGTTCTCAACAAGGTCTACGTCGCTCTCCGCGTCATTTCCGCACGCCGAGCCTTCGCTCTCCTCTCCCGCGACGCAGCCGAAATCATCCACATCGAACAAGGCCACTACGTCAACTACGACTTCTCCTCGTGGATCGAAATCTCCGAATTGCAGCGACAGTTCGAACCCGACGCCCACGACTGGGTCCGCACTGTTCGCATGCACATCGCCGTCCCTCGAGTCATTCGGCTCTTCGGCTACGACCGCGTCCCCGCCGAAGCCGTAAAACTCAACCGCCGAAACCTCTTCGCACGCGACCGCAACCACTGCCAATACTGTGGCCACTTCTTCCCGACCAACGAACTCTCGATCGACCACGTCACACCTCGCGCCCAAGGCGGGCCCGACACATGGGACAATCTCGTCTGCGCATGCCTCCGCTGCAACTCACGCAAAGGCGGCCGCACCCCCGAGCAGGCCAACATGAAACTCGTCCGCAAACCCGTACGCCCCCGACGCAACCCCATGATCTCCCTGCGCCTCGGTGCCGACAAATACGCCTCATGGAAAGCCTTCCTCGATGAGGCATACTGGTCCGTCGAGCTCAAGTAGCACACGGTTGCAGTCTCACCATCCGGAAACCGCCGCCCGGCCAACCTACGGTATGCTTTGACGCGGCTCTCACGGACCGGGAGCCCCACGACGGAGACTTTTCCTTGCCTCACATCATCACCGAACCATGCCTCGGAACCAAGGACACCAGTTGCGTAGACGTCTGCCCGGTCGATTGCATTCATCCGACCAAAGACGAGCCCGACTTCGAAACCGCAGACCAGTTGTTCATCGATCCAGACACCTGCATCGACTGTGGCCTCTGCGTCGACGAATGCCCCGTGCAGGCGATCTATCAGGACGAAGACCTCCCCGACGAATACGCAAAGTACGTCCAGATCAATCTCGACTACTACAAAAAATAACACAACACACTCTGCGGACGCAATACCTTCGAGTACCTGGTCATAGGACGCCGGACCTTCGAGCACCTGGTTTTATGACGCCGGATCTTCGGGCGCACAAAAACCTTAGACCTTCAGCAAACGTCCATGCCCGAAGATCCGGGTTCCCCTCACTGCGCACGCCAAACCTTCGAGCACCTGGTTTTATGACGCCGGATCTTCGGGCGCACAAAAACCTCAGGCCTTCAGCAAACATCCATGCCCGAAGATCCGGGTTCCATCACTGCGCACGCCAAACCTTCGAGCACCTGGTTTTATGACGCCGGATCTTCGGGCGCACAAAAACCTCAGACCTTCAGCAAACGTCCAAGCCCGAAGATCCGGGTTCCCTCACGCCGCGTCACCGAACTCCGCCTCCAGAGCATCGATCGCGTCCATCTGCTCGGCTCGCTTGGCCCGCTCTGCCCACCGGTCCGGTCGCACGTTCGAAGGCGAATTCGCCGCCTCGCGCCAATCCTCAGCCCGCGTCAGGTTCAACTCGCTCGCCATCGTCTTGCGATACCCCAACAGACGGATCACCTCCAGCACGTCCGTCCACGCCGGGAACGGCTTGCCATTGGCCCTCTTGAACTCATCAATGGCCATCAAAAACAAAAACTGCTCGGGCGTCATCTCGCCCTCTTCAGCCGCTCGCGTGAAATCGCTCCGCCGCCGCCCAGGACCACGCCGCCGCTCAAGCCCGCTCGACGCACCACCCCCCGGCATCCGACGGCGATCTAGCCCCAACCGTCTGTCCACGACGCCGCCACCCGGCATCGGGGTTTCGTCGGGCGACTGAGGAACCTGCGGCGAACCAGACTTCGAATCGGACATGAGCGCACACTCCGCTTGAGGTGGGTGGTTATCCGCCCCAAGGCCGGAACATTCACCCACGCTCAAAGGTCATCGTCGTCATCCGACCCGCCGTCCAGTTCCTCGTCGAGTTCTTCTTCCTCGAAGTCATCCTCGAACTCGTCACCCTCAATTTCGTCATCTTCCTCGTCATCGTCATAGAAGTCATCTTCGTCATCGTCGAACGGGTCGTCTTCGTCCTCTCGACCCATCACGACCGTGAGCGAAGATGCCCCAGACTCCATCTCCCACCATTTCGAAGACATGTCCATCGTTTTGCTTGCATCCATCAAGAGTGGGTTCGCCATGATCAGCGCCTCCTGTTGCCAATAATCCCCGGCTCGCTGCCGGATTTCTCTTCGTGAACGGGGACCAGTGTAGTCCAATCAACCCCGTCAGGTCCGTAGACTACCCGCGTCCGCCCCGCTGTCAAATCCACTTTGCCCAGATCTGTCCACTTTCTGCATCGCCAAGGCGTAGACTGCCCCTCCATCATCCCTCCCAGAGAAGACCAGCATGACTCCCGGACCAACGCAAAAAATCGACATTCCCGCAGGAATTCTTGCGTTCATCTTCCCCGGAGCAGGCCACATCCTGCGACGAGAATTCCGCCGCGGGGTACTCGCATCAGTCGGTGTCCTCGGACTCTTCTTCTATGGCCTGTTTATGGGGGGGATCGACGTCATCGACCGCAAAGAAGACAAATGGTGGTTCTATGGCCAGGCAGTCGTCGGCCCGATCGCCTTCGGCACCAACGCCCTCCACCAGTCCGCATTCAAGGCCTACGAAGTCCCTGAATACCTCCTCCTCCCGGGCAGCGCCATCGAGGAACACCGCTTCGTCCAGTTTCCACACCGCTCCCTCAACCCCGGCGAGGCACGCCGCGTGACTTCCATCACCATCCGGTCGTCCACAGGCCAGAACCTCCCACGCGAAATCCCCGTCATCGTCCCCGCCGAAGACGGTGACGAAAGACCCAACATCAAATCCCTCGGCACCTTAAACGAACTCGGAATGCTCTCGGCCACCATCGCCGGCATGCTCAACTTCATCATCATCCTCGACGCGCTCTTCCCAGGACGCCTCAAGCCGGAGGGCGCAAAACAATGACCTCCCTCATCCTCGCATACCGCCCCTTCATCGACCCGATCAATTTCGATCGTTACTGGTACCTCCTCCTTTTCCCTATGGTCTTCTTCCTCGCCGTCGGATACAAATCCGTCCGCACCGTCGATATGAAACTCTACTGGCGGCAGGTTTTCATGTTCTCCACACAACTCATCGTCGGTCTCGTTCTCCTCGGCACCGGCTTCTACCTCGCTATTCGCGTCCTTCTCCCCATCATCGCCCCGCTCGATCGCTGACAACCCCCCTCGCACAGCCGCGCCGCCAACCCCTCAAACCAGAGGCCTCGTCACACTCACCGCCCGGTACAGCCCCAGCACATCCTCACGTCCATACACCTTCGGCGAATACCGGTTGTTGATCGGCTGAAGTCGAATCACCTCAGCCCCAGCATCATCCCGCTCAAAATACACCCGCTTGAATGTCGATTCGTGGTCCGGCGCAACACGCGCAAAACAGTCGCACCCGTCCTTGATGTCGCGCGCAGGGCTGAACACCACAATGTCGCCCTCCCGATACTCAGGCTCCATCGAATCGCCCACCACACGCGCAGCAAACGCATCCGGGTCTGTCAGCCCCGGGCATCGCACATATTCATCCGCCACGCGCGCCGGATACCCCAGATCCGTAAAGTCCGCCGGATAACCCGCAGCCACACGATTGATCAGCGGCACCTCCATCGGCAGCGAACTCTGCACCACCGATGACGCCTGCTCACCAGTCAGCTTCTCAACCAGGCGAGCCAACTTGCCCGTGCGATACGCCGCATCAAGCGATCCACGCAACCGTCCAGTGTCGTCAATCCCGTCCGACGCAATCAGATCGGCCAGATGCCTCCCCGCACGTCCCTGGTTCGCAAGATCAATCAACTCACGCCGCACCGCCTCCGGCGTCTGGTGCCATCTCGCCACATTCGCCAGTTCGCCCTCGTGCAGACCTAGCGCACGCTCCAGACTCAGCAGCGTCGCCTCCGAAGGGGGCCCCTTGTGCCCCGTCTCAATCTCCGACAAATACGACTTGGCAATGCCAACCCGCTCCGCCAGCGCGCTCAGGGTCATTCCTCGGTCAAGTCGCACCTCCCGAAGTCGCTTCCCAAGTTGTGGGGGGGTCCTGTCGTGCATTGGCTGTGGTTCGCGGCTCATGAGTTGTCCCCATTCTCGCCTTTTCGTCACCTCGGGCGGTCCGATCAGATACCATACAGTATACTAGCGTACACGCTTGTGCGCAGATTCGCGACCCCATTTGTGAAAGTCCTTGAACGGCGTTCGCCGAATGGTAAAACCTCTTGGGAGTGTTCGCAAAACAGCGTAGAAACAGAAATGAGTGAGACTTGCCAACATTCCAACAAAGTTGAGTTTCCCCCCGCAGGAGGTCAAGCAATGGGTCGTATCACCTCACGAGCATACCGAACATCCACGGGCGACTGGAGACACACCCAGGACGCCCAGGCCTGCGACCTCCGTAAACGCATGCGCAGGCAGGCAGCCGAGCACATCGTCGCACGCGCCGCCTTTCTCCCCCCACCCGATCGCCTCCTCGTCCAACTCTACCTCGAACATGGCCGAACCCTCAAAGACCTAGCCGAAGCCTCAGGCCAGCCCCCGCGCGTCATGAGTCGCAGAATGCGAAAACTCATCACCCGCGTGGCCTCCGAACGCTTCGACTTCGTCCTCCGACACATGGAATCCTGGCCCACAGGCCGACGCAAAGTCGCCATCGCCATGGTTCTCCACGGCCTGTCAATCCGCGATGCCGCCCAAACCCTCGCCGTGAGCCTCTACACCGTCCGACGACACCACGAAGCCGTCTGCGCCCTCTTCGACACCGAGCAGCGGTCCCGCCAGTCACGCACGCTCCAGGGAGCACACTGATGCCACACCGAATCAACACCACCAGTCCGCCCACCGAGCGGCAGATTCGCGCCTGCCTCCCCTTCGATCTCAGGCTCCACACCGCCGCCACGCCCGATGTGCCATGCAGCGCACGCGCCATCGAGCAATCCGTTCAACCTGGGCGCATCACACTCCTCACCGGGCCCAGTGGGTCAGGCAAGTCCACCGCTCTGCGCAACCTCGAGCAACACCTGCGCACGACCGGCCACCGCGTCGAAATCGCTCACTTTTCCAAAAACACGTCAACCCGACTCATCGACATCTTCTCGCCTCGCATGCCCGTCGCCGACGCCCTGCGCCTCCTGACTCACTTCGGCCTCGGCGAGCCGGCACTCGTCGCACGCACCATCAGCGAACTCTCGCAAGGGCAGCGTCACCGCGCCGAACTCGCCTTTGCCTTTCATCGCGCACTGACCTGCGGCGCAGGCTGGCTTCTCATCGACGAGTTTGCCTCAGTCCTCGACCGCCTTACCGCCCGAGGCCTGGCAATTACACTCGCCCGGGCCGTTCGCAAGACCGCCATGCATGTCGTTTGCGCTACCGCCCATGACGACGTCGCAGCCGCCCTCGACGCCAATCCTGTCATCCGCTTCGACCTTGATGGCTCCATGTCCATCGCTCCCCCGCGACTCAAAATGCCCCGGTCGCCTCGCCTTCTCATCGAGCCCGGCACTCTGGGAGATCTGGATCAGCTCCTCAAGTTCCACTACCGCGCAGGCAGGCCCGCGACCTGCGTGGGTGTGCTGCGTGCTGTAGATCAGACCAGTGGCGTGCTCGCTGGTGTTCTGGCTGTGTCGATGCCCACGCTCAATGGCGGCTGGCGCAACCTCGCCTGGCCTGGTCGATACGCCGGTCCTGACCGTCGGGCAATCACCCAACGCATCAACGAAGAGCTGCGCTGCATTTCGCGCGTCATCATCGAGCCTCGTTTTCGAGGCCTGGGTCTGGCCCGCACGCTGGTCGAGCACTATCTCGCCAGCCCCCGCTCGCCCGCGACCGAAGCCATCACCGCAATGGGCGAAATCTGTCCGTTCTTTGAGCGGGCAGGAATGGTCGCGTATCGCCTCGCGTTGTCCACCGCCGACTCCCGACTGGCCGACGCACTCGAACACCGAGGCTTCGAGCCTTGGATGCTCGCCGATGAGCACCGCGTCGCCCGCATCACACAGGACCAACTCATCGCCCGCGAACTCGCGCGATGGGCCACAGCACGCAAGATTGTTGACGACTGTCCACTCAATCGGGCTTCACTCGCAGCGTCGCGCTTGTGCGCCCGGTCGGTCGCTTATGCCCATGTATTCCCCCCGATTTTTGCCTCACAACTCGAGGCTCCAAGGGGGAAAAATGACACACAAAACAAGTGTTCCGCCGCCGCAACCCGCTCCCGATGATCTTCCGCACGCACTGACGTTCTACCTGACCGCGCGAGAGCGGCAGCAGGTTCTGCGCACCCTGCGCCGCTTTGGACGCAAACGGGCACAAGCACTCCTGCGCGCGCTGCGCGTGGAAAAGTGACGCTGCATCTCGGACACCTCATTCCGGACACTGCATCCTGGACGCCGGATCTTCGGGCGCACCCGTGCTTCCAAACTTCCATGTGCGTCAACGCCCGAAGGTCCGGGTCAACCCCGCCCAATTCTCACATTTTCACCGACTTCCCCTCTCAGTATTCGAGGAAAGAGAACAACATCATGGACGATTTCGACTGTGACCTGCCCGGTGCACCCAAGACCCCGGATGAACTGCACGCCTGGGTTGTGAGGCATCTTGACGTGAGTATTTCCCGCGAGCCCCTGCTCACCGGGCACGCTGCTCCGTTTGACTATCTCATTCACACGTTCTTTGAAAGCGACCCGACGCGTGCGCGCGATTGTGTGGTCTGGGCCAATCGTGGTGGGGGCAAGACGTTTCTGGCTGCTGTCGCCACGACGCTCGATCTCATCTACAAACCCGGAATCGAGATCCGGATTCTGGGCGGCTCGCTCGAGCAGTCCAAACGCATGCACGCGCATTTGCGCGCGATCTTCGCACGCCCTGAGTTTGCAACCATGCTCGATGGGCGCATCACCGAACGGCGCATCAGGCTTCGCAATGGCTCGGTCGTCGAACTGCTCGCCCAGTCGCAGACATCCGTCCGCGGGACGCGCGTTCAGAAATTGCGATGCGACGAGGTCGAACTGTTCGACCCCGAAGTGTGGGAAGCCGCCCAACTGACCACTCGCAGTAAGGACTGTGGCGGGGTGCTGGTCAGTGGCAGCATCGAATGTCTTTCGACGCTGCATGTGCCGTACGGGTTGATGTACCGACTTGTAGCCGAAGCGCGCGAGGGGCAGCGCAAACTCTTCAAGTGGGGGGTGGTGGATGTGCTCGGCGTGTGCGACGATCAGCATGTGTGCCAGAGCGAAGATGGGCAGGTGTGCCCGCTGTTCGATGCGTGCCGGGGGCGGGCCAAGGAGCGTGACGCGCGCGGCAGTCCGCCGGGGCATATCAGTGTGCATGACGCGGTGCGCCAGCGCGCGCGCGTCAGCGAGGCGACCTGGTCGAGCGAGATGCTGTGCCTGAGGCCCAGGCGGAGCGATTGTGTGCTTCCTGAGTTTCAGCCTCTGGTGCATGTGGTGCAAGAGGTGCCGCAGGTGGGTCAGGGCGCGGTGTGGATCGGCGGTATGGACTTCGGCTTTCGTGCGCCGACGGTGGTGCTGTGGGCGTTTGTCGATGCGGAGGGTGTGGTGTATGTCGTCGATGAGCGCAGCGAAGTGGAGCAGACGGTGTCGCAGCACGCTGAGGCGATCAAGGCGAGCCAGTGGCCTGCGATGGCATGGATCGGGGTCGATCCGGCGGGGCGCAATCGGTCGGGACAGACGGGGAGCACGGATATTGCGGTGCTGCGCAGCGCCGGGCTTGTGGTCAAGGCCACCAAACTCGATCAGCAGCGCGGGCTCGAGTTGCTGCGCGCCAGGCTCAAGCCCGCGCTGGGCGAGCCGCGGCTGTTTGTGCATGAGCGGTGCAAGGTGCTCATCGAGTCGATGGAGAAGTATCGATATCCGGCTGAGAATCTTGAAAGCAAGCAGCCGGTCAAGGATGGATCGGACCACGCAGTCGATGCGCTGCGGTACATGATCCAGAATCTCGATCATTCGTACCGGGCATCGGTGAAACAATATTGAGCAGCGAAGCGGGGGCGCGATGGTGCAAAGTTTACATCAGAGTGGTCAGTCGGATTGGCCGGATATCACATGCCTCGGATTTCACCGCCTGCAGCATGCAAAGGCAAACGAGCCGAAAGCCAGCACCATCGCGGAGGCTGGGGTGGGGATGACGCGGATGGTGGCGGGGGTGATGATGCGGGTGGAGCCGGGGTCGTCGTCGCGAATACCTTGAGAGTTCGGAACATCCAGGTACCAGCCGGTCATCCACGGCAGGCTAGCCCATAAGGTCGGCTCAATCGACAAAGTGCCAGATTGGGCTGCACCCACAAGGACATTTGCGGAAAAGAGACGGATCGGATTCTCCCAATTGAGTTCGTTCCATGGCGTATGCCACCATTGATATCCGCCGATGTTAAACACGCTTCCATCTGCTGGTGTGCCAACATCGTACTCCGGAACTCCAAAGTCGAACGGCTCCGAAAACTCGACCTGTATTCCAGATGAAGTAAGGTGCAGCTGGAACCCAGCAAACGCAACATTACCTTGATGGAGAACCGATCCATGGAGCGATGTCCAGACCGAGATCGTGAAGGTGTCGCCGACCATGACTTCGGCCGGAGCCTCGATCCATGTGTGGAACACAGTATCTGCTGTGGCAGTCGAGGCTACAAAAGGTATCGTCAGGGCAGCAACGATGACGGTGGTTCGGATTCGATGCATGGATGTTTTTCCAATTTCACGAAAGTATCAGATTTCTGCTTGCACACCGCCAGACTCTTCGTTATGGTGCATTCAACTCGCGGATCTGTCAAGCAAGTTGGAGGATCAAACTGTGATGCGCCGCAAAATTCTCGCAGTCATGTTGCTTGTGTTTGGGTCCATATCGGTGCTCGTGGGGGGGGCGTTCGGTCAGGGAGGTGGGTTCCAGCAGATTCAACCGGTGCTGGTCTCTGAGCCTCTGTTCGCGCCTTCGCAGCAGTTTCCGCACGGGCAGCACTGGATCGTGACAACCAAGACGCATTACGCCTGGGCTCTGGTGGGCTACAACCCGCTGAACCCGCCGACGGTGGATCTTACTGATCCAAGTCGCGTGATTGCGTTCATCGACACCGGCATTGACCTGCACCATGTTGAATTCGGAGGGCCTCCGGGATCGAGTGTATCAAAGATTCACGACGAAAGTACCTCATTTTTTGAAGATGGATCGTCAGGAAGTCCCATCACATGTGATTGCGACACCTCATTATTTGACGTAAGTGTACCAGAGGACACAGGCCCAAACCTACTTCTGGCACCGCACGGCTCGTTGGTAGCTGGAATTGGAGCGGCATATGTCAATCAAACGGGGATGGCTGGCTCATGTTGGGATTGCAGCGTACTTGTCATTTGCGTTTTCGCAGGCATCTACGATGAAAGTTGTCAATTAACATCGCATAGATATCTATGTTCTCAAACTCCAGATACTATTGCCGACGCTATCAAGTATGCCGCGGGCTGGGACTTTGTCACGCAGGCCTGGCTGCCTGAACCTCGGGCTCGCATCATCTCCATGTCCAACGAGGTGCCCGCTTCCGTGTTCAGCGGCCTGTCGTGTACTGGGAATCCAATCGCTGCGGCCATTATGGATGCCTATGACCGAGGCTGCATCATCGTCGCCATCGCTGGAAACTATAACGGAACGTGCTGGGAGGCTTCTGACGACGAGGAACGCTGCGAACCGATGTCGTCGTTTTCCGGACATGCTATAGAGTCAGGTATCGCCATGCATCCGAAGACGATGGCGGTCGGCGGCGCGTGCCTGAGTGGCGAGTACTGGCATTGCTGCTCGCGAATCAATCCCTTGTATGATGTTGCCTGTTGCCCTCAAGTTCCGGGTGACATCAACTGCACATATCCTTTGCCAGATGGTGCAGACCCGTTGACATATCGCCTCCCGATCCTGTCTGTGGTAGCCCCGATGGCACATCATTTGCTGCTCCGCAGGTCGCGGGAATTATTGCATTGATGCTGCGCGTGAACCCAGAACTTACTTTCGAGCAGGTCAAGCACATTCTCGAAGTTACCGCGACCGACATCGAAGATCCCGGCTACGACGCCAAAACCGGCCACGGCCTGGTCAATGCGCGAGCGGCGGTCGAATATGTTATCAAGATGGCGCTTCCTGCAAACTTCAACGGCGACGAGAACATCGACACGCTCGACGCCATCGACTTTCTCATCGCCTACGGCCAGGGCGATGTGACGGCTGACCTTGATCTCGATGGAGAGCATACTGAGGCTGATCTTGGGATCTTCATGAATAGCTATCTCGAGGAGTGAGCGACAAATACGCCGAGGTCTACAAAGCGCGAACGGATGCAATGCAGTGGGCTTGAGGCCAATGGTTTTTGACGGGATGACTCAGGCGGGCGCTGGTTCTGCGGGGTCGGCGCGCATGAAGAGTGCTTCGCCTTTGGTGATGGTTTGGCCGATTTTGAGGCTGTGGGGGCCGTTCCATTGGGCGAGTTGGTCGAGCGGGGCGACGAAGGGGGAGTTGCAGTCTTCGGGGCTGGTGAGGTGGTTGCAGTTCCAGCGTCGCCAGAGGTCGGCCATTTTTTCGGGCATGGCGGGATAGAGGAGGAGGGAGGCGATGCGGAGTGCTTCGCCGCAAGAGTAGAGGATGGTGGCCAGGGCTTTGTCGGCGTGTTCGATGGTGTCGAGTTGCTTGGCGAGGGTGAAGGGTGTGCTGTAGGAGATGAAGTCATCGACGGCGCGCACGAGGGCGGTGCCTTGTGCGAGCGCGGTCTGGAGGTCGATGGTGTCGAGGGCGTTGGCAGCGGCGGTGACGGCGGCGGTGGTGAGGGCGGGGAAGTCGAAGGTGCGGATGGGGCCTTGGGCGGGTTTGCCGGTGTTGGCGCGAGCCTGGAGAGCGAGTTGGAGGGCTTTGCCGCCTTCGAAGCCGAAGCGCCCGTCGCAGTCGCGGGTGATGGTGCTCTCGAAGTATTTTTCGATCATGTTTGAGACGCGGCTGGTGGCGTTGCCGATGCCGTTGGCGAGGTCGGCGTTGAAGACGTCGATGAAGCGTGAGTAGGCGAAGTCGGCGTCGGTGGCGCCGATGGGGCCCTGGGTGGCGAGGAACCAGCGGAGTGCGTCGAGGTGATAGCGTTCGGCGTAGGCGCGGAGCTGGTCGATCTCGATGAAGTTGCCGAGGCTTTTGGACATTTTCTTGCCTTCGGCGATGAAGTAGGCGTGTGCGTAGATGGTGGCGGGAGGTTGCTCGCCGAGGGCGCGGAGCATGGCGGGCCAGATGACGGCGTGGAACCAGAGGATGTCCTTGGCCATGAGGTGGGTGATGGGGAGGGGAGTTTGCGCCCGCGCTTGCGCTTGGGCGTCTTTGGGCCAGTATTTGCGGCGGGTGGGGGTGTCGACGGTGGAGAGGTAGTTGCAGAGGGCTTCGATCCAGACGTAGACGCGGTGCTCGGGGTCGTTGGGCATGACGACGCCCCAGTCGGGGTCGCCGGGCTTGATGCGGCGTGAGACGGGGATGCGCTGGAGGCCTTGACGGATTCGGCTGAGGGTTTCGTTTTTGCGTGCTTCGGGGAGGACGCGGATGCGGTCGGACTCGATCTCGGCGCGGAGCCATGCTTCGTAGCGATCGAGGCGGAAGAAGTAGTTTTGCTCGGTTCGCTTTTCGAGTGGGCGGCCGGTGACAGGGCTTTTGTAGTCGTGTTCCTTGGCGGTGGTTTCGGTGAGGTACTCTTCCTGGGAGGCGTCCCACCAGCCTTCGTAGTCGCCGAGTTCGATGTCGCCGGAGTCGACGAGGCGCTGGATGTAGGAGCTGGCGCGGGTTTTGTGGCGGTCTTCGGTGGTGCGGACGAAGTCGTCGTTGGAGAAGTTCATGAAGGCGAAGGCGTCGCGGAAGCGATCGGCGTTGAGGTCGGCCCATTGGAGGGGGGTCATGGAGTGTGCGGCGGCTGAGGTGACGACCTTTTCGGCGTGTTCGTCGGTGCCTGTGAGGAAGAAGACATCGCGGCCTTGGAGGCGGGCCAGGCGTGCGGTGACGTCGGCGATGAGGGTGGTGTAGCAGTGGCCGATATGTGGGCGGTCGTTGACGTAGTAGATGGGTGTTGTGACGTAGAAGGGGGTCATGGGAGGGAGTTTAGGCGGGGGGAAATCGACGTTCGTGTGATAGTCGGTTCGATAAACAGCGTGTGATGAGGTGTGGATAAGTTCGCGAGCTCGTTTGGCGGATTCATTTGGGTTTCATCAGGGAAAACCCTTGAATAGCACGGTTTTTGTGGTAAAATGAAGGTATAGTGCTCGGGAGGGCGCTGGCGGTACGAGAGATTGAGAAAACTCTTATGGCTTCGAGTTGTGTATAGGGCGGCCTCATGCGCACAATGAGCCGCGAGCAAGAGGTAAGCGTATGAGTTGCGACATTGAGCAGTTTCCGGATTTTCCGGAGCATTTCAGGCAAGAGTTTTTGGCGTATCTGAGGCGCCGCGAGGGCTACCTGAAGGCTGGGCTCAAAGGGCAGTATGCGGTGTTCAGGGGCAACGAAGAACTCGGAGTCGGCAAGACTCTGGAAGATGCCGTTGAGATTGGGGTCAAGGGCGCGCTTGGGGAACAGTATTTCATGCAGCAGATCGCTGCGGAAGAAGTAATCGAAGTGCTTTCGCATCTGGCTTATGTTGACAGCGAGAGCGAGAGCGTGAGTTCGTCAGAATCTGTGATTCGCGTGCGTTGATTCTCGTTCTGTTCGCCAAGTCTTTGTATGCTGTGCGGGATGAGGCCTGATCCGATCCCCTTTTTGAAACCTGATGGGCGCCCGCTTATCGAGATTGTGGTGGGCCTGAGTTCCGCTGTCGCGAAAGCGCATCGCGAGATTGGCCGGCCGCATCAAGGCGAAAAAACAGTGTTAAGCCCAGTCAGCGCACTGATTGATACGGGTTCAGACAGGACGTATGTTCCGAAGGAATATGTCAAGCGACTGGGACTGTCCTCTGTCGGAGTGACGCGGGTGTGGCAACCGATGACTGGGTCGACAACGGTGGAACTGTTTGTTGTTTCTGTCAATGTGATGCGGAAAATGGCGAGGAACAGGCCTTGGGAGGAGTTTGTGCTGGTTCCGACGCTCGAGGTGGGCGTTCTGCCTGCGAATCACGAGGGTGCGACTCGACAGCATCCGATGCCGATCGTGGGTCGGGATGTTCTGTCAGAGTGTGCGTTTTTTTATGATGGCCCCAAGCAGTGTGTGGAGTTTTATACGAAACACGACCTTCGCAGATGGTGGCCGTTTGGTCGCTGACGGGTTGGTGAGGCTCCAAGGGGGCAATAATCGGAGGTGGAATTAGAGATTTTGGTGGCGGCGATCGGATTTGGCGGGAAGAGTCTGGCGATTAGGGTTGTTCTGATCGTTTATGAAGGGACGTCTCTTTGGAGCGTGTCGAGTTCGAGAAGCTCGCGCTGGAGCATCTGGACGCGGTGTATCGGATGGCGTTTCACCTGACGCGCCGGGCCGAGGACGCCGAGGATCTGGTGCAGGATGTGTATGTGCGTGCGATGCGTCCGGCGGTGGTGGAGCGTTTCGAGGAGTCGGTGGGCAGTGGGGGGATGCGTGCGTGGTTGTTTGCGATCTGCCACAACGTTTTTTATACG
The DNA here is from genome assembly GCA_019636795.1 of Phycisphaeraceae bacterium. Lineage (NCBI taxonomy): Bacteria > Pseudomonadati > Planctomycetota > Phycisphaerae > Phycisphaerales > Phycisphaeraceae > Phycisphaeraceae bacterium. Next base: position 292,210 of record JAHBWW010000006.1, read on the forward strand.
AAGGTGAAGCGTGCGGCGAAGCAGCCGAAGGCTGTGGAAGAGTTTTATACGGCGTCGAGCACGGAACGGGCACCGGACGATGCGCCTCCGGCGTGGGATCAGGGGAGTCTGGACTGGGAACATGTGGACGGTCGACTTCGCGGGGTGATCGACGGTCTGAAAGACGAGTATCGGGAAGTGCTGATGTTGTGGGGCGTGGATGGGCTCAAGTACCGCGAGATTGCGATGATTCTGGATGTGCCGATCGGGACGGTGATGAGTCGGTTGCATCGTGCGCGGAAGTTGGTTGCGGATGCGCTGAACGCAAACGGAGACTTGGCGCGAGATCTTGGGGTTGGCGTGCGGAAGCAGGAAGACGGCGGTGATGTTTCATGAGTGACTTGCGTGACAATCCTGACGAGATTTTGAGCGAGGGCGCGTTGGTGCGTCTGGCGTCGGACGGCGAGCTGACTCCTGCGCAGGCGGAGGCGCTTGAAGCGTTGGTGGCGCAGAAGCCTGAGTTGGTTGAGTCGATCGCGTTCGAGCGGCGGATGCACGAGTCGATTGGGCGTGTGATGGGCGCGGTTGTGACGCCTGCGGGGCTTGCGGGGCGTGTTCGTGCAGCCATTCAGGCAGAGGCCATGACGAGTGAGCGGGTTGATGCGCTGGCAGAGGAAACGCGGAAGAGAGGGTTCTGGCAACGGCGTCAGGTGGTTGGTGCGATGGCGGCGGCGGTGGTGCTGAGTTTGATGGCGGGGATTTTGTGGCAGGCATTCTCGATTGTGAATGTGCCGCTGGACGCTTCGCAGCAGGCCTTCAGGCAGGAACTGGTGTCGTTTGTGTCTGCGGAGCACGCGCGGACAGCGCAGGATCAGTCTTTGCGTGCTGAGAAGTTGGTGTTGCATGAGGCTTTAGAGGCTGAGGGCGTGCTTGCGGAGAAGTTTGCGCGGCGAGTCGTGATACCGGATTGTCAGAAGCGAGCGGTGCAGTTTATGGGAGCGGGGTCTTGTCAGATACCGGGTGGTGGGCCTTCGGCGCATGTGATGCTTCAGCCGGATGTGGGTCCGACGCTGAGTTTGTTTGTGACGTCGTTCACGGGGCAGTTGCCGATGGTGGAAGGCAAGACGTACGTGGTGAATACGAAGGCTTGCGGGCAGCCTGGGACGCGGATTTTTTCGTGGGTCGAGGGAGGGCTGGTGTATGTGCTGGTGCTTGATGAAGTGAAAGGGTGCGAGCGGATGCTGAGTTTGTTGGGGCTTGCGATGCCGACGCGAGGTTTGTGAAGGCGGAATCTGGTGGCGGGCGACTTGGTGCAACTGTTTCCCCCGGGATGCAGTTTCTTTTGTTTTGTGATTGGTGGGGGAGTGGAGGACGGTTGTCGGTGTTTATTCCCGGCTTATTCCCAGTTATGGGGTTGCGTGCGGGGTGCAGAATCAACGGATACTCGGGGGGCGGACCGATCTTGTGCTAGAGCAGCCGAGTAGAATTTGATATGGAGGTTCTGCCATGCGTGCGCAAGAAATGATTTTGGGTTTTGTTCTGGTGACTTGTGCTGGTCTTGCTGTCGGGCAGGATGCGCTGGGCGATGGGCGTGCGTTGGATTCGAATTTGTCGACGCATTCGCGGTTCAACTATGAGCGTCCGAACCTTGCGGATGAGATTCGGTTTCGCAATGCGATTGCGACGGGCAATGCTCCGGGTGGGATGAGTTTTCGCGGGGATGTGGGGTATCGGGCTCCTGGGGAGTTCAGCGGGCAGTTGGGGTCGGATGACCTGTTTGCGTTCCGACGTGATTCGATGTACTCGGGACTTGCGGGGATGGGTATTCGTGGTACGGAGGCGTTGCAGTTTCAGTTTGCGTTATCGACCGGGCAGAGGCCGCCTCAGGGGTTGGTTGGATCGCTGACGTATGGGCGTGGGGAAGGGCAGTACATGAACCCGCAGGGTGTGCCGAGCGGGGTTGGGGATGCGGCGACACTGGCGCGCAATCCGGTTGCGGACTTTGAGGAGCAGGGGACGATGATGTGGGCGCTGCGTGCGCCGTCGGCGTATGAAGTGAACCGTGGGTATCAGCCGGTGCTGCTGGGTGGGGAACAGGTTGAGAGTGGCGAGGTGGTTGGGGTGACGGCTTCGAGTTTGCGTGGTGTGCGACGGGTGGAGATGTCGTCGGGGCCTACGGGCTCGGATGAGTTGGTGCAGACGACTGCGGGCGCGATGCCGGCACATCGAATTGAGACGAGTTATGCGGCGTTGCTGGAGCGGCTGCGGGTGCAGAATGAAGAGGCTGCGGCGGCTGCAGCGGCTGCACCGGGGGAAGAAACGATTCCTGATTGGCAACGTCGCTTGATCGAGTTGCGTGAGCAGTTGATGCAGCCTGCGGTGCCTGCGGCGCCGGTAGAAGGGGAAACGAGCGGTGCGGTGCGTCCTGGGTTTGAAGGGCCGTTCCGTGCGGATGCTGAGACGGTGGAGCGGTTGCTGCGTGCGACGGCGCCGGTGCAGGGGTTTGTGCCACCGGATGCTTTGGGGGTGTATGCGGAGCACATGCGTGTTGGGCAGACGCTGCTGGCGAGCGGGCGATACTTTGATGCGGAGGAGCGTTTTGCGCATGCGCTCACGATCAGGCCTGGAGATGTTTCGGCACAGTTCGGGCGGATCAATGCACAGATCGGAGCGGGGATGTTCTTGTCTGCGGCGGTGAACCTGCGGACGGTGCTGCTGTCGAACCCGGAGGTTGCGACGACGCGGTACGAGGGGCGACTGATGCCTTCGGGAGAGCGATTGGCGGAGGTGCGTGAGCAGTTGATGGACCATGCGGGGAAGGTGCGTGAGGGCGAGCAGCCTCGGCTCAGGGAGTTGAGGCTTGGGCGTGCGGCGGGGGCGTTGCTGGCGTATATCGGGTATCAGACGCGGGATCGCGGTTTGTTGGAGGATGGTCTTGCGGCGAGCCGACGTGCGCTGAAGTACTCGCTGGATGATTCTCCGACGGTTGAGGACGGGCAGGATCAGCGTCTGCTGGACTTTCTGGAGCAGGTGTGGAGCGAGAGCCCGGGCGGATGAACGAAGTCGGCGCACAGACTGAAGGCATTTCACTTTCGGAGTTTCTGACGGACGGCAATCTCGCGCGGTTGTGCGACGAGATTGGGGCGTTGTCGAAGCGTGCGGTGGTGCTGCGCGATGAGCGTGGGCGGCGGATTGTGGCGAGCGATGGGGCTGCGGGGTGGCGGATTGATGAAACGGATGTTTCGATGGAGGCGGGGGAGTTGTCGGCGCCGCTGGTGGTTGCGGGCGAAGTGATCGGGCGGATTGATGCGCCGTTGGCGGGAGATGGGGATGAGCGGCTGGCGAGTGTGATGAGGCTGGTGGCGTCGACGGCGTCGGAGTTGTGCAGCGATGTGCTGGAGTTGCGGCAGCGGGTGGTGGCGCTTGAGGCGCTGCAGAGGTTGAGTTCGCTGCTGGTGTCGAGTGCGAATTTGACGAGTGTGCTGGAAGCGACGCTGGATTCGGCGTTGTCGGCGCTGGGGCTGGATGCGGGTTCGCTGGTTTTGTTTCCGAGTGATGCGGATGGGTTTACGGCGCGAGATGATGAGGCGGAGTTGAGGTTGGCGGTGAGCCGGAATTTGTCGAAGGCGTGGCTGACGAGTCCGCTGCCGCTGAGTCGTCGTCGGGTTTTTGATCGGCGCGTGCTTGGTGGCGAGGTGGTGGCGGTGTCGGATCTGTTGAGTGATGAGCATGTGCTCAACCCGGAGCGATGTCGCGAGGAGGGGTTGGCGAGTTTTTTGAGTGCGGGGCTGGTGTTCGGGGGGCGGCTGATCGGGTTGATTCGGCTGTATGGGCGTGAGGTGCGTGTGTTCAGCGAGCTGGATCGGGGTCTGATTCGTGCGCTGGGCGAGCAGGCGGGGGCGGCGGTGCACCAGGCGCGCATGGTGGAGATTGAGCAGGAAGAGAAGCGGATTCAGAGGCAGTTGTCGCTGGCGACGGATATACAGATGCGGATGCTGCCGCAGGCGATGCCGGTGTTGCGTGGGTTCGAGATTGCTGCGCGGTGTGAGCCTTGTTTTGAGCTGGGTGGGGATTTTTATGATCTGATCGAACTGAGCGGGAAGCTTGGTGTTGTGATCGGCGATGTGGTGGGGAAGGGGATCGGTGCGGCGCTGCTGATGAGCGCGGTGCGGAGTTCGCTGCGGGCGTATGCGGATGATGAGGAGGATCTGGGGTCGCTGCTGGGGCGTGTGAATCGTGCGATGTGTCGGGACACGATGACGCACGAGTTTGCGACGATCTGGTACGGGGTGATTGATCCGGAAGCGCGGACGCTGACGTATGGGTCTGCGGGGCATGATCCGTCGCTGCTGATGCCTGCGGGTGGTCGGTCGAGCGCGGAGATCGTGGAGTTGCATGCGACGGGGCTGGTGGTGGGGGTATTGGCGCAGCAGACGTATGAGAGCCGAACGATCGAGTTGAAGGCTGGGGACACGATCGTTGCGTATACGGACGGGGTTTTGGACCGGATGAACTTTGAGGGCAAGCGGTATGGGCGTGCGAGGCTGAAGGAATCGCTGGCGCAGATTCTGGGGAAAGAGAGCGAGGCAAGCGCGGAGCGGATCATGGACCACCTGGTGTGGGACATGCGTCGTTTCGCGGGGCTTGCGGAGCAGAATGACGACGAGACGATCGTGGTGATGAGGTTCAGATGAGCGCGTCGGCGTGGCGGGCGAGTGCGAAGTCTTTTTCGGTGACGCCATCGGCATCGTGAGTTGAGACGGTGAGGGTGACCTTGTTGTATCGGATGAGGATGTCGGGGTGGTGCTGGGCGCGCTGGGCGTAGTCGGCGACGGCGTTGACGAACTTGATTGATTCGACAAAGTCGGGGAATCCGAAGGTGCGTTGAATCTGGCCATCGAACTCGGACCACTCGGGGAGTTGTGCGAGTGCTTCGTGGAGTTCGGCGTCGGTGAGTCTGGTCATGAAGTCCCTCCGTGCGTTCGGCGGTGCTGAGCACGCGGCCGATGCAGGAAGAGTGTAGCCTGTGAGCGCTGAAATGAACGGGCAAATGCGAACATCGGCCGAGTGTGCGTGCGGAGTGACGCGGCTTGCCCCGTCGCCTACGGGGGCGTTGCATCTGGGGAATGCGCGGACGTTTGTGGTGAACTGGGCACTTGCGCGGCAGCGTGGGTGGCGGGTGGTGCTGCGGATTGAGGATCTTGACACGCCTCGGGTGAAGGCGGGGGCGATCGAGGAGACGATCGAGACTTTGGCGTGGCTGGGGCTGGATTGGGATGAAGGGCCTTTTGTGCAGAGCGATGATGTGGAGGTGTATCGGGAGGCGATGCGCAGGTTGGTTTCGCGCGGGCGGGTGTATGCGTGCGGGCTGAGTCGAGGGGAAGTTGAGGCGGCGGCGTCGGCACCGCAGGAGGGTGTGCATGAGGTGCGGTTTGGGCGGGAGTTGAGGCCTGAGGCGATGAACGCACGGTTTGATGATGAGGCGACGAACTGGCGGCTGGTGGTGGATGAGGGGGTGGTGGAGTTTGTTGATGGGTTTTGCGGCGCGACGCGGGTGGATGTTGCGGGCGAGGTGGGGGACTTTGTGGTGTGGACGCGCCGTGGGCAGCCGGCGTATCAGTTGGCGGTGGTGGTGGATGATGCGAGGCAGGGCGTGACGGAAGTGGTGCGTGGTGATGATCTGCTGGGATCGGCGGGGCGTCAGGTGCTGGTGCAGGAGGCGCTGGGGTTTGGACGGAGGCCGAGATATACGCATCTGCCGCTGGTGCGTGGGGCGGATGGGCGGCGGCTTGCGAAGCGGCATGGCGACACGCGACTTTCGACCTATCGTCAGATGGGGGTGAGTGCGGCTGCGATTGTGGGGTTGATAGCGCGATGGAGCGGGGTTGAAGGCGGGGCGGCGATGTCGGCTGCGGAGTTTGCGGCGAAGTTTGTGCTGGAACGGATGCCGCGGGAAGACGTGGTGTTCGGGAAGGAGGATGAAGCATGGTTGATGGACAACACATCCGGCGTGTAAGCGGGAAGAAGGTGAATGGCGTGGCGCGAGCGGCGGCGACGCTGATGCTGCTGCTGGTGATTGTGGGGGTGGTGGTGCTTTCGACAGGTCCGAGCGGGTGTCAGGCGAACCATGATTCGTCGATTGCGACGACGAGTGATGCGGAGGTGCAGCGTGCGCTGACACAACGTGCGACGAATGGGAAGGTTTTTGAGCAGGTGAAGATTGCGGGGCGTGAGTTCTGGTTGGAACTGGCGGCGGATCATCCGACGCGGTTGCGTGGGCTGGGGGGCGTGACGGAGATTGCGCGTGATGGGGGGATGCTGTTTGTGTTTCCGGATTCGCGTGGGCGTGCGTTTGTGATGCGAGATTGCCTGGTTCCGATTGACATACTTTTTCTGGACAAGGATGGGTATATCACGGCGATGCACACGATGCCGGTGGAGGAGCCGCAGGGGGAGGATGAGTCGGATTTTGAGTATGAGGATCGGTTGACGCGGTATTCGAGCCGGCTTGCGGCGCAGTTTGTGATTGAGATTCGTGGGGGTTTGAAAGACGAGTTGAAGGTGAATGTGGGGGATCGGATACCGCTGGACGTGGCGAGGCTGAAGAAGCTTGCCCGTTGAGCCGATAGCGCGTGCATGTGGGTGGAGGATGTGCGCGTGAGTGGAGCAAGACGTCCGATAGTGCTGGTGATTTGTTCGAGTGCGCATCCTGGGCCTTGTCCGGGGTGGGTTGAGCAGGTGGTGTGTGCGTGGCCGGACCCGAGGCCGACGATCCGGCGTGCGACGCTGGAGACGGTGGTGGATCGTGGGTATCAGATTCCGGCAGGCGCGGTGCTGGTTTTGTGGCACGAGTTGGGGGACCGGAGTGCGCTGCTGTGTCAGGCGTTTGATCGCGTGGCGGGTGAGCAGTTGCCGATGGTGGTGCTGGCGGGCGAGCCGGAAGTGATGGCGCGGCACGCTCCTGCGGGGGTGTTGGTGCGTTCGCGGCGTGCGGACCCTGCGCTGGTGAGTGTGATGCTGCGGACGTTGTTTGAGCGGCAGGCTGCGGTGGAGTCGCTCAAGGGGGACAAGAACGCGGTGCTGCATTCGCAGGCGGGGCTTGCACATCAGATGGAACAGATGCAGGAGGAGTTGACGCTTGCGGCGCAGATCCAGAGCGAGTTGATCCCGCGACGTGGGCCGACGATTGAGGGGCTGGATCTTGCGGTGATCTGTCGTCCGGCGGGGTATGTGAGCGGTGATCTGTTTGAGGTGACGAGGCTGGATGAAGAGCGTGTGGGGTTCTTTCTGGCGGACGCGGTGGGGCATGGAGTGCCTGCGGCGCTGCTGACGCTGCTCATAGCGAGATCGATCAAGATGAAGGATGAGGCGGGCGCGGTGCTGGAGCCTTGCGTGGTGCTTGATGCGCTGAACCGGGAGATGGTGGAGCGGAACGTGACGGGGTCGCGGTTTGCGACGGGGGTGTATGGGGTTTTGAATCTTCGGTCGGGCGAGGCGGTGATTGCGGGTGCGGGGCATCCGGCGCCGATGGTGGTGGGGAGCCGGGGTGTTGAGCGAGTGACGACGGAAGGGCCTCTGCTGGGGATTTTTGATGATGCGGTGTTCACGCAGCAGGCGGTGAGGCTTGGGGCTGGGGATGCGTTGGTGGTGTTCAGCGATGGGTTTGAGTCGGCGTTTCCGCGAACGGCGGAGGATGCGTATTCGCTTCGGCTGACGAACGAGGACTATCTGGAGAGGCTGATGGATTTTGCGAGGGACTGCTGCGGGTCGAGTTTCGAGGCGTCGGCGATGCGGTTTGGGGAGACGCTTGATGCGCAGTTGGGGTCGCTGCATCAGACGGATGATCTGACGGCACTCGTTTTGAGGCCGAGGCGGGCGAAGGTTGGGCGCGAGGCGGCGTGAGGCTGGCGGAATTCGTGCAAAGTCGAAAATCCTGAAAAAAATTGTGCGATGCAGCTGAGAGATTCTGCGGCGTGCAGCAGAGGTCTGGTGACAACAACCGCCAGCGTCGCATGTGTTGTGTGACGCGGCTGGGCACCATGCTTCAGCAGGGAGTTTCGTTCATGCTTTGCCCCACGTCAGCCCGCTTTGACATGCTTGGGCTCGGGGGTTACGCGGCCAGCCGCCGCAGGAGGGCCGACCACTGACCCATACCAATCACTGACCCGACTTTTCCTCTCTCAAGTCTCTCCTCTCTCAAGTTTCTGATTCATGTCTTTCTCGTTTCTGACTCTCTCTCCTCTCAACTCTCAGAGCCACGCGTGCGAAAGTGCGCGTGGCTTCTTTTGCATGAGTGCGCGGGCGTGGTGGGAGCGCGGCGCGGGCGAGAAAAAAACTTGTGCGACATCTGAGAGAAACGGTACTGCGGCTGCAGAGGGATGGTGTCCGCATCAACACACCCTTTGCAACTGGAGAACCGCATCATGAAGATTGTGAAACTTGCCTCGATCATGTCCGCCACAGCATTTCTGGCTGCTCCGGCCCTGGCCTTCCCTGTCAATGGAACGTATTTTGACGATCCGAACAATTGCGACAATCATGGCACGCTGATGATTGTCGAAGAAATCGGACGGGCTCCGATGTTTCCGACGACGTGCCGCATTACGGCTTCGTGGGCTTTCTCGTCTGTGACGGCCTGCCCGATGACTGACAGCCCGAACATTCCGAATGTTGAGATTCGCATTACGAACATCTCGGGGCGTGCCTGGACGGATCTGTTCTATGTTGGAAACGTTGAGACTTTCTTCTCGAACTACGACGGCTATGGCGTGTCGGTGACGAGCCCGGCCGGGGCGCACGGGCTTGCGGTCAAGATTGACAGCGTGGGCGGCAACACGCCACTGATCTTTGAGAGCGGTGCTGCGGATGGCATCTTCTCGGTGGGCGAGTCGTGGGTCTTTGTGCTGCAGGACTGGACGAATGGCGTGGGGTTCGCGCCGGACATGCTCGACTCGCTGGATTTCGCGGGCTTCTCGTTTATGTCGTCGGGCAGCATTGTTGCGACGATGGTGCCTGCACCGGGCTCACTGGCCTTTCTGGCTGCGGGCGGATTGCTGGTCCGCCGTCGCCGTGCCTGAACGCACATCGGCCGCGCGGGCCCAACCGTCCGCGGGTCGTTTCATGTCCCTCTCTCTCTCTTCTCCGACCTCACGCGGCCTGACCCCCGCGTGCTGTCGTTTTGTGCTTAACGCCGGCGACGCCACAGTCCAAGACTCACAAGCGCCAGCGCCGATGTGGGTGCAGGAACCACTACAAATGCGAGGGTGTAGCCCACTGCTTCGGCTGTTTCCTGGAACCAGATGCTGTATATGCCGGGGCCGAGAGGCGGGAGGAAGCCTTGTCCGCCGAACAGCGGAGTGGCGAGATCATCGAGGATGTCCTCGCCCTCGAGCGATTCGGGCAGGCCTCCCACGAGTGTGGCACCGAGGAACACGCTGGTATCGAACTCGCTGGTGACTTGAGGCCCGGCCTGGAGCGCGATGAAGGATTGCTGCTGCTCGCCGGACGCGGGGGCGTAGCGTTCGAGAATAATCGCTGCCAGTTGCTGACCAGCCGCGATTTCGAACGAGAAGTAGTCGGGAGTGATGTCGGGCATGACATCAAGCGTGCCGAGGACTCGGTTTGCACCGAGCGAGAACACACCGAGTTGCGTGGGTGCGAAGCCGTCGGATGAGAATGAGCCTTTGATGGATTCATCCCACACGACGTTGCTGACTGCGGTGCTGGCGGCAGCGGAAGCAACGGCTGTCAAAGTCAGTATTGAAATCTTGCACATGTCTTTCCCTTTCTCTCGCTCCAGTTTGGTGAACGCCACATCCTGCCGTCCTTGCAGGCATTGCGCACAGAGGCAGCGCCCGATCGCGGTTCATTAGTAGCGGTTTCGCCCGCGTGCGTGCGTCGTATGCACAAGTCGGGCGAGAAAGCGCACAATCGCGCCAAAATGAGGCGTGATCATGGGGGCTATCACACCAGATTGTGAGCAGGCCTCCCTACGTTCGCAGGCCGGTTGCCGGTCTTCCCGCCGGCGCTGCTTGATTCTTCGAAGCCTACACGGGGGCTTAGGGTGAAGGTCTTGAGAAGATGGGTCTATGCTGGAGAATGAGCAGAATCATGGGCATCCGGCCGCGAACGCAGACAGGAATGCCTGCACATCAAAGAAGTTGAGGATGCCATCGTCATTGAAGTCGGCGGCAAGGCTGCCTGAGGCGTATGCGTTGAGGAATGCCTGAACGTCGAAGAAGTCGAGCAATGTATCGCAGTTGAGGTCGGCAGGGCCGCAGGAAGGATCGGGCGGGCATGCATTCCATTGTGCGACGCGTTCGGAGATGTAGCCACCGACGCTGAGAAACTCGCCTCCGAGATAGAGATTTGAGAGTCCGGTGTTGGGATCGGGGATGGTGATGAGGGCGTGAACAGCAGCGGATGTGCCGACGGTCGTTAGCCCTTGCAGAGGTGACCATGCGTTACGGTTCCAGCGGGCGATGTAGTTCGAAGTGATGCCTCCAGCAGCGACAAAATTTCCGGCTGCATAGAGAGCGGTTCCAGTGCCGTCGTCAAAGGTTGAAAGCGCGAGAACCGAGGAACTGGTGACGCCGTTGGCACCGGGTCCGTAGAGCGGGGACCAACCGGCTTCATCCCACTTTGCGATCCGGTTTGCGGTGATACCACCTGCAGAAGCGAATGAGCCTCCGACATACAATGCGATTCCCAAGCCGTCGTCAAAGGCCGCCAGAGCGGTGACAGTGCTTGAGACGCCGGTGCCTCCGCCATCGGTTAATGCGTACCAGCGCTTGCCGTCCCAGCCTGCAATGCGGTTGACGGTCACTCCTGCGGCGGTGGTGAATGCACCGCCAGCATACAGGATTGGCCCGGAGCCGTCATCGAATGCGAGCAGCGTATTGACTGCGCTGTTGACGCCAATTCCACCGGTGCCGGTGAGTGTGGACCACTGTTTTCCGTCCCATCGTGCAATGTTGTTTGCGGTTTCACCTCCTGCGGTGGTGAATACGCCACCAGCGTAGAGCGCGGGCCCGGTGCCGTCATCGAAGACAGCAAGTGCGATGGCCTGTGACCCGGAGCCGGCAAGACCGACGGCGGCGGGACCGGTGAGAGAGGACCATTGGGATCCATTCCAACGTGCGACTCGGTTGACGGTGATTCCGCCGGCGGTGGAAAAATCGCCTGCGACGTAAAGAGCGGGGCCGTTGCCATCATCAAAGACAGTCATAGCACGCACGGATCCGTTGGTGCCTGTTCCACCAGGACCGACGAGTGGCAACCACTGCGAGCCGTTCCATTTGGCGATGCGATTGACGGTGGTGCCTCCGATAATGGTAAAGCCCCCGCCGGCGTAGAGAGCGGGCCCGGTGCCGTCGTCAAAGTATGCGAAAGCGAAGACGGTGTTGTTCATCCCGGTCCCCGTGGGGTCGGGGAGGGTTGTCCATGCGGTACCACTCCACATGCGGATTTGCGTGATGACGTAGTTGTTTTGAGTAGCGGTGAGGTCGCCTCCGACGATGAGTTGAGAGCCTTGAGGAGAGTTGAATGATGCGAGCGCGCGAACCGTGGTGGTGGTGCCGGTGCCTCCGGTTCCGGTGAGCGCGGACCAGAAGGTGCCGTTCCATTTTGCAACGCGATTGACGGTCACTCCTCCTGCGGTCGTGAACCAGCCTCCTACGGCGAGGGCTGGTCCGGAGGCGTCGTTGAAAACAGCGAAGGTCAGAACGATGTTGCCCACTCCGGTGGCGAGCGAGTTTGACATGGCAAGCCAGTTCTGGCCATTCCACTTTGCGACTCGGTTGACGCGAAGATCTCCAGCGAAGATGAAGTTTCCTCCAATGAACAGCGATGGCCCTGATCCATCGTTGAAGACAATAAGGGCATTGACGACGGGGGCGACGACGCCACTGAGTCCGGTGCCGCCTGAGCCTTCGAGTGCGGACCATTGGTTTCCGTCCCAGCGTGCGATATGTCCTACGGCGACGCCGCCTGCGGTCGGGAAGGATCCGCCGACGAAGAGTGCTGGTCCGTCGCCTTCGTCATAGACGGCCAGTGCAAGTGCTCTTCCGTCGACGCCGATACCGCCGGGCCCGGCTAGAGCGGACCACTGCGCCCCGTCCCAGCGTGCGACGCCATTGACTTCAATTTCGCCTATATGTGTGAAATCGCCTGCGATGTAAAGTGCGGGTCCGGAGCCGTCGTCGTAGGAAGCGATCGCGTAGACGGAATCTCCGCCGAGACTCGGCGCTCCGCCTACTGCGGACCACTGCACTCCGTCCCATCGGGCGATGCCATTGACTTCGAGTTCTCCGATATGGGTAAAGTCGCCTCCGGCGTAGAGAGCGGGTCCAGTACCGTCGTCATGGACGACAAGGGAGCGGATTGTTGCGGCACCCAGGTTGTTCCGCATCGGGCTCCCTCCCTGCGTCAGGAAGTACCAGGCTGAACCGTTCCAGCGTGCGATGTGCGCGATGTTGGTTTCGCCGCATCCGAAACTGGTAAATGCCCAAGCGACGTAGACGGCCTCACCGGAACCATCATCCCATTGAAGCATGGCGGTAGCAGGGCCATTTGAAGTGCGCGGGCAAAACGTGTGCGACATCCACGCGGGCTGGCAAGGCTCGGGGCAATCGGCGAAGGCAGGCCGGATGGCGATTGCGAGGATGGCGACGAGGAGGAAACGTGCGTACATAGTGTGCTCCGGGCTCTGGTGGCGACTGATTGGTCAGACAGCGTGGGGTGCGGATGTTGCTGGGCGACTGTGGTGCCGGATCATGGGCAACCGCCTGCGTATGCGTTGAGGAACAACTGAACGTCGAAGAAATCGAGGGTACCGTCGTTGTTGAGGTCGGCGGCTAGTTCGTGGCCAGCATAGAGGTTGAGGAACATCTGAACATCGAAGAAGTCCAGAATTCCGTCGTTGTTGAGGTCGGCAAGGCATGTCTTGACGTCCTGGAACGCTCGCCACACGGCGGTGTTGGGAGAGGTCACGCCTGAAGCGACCATGAACAGGCCTCCGACGTAGAGCGAATGGTGTGTACCGTCGTCGAAGACGGTCATGGCTTGTACGCGTTTCTGGCCCTCAGTGCTGTACACACCCGGATCGTCGGGAGCTTCAACGTTGCTCAGCGGGTCCCAGTTCGTACCATTCCAGCGGGCGATGTTATTGACCCGAACGTTGATTGTGGTCAAGAACTCACCGCCGGCATACAGCGCGGATCCAGAGCCGTCGTCGAAGACTGTGAGAGCGTTGACTACACCATTCAACCCGCCACCAACCCGCGACCACGTCGTGCCATCCCATCGCGCGACGCGAGAGGCATTGAGGCCCAATAAAGAAGTGAAGTCTCCCCCAACATACAGGTTCGGGCCGGTGCCGTCGTCGAACACCGTAACGGCGAACAAGGAATTATTGAAGCCGGTATTGTGGAGCGCGGTCCATGTCACGCCATTCCATCGTGCGATTTTGTTGGCGCTGATGCCTCCAGCGCTTCCGAAGTTGCCGGCAACGTAGAGAGCGGGTCCGTTTCCATCGTCAAAGACTGTTATGGCTGCAACGGAGCCGCTTGTACCGACGGCGCTTGTTCCATTCAGGGGTGACCATTCGAAACCGTCCCAGCGTGCGATACTGTTGACCAACTCTCCGCCTGCGGTGTTGAACGAGCCGCCGACATAGAGTGCAGCACCGGTGCCGTCGTTGTACTCGGCCATGGCTTTGACTCCTGTGGTTCCGCCGACTCCTGGCGCGCCAGGTCCGAAGAGAGGCGACCATGCGGCGCCGTTCCATCGGGCGATGCCGTTGACGGTCACTCCTGCTGCCTGGGAGAAACTGCCTCCGACGTAGAGGGCCGAACCCGAGCCGTCATCGAAGACGATTGATGCATGTGCAGGGCCGTTCAGTCCCGTGTCGCCTGGCCCGGCAAGTGGGGTCCATGCCGAACCGTTCCATCGAGCAACGCGATCGAGTGGTTGGGAAACGCTGCTGCGGAAATCTCCGGCAGCATAGAGAGCAGGTCCGGATCCATCGTCGAAGACCGAAAACGTGTTGACGACGCCAATGAGCGCGGCACCTCCGTCCGTCGGGATCGGTAGCCAGCCTTGAGCGTTCCAAAGAGCGAGATTGGACACTTCCAATCCGCCCGATGTTGAGAAGGTGCCGCCTACGACAAGGGCAGGATCTGGACCAATATCAGATACGATTACAACTCTGGCGTGAGACGTGTCCGATTGATTGTTCGGTCCGATCCCAAGGGTGGCTCCATTGACAGGCGACCAGCCCGATGCGTTCCATTTTGCAATTCGGTTGGCCCGTACCCCGCCGGCAAAGTAGAAGCCGCCTGCGGCGTAGAGGGCTGGTCCTGAGCCGTCGTCAAACGAGGTCAGCGACCAGACGATGTTGTTGACGCCTGTACCCGAGGGGCCGGACAATGGAGTCCAGAATGATCCGTTCCATCGCGCGACATGATTGGCGAGCGTTAGCCCAGCTGAGAGGAATGCTCCGCCAGCGTAGAGCGCGGGGCCGGTGCCGTCATCGTGGACCACCAATGTCAGAACAGCATCGGACATACCGGCGATGAGGTTCTGCGCGACGCGCGACCACACGCTGCCGTTCCAGCGGGCGATGCGGTTGATCGCAGATCCCCCCGCATTGGAGAAGTACCCTCCGACATAGAGCGCGGTACCCGAGCCATCGTCGTGGACGACCATAGCGGTGACGCGCTGATTGACGCCGTTGCCCCCGGGAACGATGATCGGGGTCCAATCGCTCCCATCCCAGCGTGCGATGTTGTTTGCAGAGATTCCATCGGCATTGGCAAATTCGCCGCCGACATAGAGGGCTGGGCCCGAGCCATCGTCGTACACTGCCAAGGCGCGGACCTCCCCATCGACGCCGTTGCTGCCGTCGCCGCTCGACCCGATGAGCGGCGTCCACTCGTGTCCGTCCCAGCGAGCGATGCGGTTTGCGGGCACCCCTCCAGCGGTGAGGAATTTGCCCCCAACATAGAGGGCGGGACCGGAACCGTCATCGAAGATTGCCATGACCTCAACACTGTCGCTGACGCCGACGCCGTTCGGGCCCGAGAGTTTTGACCAGGTTTGGCCGTCCCAACGGACGATTCGATTGACCTGAGCGAGGCAGGCGACCTCGGAGATATTCCCAGCGATGTACAGTGCCGGCCCGGTCCCGTCGTCCCATGTGATGGCGGCTGTGACGCTGCCGACGGTCCCCGGCAGACAGAAAACGCCTTGAGCCCAGTGCGGAGGCTCAGAGTCCTCGGCCCATGCGCATGGGCTTATCAACGTCGCGAGGCCTATTTGGAAGGCACCGATGCCGATCCAGAAGGGCACTATGCGGCGGAGACTTCGCAGCACGCGACATGTCAGACTCATGTTCAACTCCAAGTGGACCCAGCGATCGTAATGAGCACCTGAGTATACCGAAAACAGCGTCATTTGCTTATGAAAGGAGAAAAATGGGTGGTAAAATTTCACCGGTCCGCAGGCGACCTGGGCTCCTGGCTCGTTTCAATTTGTTCTGGTTATCAGAATCATGAGCGGAAGGGAGGGGCGGGGTAGCTGAAATTAGGTTGTGGGCGATGGGTCGGAGTTAGTATGCTGGGGTGGGCACAGGACGGGCGGATGCGTGCGCGGTTCACTTGGGGGCGGGCCAGGAGCGTTGGCATGAGACATCTTGACGGCAGGCTGGGATGGGCGCTTGGTGTGGCGGTTGCGCTGGTGTGTGCTGTGGGGTCGGCATCGGGCGGGCGAGAAGATGTGAAGGTGCAGCCCGCAGGCAATTCGCATGTGGCCGAGGCTGTGCGCCTTGTCGTGCCCGGCGAACCTCGGCCCGGTGTGCAGATTGAACTGACTTTGCCGCCAGAGTGTTGGAACGTGTCGGGTGGCGAGTCGCATGTGTCTGTGGGCCAGTCCGGTTTCGCTATGGGTCAGCGCGCGCAATCGGGCCTCAGTCTTGTTATCGAGCGCGTGCTGCATGTGGATGCCGGGCTCATGCTCGGCGGGTCGGTGGTCGGGGGAGGTACGTTCTCGCTGGCGCAAGCGCCCGACGGGACGTTGTGCGGCGGTGTGTGGATGGGGCGTGACGTGATCGGTCTTGAACCGGGATCGCTGCCAGGCATGGTGCAGCCTCGTGTGCTTGATGCGGCGCGGCTGGTGAACTGTCATGCGCACGCGCTCGGGCTGCCCGCGCTTGGCGATGATCGGGTCAGTATGGGCCAGGCCGTGCTCGGGGCCCGCCAAGAAGGGGCTGCGTTCAAGACCCAGCGCGGAACGCTGTGCGCCGATGACCCAGGCACGATCGATGTGCTGATCGTGTACACCCCGCTTGCGCTCGCGGCCGCCGGAGGGTTCGGGGCGATTCAGGCTCGGGCGCTCGACTTTGCTGCTGCGACCGGGACGGCTGCTGCCAACAGTCAGATCGAGGACTTGGCGGTCAGTATCGCGGGCTTCGAGATGGTCGCGTATGACGAAGTGGCGCCTGACTGGCTTGACCATCTTTTTCGCGTGACCAATCCGACCGACGGCTTTCTTGACGAGGTTCATGCGCTGCGCGATCAGTATCGAGCGGATACGGTCATGCTGGTGGTGGATGATCCGCGCTTCAGCGGCGGCGCGGCGTGGTGGGCGATCTGGTCGGAGGCGCAGGCCTTCAGCGTGATGAACTGGCGAGAACTGGGCGGCGGACACCTGACGGCGTCGCACGAACTGGGGCACAATCTTGGGTGCGCGCACGATCGGCAGCACGACGAATCGGCACCCTTCGACTTCTCGTGGGGCTACCGCTACGAGTCGGGCGGCACGTTGTATGGGACCATCATGTCGGTCGGGCCCGATGTTTATATTCCGAATTACGCCAACCCGAATGTTCTTGGACCCGGCGGCGAGCCAACCGGGCGCGGGCTCAATCACCCACTGCCCTCTTATACCGCACTGACGATCCGAGCCTCGAAGTGGACACTGGCCAACTATCGCCAGAGCCTGCGCGACCTCGACTGCAACAACAACGGAATTGCGGATTCCATTGAGATTGCGGGCGGCGCGGCCGACGAGAACGGGAACGGGATTCTTGATGAGTGCGAAGAGCGCGTGATGGTGGACGGGGAGGCTGCGATCGAGGGAGCCGGCACATCATGGGCCGACGCACGCCGCGACCTGCACGAAGTTCTCGCGCTGGCGTCGCTGCGGTGCAATCCGGTCTTCGAGATCTGGGTGGCCGACGGTACCTATCTGCCAGGAGCCGAGAGCAACGACCGATGGTTGCGTTTCAGTCTTCGCCGAGGCCTGAGCCTGCTCGGCGGCTTCCAGGGACAATCACATCCGACAGGCGGCGAAACCGAAGCCAGCCAGCGCGATCCGGCTGCCTACGAGACCATTCTGTCGGGCGATATCGGTGTGCCCATCGACGCAGGCGACAACTCGTACGCGGTCGTGGACGCATTTGATGCCGACCAGACAGCGGTGCTCGACGGGTTCACGGTGCGCGATGGTGCTGCCTTTGGCGACGGGGCCGGGATCTACGTCTTCGAGTCGGGCTGCACTATCCGCAACTGCCACATCACATGGAATGCGGCCCAGAGTTCGGGAGCCGGGCTCGCGGCGTCCGGCCCGGGGAGCGTGAGGATCGAAGATTGTCTATTCGATCTCAATAGCGCCCAGTTCGTCGGCGGCGCGATTGTGCTGTGGTACGGAGCACACGCCGAGATCATCAATTGCACCATCATCGATAACATCGCCGATTACGGCGGAGCCATCGGTGTCCATACCGCATCGGAGGCCACGCTCGTGTCGTGTCTGATTCAGGCCAACCAGGCGGAGTTCGGGGGCGGGGGCTTGGAAATCTTCGACGCCAGCATCGTACAGATCGTCGACTGCGAGCTGATGATCAACCGGACAATCAACGGCGCGGGCGGCGCGTTGCAGATCGGTGACAGCGCGAGCGTGTCAATCGTCGGGAGCGTGCTGAGCGGCAATGAAGCATCATGGGTCGGAGGGGCGATCGCATTGTACGAAGCGACCCTTGAACTTGAGGATTCGGCGCTCGAAGCCAACGAGGCCGAGTATGGCGGCGCGCTCGCCCTCTCTTTTGCGGAGGCGACGCTTGATCGCGTGCGCATCGAGGGCAATCTGGCGCGGGAATCGGGCGGGGGCATCGACATTTTCGGGGGTTCGCTCGATGCGACCAATACGCTGCTGGCGGGCAACCACGCCAAGAACATCGGCGGAGGCATTGTGATCAGCGAGGGGGCTGCGCCCGCGATCATCAATTGCACGATCGCGCGCAACACAGCGGGCAACCTCGGCGGCGGCATTTCGACGCACGATTCAAATGTCATCATCGCCAATACCGTTGCGTGGGAGAACACGGCTGGGTGGGGTACGACGCAGGAGCAGCAGATCTTTGTCTTCACCTCTCCGCCCTCGGTGCGTTATTCGATTATCGAGGGCTGGAGTGGTGGTGGGATGGGAAATTTGTCTGCCAATCCGCAGTTCGTGGACGCGAACGGCGGAGATTTTTCCCTGTTGCTCAGTTCGCCAGCCATCGATGCGGGATCGAACCCGGATCTGCCGGCACTGTTTGCGGTGCTCGATCTTGCGGGCCAGCCGAGGAAGGTTGATGTTGCGAGCGTTGCGAATACGGGGGTCGGGCCTGGGCCGATTGTTGACATCGGGGCGTTTGAACACCAGCCTGTAGCGTGTCCGGGGGACTGGAACGGGGACGGTGTGCTCGACTTTTTCGATGTGCAGGGATTTCTCGGGGCTTTTTCGAGCCGTGATCCGCGTGCCGATCTGAACAACGATGGGTTGTTCAATTTCTTTGACGTGCAGATGTTCCTGCAGGCGTTCAGTGCGGGGTGCCCGTAGCCGGTGGGTTGCCGGTGTGATGAGCGGCTCGAACAGTTCTCGAATGGGCGCGGCTGGATTCGAACCAGCGAAGGCATTGCCAGCAGATTTACAGTCTGCCCCCTTTGGCCACTTGGGTACACGCCCGTTTCCCGCGCGTCGGCGCGCGGGCCGAACAATACGCCTGGCTGGCCCCGGCGACAACTCGGTCGACTTCTGGTGCTTTTACTGATCGCGATCGGGCGGGAGGCGCTGCAGCTTGCTGATTCGCCCCGAGGCGTTCCAGTCCTGAACATACACATTGCCTGCGGAGTCGAAGTTCATGCTGTGCGGGGCGGTGAACACACCGGGTTGCCATGCCTCGGGCGGCACGCCGTGGTTGGCCCATTGCCCGCGGTCGGGGTTGTCGCCCAGAGTGCTGACGATCTTGAAGTCCTTGTCCATGAGCACGACGCGGCCTTCGAGTTCGGCCACGCCCATCAGCCCGCCCCAGAATGCGATGGCGCACGGACGACGCAGGTCGGTCGCCACGACATCGACAAACGCGCCGTCGAGAGTGAAACGCTGGAGCCTGCGTCCTTCGCGGTCGCAGACGATGAGCATGGGTGTGTCGCTGCGCGTGTCGATGCCCAGTCCGTGACAGGTCTGAAACTGCCCGGGTTCCTTGCCGGGGCCGCCGAAACTACGAAGGTAGTTTCGATCCTTGTCGAACTGATGGATCCAGTTTCGGCCATAGCCGTCGGCGACGTAGATATCGCCGCCAGGGGCGACTGCGACTGAGGTCGGGTTGTAGGCTCCGGGGTTGTCGTCGTACTTGCCCGACTCGGCCGGCACGCCCAGCCGCCAGACGACCTCGCCGGCGAGCGTGAACTTGACGACGGCATCACCCGCCAGATGCACCGCGTAGAGAAACTCGACCGCTTCTTCGCCGCTGCCTTCGAGCACGATCACCATGTGGTGAATGCCGACGAACTCGTGGCCGAAGGTGCGCACGAGTGTGCCGTCGGGCGCGAAGACCATGATGCTGCGTGCGGTATCGGTGTTCGTGTAGACAAACCCCGACTTGTCGACGACCAGCCCGCCATGCGTGTTGCCCATCGGGCCTTCAAATGGCAATTTGCACCAATCGGGGACAGATTCGTAGCGATGGTCACCGTGGCCGAGCGTGACCGCATGCGTCAGCGCAAGCCCATCGATCGGAGCGGGGGCTGCATGCGACCAGTGCTCGGCATGAAGGAAGTGCCCGGATTCGCCGCTGGCCTCGGGGGGATGAGCGAACGACCCTGCCGACCCCGCTGACCACACCGCCAGAACTGCCACACACGCCACATACCGCATCGGAATTCCTTTCACTTCGAGTAGCATGACATGGTAGCAGAATGCGCAGGGAGGCAAATCGTGAGCCAGAGAGGCGTGGGCTTGCTTTCCACCATGGCGGGGGTGAGATTTTGTGCTCGCGTTGCTTCTCACTCCGCAAGGTAACTGCTCAGAAAGATCGCCAGATCCGCTTCGGTGTGCTGGCCGTCGAGATCAAGGTCAGCCGTCACGTCCCCCTGGCCGTAGGCGATGAGAAAGTCGATGGGGTCGAGCGTGTCGATGTTCTCATCGCCGTTGAAGTTTGCGGGCATGCAGAGGATCATCGCATATTTCACCGCCTCGCGCGCATTGACCAGGCCATAACCTGTCCACTTGTCATATCCCGTCGGCCCGATGTCAGTCGCAGTTGCTTCCAGAATGCACTTCACATCTTCAAAAGAAAGGCCCGGATTCACCTTCAGCATCAACGCCACAATACCCGCAACCTGCGGCGAAGCCCACGACGTGCCAGCGGAAAATGAGTTCAGAAACCCATACTCAGCACCCTGCTCCGTCACTTCGTCATATGCAAACGTCGTCACAATATCCTCAATCGGCGCGACAACGCTCAGGACAGGAACATGATCTGTGTCGTCATAATCAGGAAAGATACTTGCTCTGCACGAACCCAGCGCCGACCGCAGCGGATTAATGCGCGAATGACAATGCCATCCCTGCCCAGTCCGGCACGCACCGCCGACAGTGATCGTTTTAGGATGCCACCCGAGCGGGTGATTCGTAGTCGTGCCGCCAGTCCCGGCTGTGCATGCCGGTTCGTCGGGGTAGTCATCAGTCCAGCAGGGATCTTGCGGCGTCGACGCACTGTTGCCGGTGATGGCAATGATAATACAGCCGCGTTCGTAGGCTTGGTCGATGGCGATGTTGAGTGGGTTTGTTTGAATGCAGAACTCGGATGAGCCATACCCATCGATACTTTCAAGAGCCGTGCAGATGACCCGCGCACGAACCGGGCCCCATGTGGCTGGAGTGCATTCCAGGTCTCCGGGACTCCAGCCCGCAGCGTAACGAATGGCAGTGGCGAGAGACGCTGCCGTGTGCATGCAGCCTCGACAGGGATCAAGCAACCGCGGAGTCACCCTGATTATCAGCAAGCTGCAATCCCAGCACACGCCAGCAATACCGGTCTCATTGTGGGTTAACGCACCAATAAGGCCTGCCAAAATTGTGCCGTGTGGTGTTCCACCTCCAACCCAAAGTAGATCTTCGACATCTGTCGGGCCACCTTCTGGATCAGGAGGATCAAAGACACTTGGGTCGCAAGGACATGCTATTGGATGCAAATCGGAACTGCCATACACGATCGTCGCGCTTGCCGGATGAATCTTGCCCTCAAACTCCGGGTGGTTCATGTCGATCCCGGAATCGATGATTGCAATCGTCGTGTTCGGATCGTTGTGATCGATCGCGTATGGATAATCGAGCGTGTTATACCCGACCAGCGTCCACGCATACGTCACCTTGGTCGAGTGCAGCCAGAGTGCTGTCCATGCGGGGCAAGCGTTGACGATTGGAACAGTGGGTCATTGACCAGCAATGTCGGCTCGATGTTTCCGAACCCGCCACCCAACTGACCGAACGCCCCCCCCCACAGGCAGCAAAATCCAGCCGAACAAGATCGCAGCCACACCGATCAACCGATGAAAACGTGCCATAAAATCCTCCAATTCAGGTTGACGACACAGGGCGGACGCATCATACTGAATAGATACGGAACACGCAATTGGAATTCGGACCAACCGTACAAGAATTCTCACGTTTCGGAGATTTCAGCCATGGTGAGACCCGTCATCATCCTCGCAGCATTTCTCATCACCATGCTCCCGTCGCTTGCTTTCGCTCAGGATCGCCAGTTCCGCGCGTGGTTCGAAGCCCCCGAAACTGTTTTGGCTGGAGATACATTCCAAGTCTGGATGTGGGCGACCTATGAAGTGAACGGTATACCTGAGACTGTTGGAAACATGGATTCCGCATTGGGTAGCATCGAGGTATCCGGTGATCTTGTCGCCTTTGCCAACGTCTCGCAACTTCTCCAGGGCTTGTTTTATTTTTTCGAGCGGGGTACACCGGACGGACCGTGGCTGCGCGACTTTGCGATAGGACAGCCGCAGGTCCCAGGTGCCATCATCGACGAGCGCAATCCACTCCCGATTCTGATGTTCGAGATTGAGACAACGCCCGACACAACCGGCCTGCTGCATGTGAACTTGCGACCTTATGCTGAATATCTCACTGCTATCTTGTATTGGCGGGATCCAGATCTTAGCTCTGAGAATTGGCCGAACACGTTGGATCCAGGCATCTCGCTCTCGACTTCTTCTGCCACCATCCGCATCATCCCCGCGCCAGCCTCCGTAATCATGCTCGCCTTCGGCTCCGCCCTTACGCGCCGCAGGCGGTGAATCGCCTCCCCGAATCATCAAGCAGAGAACCGTAGTCGCATGCCCACAATCTTGTGGGAGCCCGGTTGAGAGCCGCACGGAGCGCGGCTCAGCGTTCATACAACGTTCCGAACTCGGCACTCCGCCCGTGTGCTGTCACGCGCATCCAGGCTTCGTCAAAGCGGGCGGAGAGACTGGCGAGCGTCTGTTCGTCGCCACTGGCTGCCAGCACGCAGGCTGCGCTTGCCAGTGCGTCGGCCAGGGTGCCGCTGCGGGCGATGACGGTCGTGGCTGCATTGTGCGTCAGTGCGTGGCCGTCGCGCGGGTCGATGATGTGTGAGAAGCGCTCGCCGGCGATGATGACGAACTGCTCGCGATCGCCCGAGGTTGCAACCGCTGCATGGGCCACTATCAACTCAATCGCGTCTGTGGACCCGGCTTCGACTCGCACCCGCCAGCCCGCTTCGCCCGGCGGCGGATGGCTGACCGTGATATCGCCCCCCAGGTCGATCAGTGCCGAAGCGATGCCGAGTTCTGCCAGCGTGCGGAGGGCTTCGTCGGCGGCGAAGCCCTTGCCGATGCCGCCCAGATCGAGCGACATTCCGGCGGCGGCCAGCCGTACGCGGCGCGTGGCAACGTCCACTTCCATGAGTTCGTGGCCGGTGACCTGCCGGGCGGCTTCGAGTTCGTTGGCGTCGGGTATTTCCCCGCTTTGTCTGGCAGCTCGCCACAGGCGCACGGTCGGCCCGACGGTGGGATCGAACGCGCCGCTGCTCAGATCCGCCAGGTCTTTGGCCCACCACAGCACGGTGCACAGGTCGTCGCTGACTTCGTGCCAGACGCCAGCCTCGCGTGAGCACAGGAGCATGAGTTCGCTGTCTTTGCGGTAGTCGCTCATGACGGCGTCGAGGTGGTTGAGTCGGGCATACACCGCACGCTCGGCCTGGCGGGCGGCGGCTTCGTCCTGAGCAAAAAACACGACCCGTGCTGCAACGCCCATGACGATTCGTGTACACTCGTAGCGGGCAAGGGGGGTTTGACCGCTTGCCGACGCGACCCACGCAAGGAGCACCATGCCGCTCGTCAGCACGTTCATCCATGGCCTGTGCATGACACTTGTGCCCATTGCACTGAGTGTATCAGGCTGTTCGGAGTCACCGACCTCGAACGCTGCTCATGCGCAGCATCGCGCTGAGTCGATTTCATCGCCCAGCCCCCCGCCCGACGAAACGCCGCCGGGCCACCAGCCGCCGCCGATCGATCGCCCCGTGATCGATCAGCCTTCGATCATGCCTTCGCCTGATGATGCGCATGCTCAGTCGCGCCGCTTGCGCACGGTTCCGGGCACGGCGCTTGAGTTCACGATGGTGAAGATTCCGGCGGGCGTGGTGTCGCTGCCTGGGCCTGATGGCGCGGCGATCGATGTGAAGGTCGGGCCTTTCTGGGCGATGACGACCGAACTGACATGGGATCTGTATGACGTGTTCGTGTTCAATCTTGACGAGCAGGGCACGCAGGCCGACGCGGTCAGCAGGCCCAGCCGCCCATACATTCCGCCCGATCGTGGTTTCGGGCACGCGGGGTACCCGGCGATCAGCATGACGACGCGCGGGGCTGAGGGGTTCTGCCAATGGCTCAGCGCCAAGACGGGGCGGACGTATCGCCTGCCGACGATGGCCGAGTGGAAGCACATGGCGCTGGCGGGGGCGGCGGGGCCGTACTCATTTGCCGATGCGGCGACGATCGACGACCACGCCTGGACCGCGCGCAACACCGACGAAGCCACGCGCCCTGTCGGACAGAAACTTCCCAATGCGTTTGGCCTGTATGACATGCACGGGAACGTCATGGAATGGGTCCGCACGCTCGATGGCAAGGGCTTTCGGGCGGCGGGGGGGTCGTATCGCGACGAGCCTGCAGAGTCCACCGCCGATTCGTTTGCCGAGCAGGACTGGGAATGGAACATGACCGACCCGCAGATCCCCAAGAGCACGTGGTGGCTTTCGGACGCCAGCTGGGTGGGGATGCGGATCATCTGCGACGATGAAACCGTCGGCGAAACATCGCAACCTCCTGCTGCCACACACAACCCTGCGCAAGGACATGAACCATGAGTGAGCCTCTGAGTCGTCGCGACTTTGTCGCTGGTGTTGCGGTCGGAGTTGCCGCGGTCGGGGCTGCGACAGCGCTCGGATCAGTTCCTCGCGCCCGCGTGCAGGAGGTCGATCCGGCGCCGCGCCCGCGCCGGGTGCGCAAGGCGCTCAAGCTCGGGATGATTGCCGAAGGCTCGACCGCGGTCGAGAAGTTTCAGATCGCGGCCGAGTGCGGGTTTGAGGGCGTGGAGCTTGACTCGCCGGGGCGCGTCGAACTGGTTGATGTACTGCGTGCCAGGGAGGAAACGGGCATCGAGGTGCCCGGCGTGGTCAACGCGGCGCACTGGTCGCGCCCGCTGAGCGAACCCAACGACACGACCCGCGCCGAGGGCCTGCGGGCGCTCGAAGCCTGCATCCGCGAGTGTCACGACTTTGGCGGCTCGACGGTGCTGCTCGTGCCGGCGGTGGTCAACAAGGTGGTGCCGTACGCCGATGCGTACAAGCGTTCGCAGGATGAGATTCGCAAGGTGCTGCCGCTCTGCCGCGAACTCAATGTGAAGATTGCGATCGAGAACGTGTGGAACCATTTCCTGCTCAGCCCGCTGGAGGCGGCCCGCTATGTCGATGAGTTCGAGTCGGACCGCGTGGGGTGGTACTTTGACGTGGGCAACATTGTCAACTATGGCTGGCCCGCGCACTGGATTCAGACGCTGGGGCATCGCATTCTGAAGATTGATGTCAAGGAGTTCAGCCGCAAGAAGCGCGATGAGGAAGGCCTGTGGAAAGGCTTCAACGTCGAGATCGGCGAGGGCGACTGCGACTGGCCGGAGGTGCGCGGCGCGCTCGATGACATCCGCTTCACGGGCTGGGCCACGGCTGAAGTGCGCGGCGGCGACCGCGAACGCCTGGCGGATATTTCCCGCAGAATGGATGATGTGCTCAACGTGTGAGGAGGAGGGTGGTGGGTGGGGGTGGAGACTTGACAATACAGCAAAGACCTCCTACTGTATGTCCAGCCCCAATGGCGGGGCGTGCTCTTTGGCAATCGCAAACCGCAGTTGAGTGATGGTACCACCACCAAGTGCCCAAGGTTCGCCAAGGGCACTCCGTCGCGCGACCCACAGTGAGCGTGTCGTGGGCTACTAGTGCAAGGGAATCGGCAACGAGGACCGGCATGAGCAGCACCGAGCACGGAGTATGTGCGTCGTCGTAAAGAGACTTGTTTGTTCAATCGTATAGAGAGCAGCAGTCAAAGAACGGGGGTTTGTCGCGGTTCTCGCCAAAATGGTTTTGGTAGGCGCGACATTCCGTTCCCTGTCACCGTGCAAAAGCATGGTGGTACTAATATAAGGAGTTCAGCAATGAACAAGCCTTTACGACTGCGGCGTGGAGTCATTCGACTCCCGATTGTTCAGGTAGTGTCCGCGATTGAGGTCTTGAACGACCCCAAGATGCGGGCAACCCTGGTTGGTGATCGGCGTCAGGCGATCGACGAGGTTGTCCGATTGCTCGAAAGAGCAAGGAGCAATCAGATCGACGGTATGGTGGAGGTAGACGAACGGCATGTCGGCGGCATCCTGAGAGTGCTCATCGAGCTCGTTCCCTGGATGCGCGACTTGCTCTTCCACTTCTTCGACGACGAACAGAACTAAACCCCCTTTTCACGAGATTCACGAATGCTTGCCGTAGGAAAAGCCATTCGAACGTTGAGAGCCCGCAAGGGTGTGAGCCAGAAGGAACTGGCCGAGCGGGCGGAAATTACTCCTTCGTTTCTGAGCCTCGTCGAGGGCGACCGTCGCGACGCCAGTATCAAGGTCATCGAACGCATTGCCTCCGCGCTTGATGTTTCCTCCGAAGTCCTCATTTGGGAGGCCGTCGAACTCCCCGCAGACTTGAGCGAAAAAGACCGGCGCATGTGTGAGCTTGCAAAGATCATCGTTCGTGGGGTGTACGAGAATGCGACAAGAGCCGCCGACGATCCGACGCCCGCTTGAGCCGCGCGTCGTCACCATTCAGCAACTCGCGGCCTTAGTCAATCTCCCTGTAAACCAACTGGACCGCTTTGTACTAGAAGCGCCCAAGCTCTATTCAAGTTTTGAGGTGCCTAAGCCTAACGGCAAGACCCGTACCATCCGACCACCCGCACGACCACTGCGCGACTTGCAACGAATGCTTCTGGAAGTCCTCCAAGAGTGCGTCCGTTATCCGCGTTGGTTGATGGGCGGCGTTCCCAAGCGTTCAATCTTTGATCATGCCAAGCCCCACGTCGGTTGGAAGATGGTGGCGACGTTCGATGTCAAAGCGTTCTTTCCCAGCACCAGGTCTGCGATGATTCGGCCTGTTCTCGAACGGATCGGCATTAGCGATGCGGCTGCGGACGCGGTTCTACGCCTCGTCATCAAAGATGATGAGCTGCCCCAAGGTAGCCCTACCAGTGGCTTCTTGGCCAATCTCACGCTCGAACCAGCTGACCGGCGCATAGACGCGCTCTGCCGCAGGCACGGATTGAACTTTACACGTTACGTTGATGACATGGCAATTTCAGGCAACACGGATTTGACGAAGTTTCAAGGCGCGATTGTTGAAGCGGTGAAAGAGAGCGGCTATGAAGTCGCGCCGGAGAAAATTCACTACATGGACCGAAGCAAAACCCAGTTGATCACCAAACTGCGAGTGAACGACAAGATACGCCCAACGCGAGAGTTCATAGCAGAGGTTAAGGCCGACATTTGGGAATGCTTGAACGTGGGCGCGGCTGTGGTTGCCATCGAGCGCGGCGTGCAGTTGCACAGGCTGAAGAGTAGCTTAACCGGCAAAGTCTCGCACATCCGAAGCGCGGACAGAGAAGCCGGGGAGAAACTAAAGGGCATGTTGTATGGAGTAGATTGGAATCAGCAGTTGCATACAAAGTTTGATGTGCCATCCCTAACCGCATGAATCGCTGATGCCGGGGGCTGCTGCCCCCCGGCACCCCCCGCTGAGGCCTGAGGGCGGGCTTGGGCGGCGCGGGGTGGTGCGGTGTCGCGGGCGGTGGGGGACGTGGTGGTTTTTTGGGGAATTTCTGCCTGATTTCAGGGGGCTGGGCGTGCTGGCGCGGTGGTGGGGGCGTTTTTATCCAGACGCGGCGGGGTTTGGGCTTGGGCCGAGGTCCTGATAAGGGCTGCTGCAGGAAGAATTACTCGAGCTGAGACAATAATTCCTCGGGCTGCAGGAGCGCCAGTTCGAGATGAAACAATAATTCCTCGAGCTGAAACTATAATTCCTCGAGCTGCAGGAGCGCCAGCTCGAGCTGCAAGAGCAAAAGCCCGGGCTGCAAGAGCAAAAGCTCGGGTTGATGGAGCACTAGCCCGGGCTGGAGGAGCGTCAGCGGCCGGCGGGCTTGGGGTCGCACGCGGCGGTCCGCACTCGGCACCCGGCTGAACCCGCTTAATGCGCGGCTGAACCCGCTTAGTACGCGGCTGAACCCGCTCGGTACACGGCGGCGTGCCCTCGGCTCATGGTCGCGCGGCGCGCCCGGGCCGGGATGGCACGGCCCCAACCGGCCACGAGGGGCTGCGTCCCGGGCAGGTCGCGGCAGCCCGGGCGGCCGAGACTGCGGCTCGCCTGGCCGCAACCGGTCCTCGGCTTGATGAAAACGGCGTGCCATGCTCGGCTCGTTCTGCTATCCTGCACTCAGGCCCATGCCGGGCCCGAGAGGATTCTGCGTCATGATCGAGCACACTGCCACCCACCACGCCACCCACCACGCCACCCACCACGCCACCCATCACGCCCCCGATCAAGCCTCCAATCAAGCCCAGTCTGCTCGCGATGCCGCCTGCTCGCGTCGCGATTTCGTCAAGACCTCGGCCGCCCTTTCGGCCGCTGCGGCGCTGGCACCCGGAGCCCTCGCCTTCGCCACCCGGCGCAACGCGAGCGAGGTTCTTCGCATCGGCGTCATCGGCTGCGGCGGACGCGGCACCGGCGCTGCGGTTGATGCGCTTGATGCGCACCCCGCCACACGCATCGTCGCGCTGGCCGATCTCTATCTTGACCGCGTCAACTCGAGCCTCGAAAACCTGCTCGGCGTGGAACGCGCCAAAGCCCGCATCGATGTGCCCGAAGCGCACCGCTTTCATGGCTTTGATGCCTGCCGCAGGCTTCTGGCGCTCAAGGATGTCGATTATGTGATCCTCGCCACGCCGCCGGGCTTTCGTCCGTCGCACTTTGAAGCCGCGATCAACGCCGGCAAGCATGTCTTCATGGAGAAGCCCGTTGCGGTCGATCCCGCGGGCGTTCGCCGCGTGCTGGCTGCGAGCGACGAGGCCGATCGCAAGGGCCTGTGTGTCGTCGCGGGCACGCAGCGACGGCATCACGCGCTGTATCAGGACATCATTCAGCGCGTGCACGACGGACAGATCGGCGAGGTGCTCAGCGCCAATTGTTACTGGAATCAGGGCGGGCTGTGGGTCCACAACCGCCGCCCGGAATACACCGACATGGAATGGCAGACACGCAACTGGCTCTACTTCACGTGGCTCAGCGGCGACCACATCTGCGAACAGCACGTCCACAATCTCGATGTCATCAACTGGGCCATGCAGGCAACGCCCGTCAAGTGCATCGGCATGGGAGGCCGCCAGGTGCGCACGGGGCCTGAATACGGCAACATCTTCGATCACTTCGCGGTCGAATATGAGTATGCCAACGGCGTCAGGATGGTCAGCATGTCGCGGCAGATCGACGGCTGCGACAACCGCGTCGAAGAGTTTCTCCGTGGGACCAAGGGCAGCGCCCACACCAACCACGGCTCGGCGCGGCTCGAAGGCCCGGGCCTGGCGTGGCGCTACTCCGGGAAGGCTGAAAATCCGTACGTCGTCGAACACCGCGACCTCATCGACGCCATCACCAGCAGCACTCGCGTCAACGAAGCTCGCACCGTCGCCGAATCGACCCTCACCGCCATCATGGGCCGCATGAGCGCGTACTCGGGTCAGGCCATTACGTGGGAAGCCGCGCTCAAGTCCCCGCTCGATCTCACGCCTCTGGCCCTCGACTTCGGCCAGTTGCCGGTCGAGGCTGTCGCGGTGCCGGGCAAGACCCGGTATGTTTGATCCCTCAATCCGTCACAAACCGGAAGTGCTAGCCTGCGGTGCCATAAATCAGGCCATTTAAGCACCAATCTGGAGGACAGTTATGAAGTACCACAGCCTTCTCGCGACCGCCGCCATTTCCTTTACTATGATTTCCTGTCAGTTCTCTGTCGCACAGTCGTGCCTGCAAACATTTAACCCCACAGGTTTCTCCTTTGCACCACTTGCTGCTGGCGTATCCGGGAACGGAGACGTAGTCGTTGGGCGGGGAAGCCAGTCTGGCAGGACTGTTGCATTCCGTTGGTCTGAGCAGGACGGAACAATTCATTTCACGTTCGGCGGAGACTCTGCAATCACAGGAATCTCGCATCTCGGTGATGTTGTCGTCGGGTGGTCCAACTCGCCCTCGCACCAGCGAGCATTCCGTTGGACGCCATCTGGCGGCACACAAGATCTCGGGTCACTGCCGGACTTTCCGAATGCTGTGGCTAGTGATGTATCGTATGATGGATCTGTCATCGTTGGATACTGCACTGTATCGAATAGTTCTCGAGCATTTCGCTGGACTCAAGCCCATGGAATGCAGGACATGGGGCTGCTTCCTGGGTATACATCAGCCTACGCAAGGGCCACATCAGCGACGGGAGAGGTGGTCGTTGGACAAGCTCGCAACCTGCCATCCCAGGGTCGGACTTTCCGCTGGACGTCTGAAGGCGGAATGGAAGATCTCGGAACTCTGGGCGGATCAGAGTCTTCGCCAACCGATATTTCGCACGATGGACTAGCCATCACTGGCTATTCTACTTCGGCAACCAACCAGCTTCGGGCCTATCGATGGACCCAATCAGACGGAATGGTGGATGTCGGACCACCTCCGGAATGGGCTCTCGTTAGTGATGGCTGGAGGTCCCCCCGCCTGTCAAAGGACGGCAATGTGGTCATCTATACGGCGTCAAATGGGGGACAGCTTAGGGCGTTCCGCTGGACTGCGACCGGAGGTTCGGTCGACTTGGGTACGCTTGGGGGGCTTGAAACGGAAGTACGCGACCTTTCGCGCACAGGCGCAGTCGTCGTCGGACGTTCGAAGAACCCAAATGGTTACTATAGAGCGTTTCGCTGGACGAGTCTGGGCGGGATGGAGGATTTGGGTCTTGCTGGCGTCGATTCGTCGGAGGCATCCGGCGTTTCCTCAGAAGGCGCCGTCATTGTGGGCAACACACATGTGCAACAGTTCTCTTCGTTGTATCTGCCGTTCCGTTGGAGTCTTGATTTTTGTACGCCATGCCGGGCTGACTTCAATGGAGATGGGGTACTTGACTTTTTCGATGTCGCAGCATTTTTGAACGCCTTTTCTTCTGCGTGTAACTGAAATAGAAATGTCACCTAGACCTACGGCAAACGGACCAACCAATACACGGAGCCCCCATGGAACGCCGCACTTTCCTCGCCACCGCTGCTGCTGCCAGTGCCTTTTCTCTGGCCCCTTCTGCCTCTGGTCATGCGTCGGCCTCGCGCACCGCGAGCATCGCCCGCCGCGCGGGTGACTTCAAGATGGCCTACGCCCCGCACTTTGGCATGTTTGGCAACCTTGCGGGCGGCGACGCTGTTGCGCAGCTCGAGTTCGCCCGCGAGCAGGGCTTCACCGCGTGGGAAGACAACGGCATGATGGGCCGCAGCGAAGACGAGCAGAAACGCATCGCAGCCGCGATGGAACGACTGGGCATCCGCATGGGCGTGTTCGTCTGCAACCCCGGCACCGCATGGAAGCATTCGTTCTGCGCGCGCAACAAGGACGACCGCGAGCAGTTCCTGAGTGAATGTCGCCAGGCTGTCGAATGCGCCAAGCGCGTCAACGCGACATGGATGACGGTTGTCCCGGGGCGTCTGCACGATCGCCTTCATGAAGACGTGCAGACCGCGTACGCCATCGAGCAGCTGCGCATGGCGGCCGACATCTTCGAGCCGCACAACCTGGTGATGGTCCTTGAGCCGCTCAACCCGTTCCGCGACCACCCCGGCATGCTGCTGGCCCGCAGCACGCACGCCTATGCCATCTGCAAGGGCGTCAACAGTCCATCATGCAAGATCCTCTTCGACATCTACCACCAGCAGATCACCGAAGGGAACCTCATTCCGAACATCGACACCTGCTGGGATGAAATCGCATACTTCCAGATCGGCGACAACCCGGGACGCCGCGAACCCACCACCGGCGAGATCAACTATCGCAACATCTTCAAGCATCTGGCCAATCGCAAGTTCACGGGCATCCTCGGCATGGAGCACGGCAACAGCCGCGGCGGGTCCGAAGGCGATCAGGCGGTCATCGACGCGTACCGAGCTTGCGATGACTTCTGACCTGTTTCGTGTATCATGCCCTACCAGAGGGGCGGCACGCTGAGAAAAGTCAGATGCAGAGAGAACTCTTGCCGTATCTGTCGATACGGGTGAGGCGAGAGTAACTTTGGTGCCATGTACTTGTAGCAAACGTACACACGCCGTAGTTGACGAATCTCACGGAATCTGCCAACATGTACAACAGTTCAATGTCTGGAGGAAAGCACAGTGAGCAGGTAGTTCCGGTGTCACGTCATCGATTGGGAATTCGCAAGGAGGCAACTCGCCTCATCGAGGCCGAAGTGCTCGCGTGCGGAGCGTTGGAGATCTACCAAACGACCCTTCATACCGGGAGAGCCAGCAATCCCCGCGACAAGACCAGAGTCTTCGTCACGGTTTGGGAGCGTTAGCTCACCGGCCCCAGTGATGCGGGAACGGGCCGAATTGTGGCCGACACACGCGGGTGTCTCTCATCGGCCTGGTCCAAAAACCACAAAGCCGGCTGCTTTCGCAACCGGCTTGGGAATAGAGCTGGACGTACTTTGGTCGGGGTTCAGACCGCTTAAGCATTTTTTGAACGAGTCCGATCGCCCGCTCGTCACGCCCAACTGACGAAACACGAGGGTTTCTGCGGTCTCTTTGAAGATCTGAGATAATTTTTGAAGCACAGGCAAACACGAGGAACGTCCAGTTCAAGACTGCGGGTGAACTGGACGAAATGGGTTCGCTGCACGATCGGTGGATGGGTGACAATGGCTCATGAGTATTGATGGAATGTTGGCTCTGCACGCTTGGTGAACAGATTACGCTCCATTTGTGGGTCGCTGCGTTTCTGATGATTGCCTTGCCATCTTTGATCTTGAGCAACTCGTGCGACCACTCTCCACGGAGGAGCTCGACGAACAACACTCCGGCGTGCAAGTGATTGTACCTAGGAGTGTAGCTGGAGTGGTAGCGCTCCTTTGTTCGCTTCTGCTCATGCGTGAGAACGTGCGTGGTTCGTTTCGTGCGCTCGCGAATTCGAAGGAAATCGAACAATGCAAGGTACCCCGGGCATCACGGTTCCCGGCGAAGCACACCGCTCTGAGCAGGGCGCCGAGCATCGTGAGAACCAGCTACCATTGCTCCTAGCCGTGGAGGACGAGATGTCTGCAACACTGACCATCATCGATCAGGACCTGACGGGGACCGTGGACAGGCGGTTCGAACTTACGTTCCCCACCGAAAGCATCACGGTGCGGGAACTCATCCGCGAGCGTGTGTATCAGGAGGTCGATGACTACAACCGTTCACAACGCGACGGGTTCTTCGAGGGACTGGTCCAGCCGTCTGAGGCCGAGACCGAGCGCAACGGCTTTCGCATCAAGCGCGGCCGCGAGATTCAGTGGAAGCCGCAGTACGAGCACGCGATCGACGCCTACGAGCGCAACCGGATCCTCGTACTCGTCAACGACCGCCAGACCGAGTCGCTCGACGAGACCGTGGAGATCGGCCACGGGACCGAGGTGACCTTCCTGCGGCTGGTGATGCTGGTGGGTGGGTAAGCGGTGTTCGGGCGAAAGAAGCGCGGCGAAGAGTCGACGTCATCGCGGCATGAGGACGCTTTTGCGGCCGCGCCTGAACTCGACGCACTCATTGATCAGATCATCGAGCGCGACCCAGGCGGCTACGCATTTTGGGGGAAGTTTGACGGGCTTCCTCAAACCATTAAGCTCCGAGAAGCCGATGACGAGACCAGGACCCGAGCACTCGGTTGCATTCTTGCTCGACTTGAGAGACTCGAGGACCGTCCGCAAGAAGAGTGGGAGTGGTGTCCAAAGGATCCGCCCGCGACCGCGCACCGGTTGTTCTTGATCTACCAGAGGCTGCTCGCAGACCTGTTCAGCCGGAAACTCTCGCTCACCGAGCCCCAACTGCTCCGCTTTCTTGATATCCGCAATCGCATGTTCCAGGGTGTTCATTGGCACAGCCTGAACGAAGGCGGGGCACTTGCGATGATCGAGCGTCACGCCAAAGACCACGGTCTCTCGCAGCCGATGGCCCAGATACTCAAGAATATGATGGCGTCATGGGACGGCGAATATCCCGACCATCGCCGGTGGACGATCCGCGCGCGTGAACTGTTGGGCGTTCAAGTCCCGCTCCTGCTTGAACCTGGCGACGCTTGGTCCGATGCCGCCCTTGCGGAGATCGAACACAGTGCATCGAGCGAGGCTTGGCGTGACCTCATTTATCACTGCGTCCGGGCGGAAGCGGCGAGCCCGTCGAGCAAGTGGCTCAAACGCGGTGCGGAGTTGCTCGACCATGTCGGAAGCCACACATTTCAGCGGGCAGTTCTGGCGTGGTTCCCCCTCGTCGACCTGCCTCGCACCCGGCCGCATCCCAATCGGCACACGGCCCAACAACCCGGCTCCGACCGCCTTATCCCCGACACGCACGCCGTCATCCTCAAGGGGCTCTGCTGGATCGCTGGCACGTTCGATAGCCCCGACCTCGCCCGCGCGCTGGGCGCTCTTGCGCTCTCGTGCTACAAGAAGGTCCCCGGCATCGGCCCCCGCGCCACCAAGGTCGGCAACGCGGCGATCAACGCTCTGAGCGCCATGCCCGGCGAGGCTCCGCTCGGGCAGATCGCGATGCTGCGCGTCAAGGTCAAGTTCGGCTCGGCCCAGAAGATCATCGGCAAGGCTCTCGACACCGCTGCCCGGCGTGCTGGTGTCTCGCGCGACGACATCGAGGAAATGGCCGTCCCTGGCTACGGGCTCACCGAAGTCGGCGTGCGGCGGGAGGTGATGGGCGACTGCACCGCCGAACTGCGCATCGTCGACGGCGTCTCGACCCAACTCGTCTTCATCAAGGAGGGCGGCAAGGAGCAGAAGTCCGTCCCCGCCGCGATCAAGGAGGAATACGCGACCGATCTCAAGGAACTCAAGGCCGTGGCCACGGACATTCAGAAAATGCTCCCTGCGCAGCGCGACCGCATCGACAGCCTGTTCTGCGCCGGCCGTTCGTGGCCGGTCGGCGTGTGGCGCGAGCGCTACGCCGACCACCCGCTCGTCGGCACCATCGCTCGCCGCATCATCTGGTCGATCGCCGAGGGCGACGCGAAGCAAGCCGTCTGCTGGCTCGACGAGGCGGGCGGCTTCGCTACTTCCGACGGCTCGCCATGCGCGATCGCCGATGATGCGACTGTTTCACTCTGGCACCCGATCGACGTGCCGCTGGTCGAGGTGCAGGCCTGGCGTCGCTTCTTCGAAGAACGCTGCATCCGCCAACCCTTCAAGCAGGCCCACCGCGAGGTGTATCTGCTGACCGATGCCGAGCGGGCGACTGGCACTTACTCGAACCGCTTCGCCGCTCACATCGTCCGTCAGCACCAGTTCAACGCGCTATGCCTGGCCCGCGGCTGGAAGAACCAGCTTCGGCTCATGGTCGACGCCGAGTACCCGCCCGCGCACCGCGTGCTCGCGCACTACGGCATTCGCGCCGAGTTCTGGATCGAGGGCGTCGGCGAGGAGTACGGCGAGCACACCAACGACGCGGGAGTGTTCCATCATCTGGCCACCGATCAGGTCCGCTTCTACGCCGCCGAGTCGGTGCAGGTGCGTGCCCACGCCGGCGGCGGCGGCTACACCGAGCGCCGATGGGACGGCGCCACTCCGGGCGAGCCGCTGCCCCTCGACCGGATTCCCCCTCTCGTCCTCAGCGAGATCATGCGCGATGTCGACCTCTTCGTCGGCGTCGCCAGCATCGGCAACAACCCGGTCTGGCAGGACGGTGGCATTGAGGGCCACCACCACGACTACTGGCACTCCTATTCCTTCGGCGAACTCTCTGGCACGGCCGCCTCGCGCCGCGATCTGCTCGAACGCCTCGTGCCCAAACTCCGGATCGCCGCCGCCTGCACGCTCACCGACCGCTTCCTCGTCGTCCTTGGCAAGAAGCGCACCTATAAGATTCACCTCGGCAGCGGCAACATCCTTATGGAGCCCAACGATCAGTACCTGTGCATCGTGCCGAACCAGACCGATTCGAAGTCGACAGCCAATGTCTTCCTCCCCTTCGAAGGCGACCGCACGCTGTCAGTGATTCTGAGCAAGGCTTTCCTGCTCGCAGCCGACGAACGGATCACCGACCCGACGATCCTGAGCCAGATTGAGTCTGTGGGGCGCGACCGAATCCGGTGACAAACGCACGCCGCGGAAGCATGTTTCGCCGTCGCCGCGTCCGGGCGGGCGTGGTGCTTGTGCGTGCGGGCCTTGCGTCTGCTGTCTCAGCGCACGCCGCACTCTTTTCTGGCTCGTTTGACGCTGGACTTCGAGAATGGCAGGTTCGGGCCGAAGATGCCCCACGCCGAAGTGGTGCCGATGATGCGCAGGTGTTCGGCTGCCTCGTCCGTGAGGTTCGCCTGCCAGAGGGCGTAGGCGAACCACGCGCGGGTGCGCGGCGTTTCCATGTCCGGCGCGATGCCCCCTGACCGAAAAGCCTTGTTGTTGGCTTCGCGGAGTTCCTGCTGCACGCCCACCTG
This sequence comes from Phycisphaeraceae bacterium, assembly GCA_019636795.1. Lineage (NCBI taxonomy): Bacteria > Pseudomonadati > Planctomycetota > Phycisphaerae > Phycisphaerales > Phycisphaeraceae > Phycisphaeraceae bacterium. The sequence continues at coordinate 328,829 of JAHBWW010000006.1, forward strand.
CTGCAGATACTCCGCCAGTGTGGACTCTTTGCTGCGTTCGAGGTCGCAGCCCATCTCGACGTGGGCCTCGGCGACGATCGAGTGGACCGATGCCCCGGCGGGCGCTCTGGCCGAGGCCTTGCGGGCAAACTCGAGCATCTTGGCACGCGAACCGCCCCACTTGGGCGCGAGCGTGTCGAGGAAGAAGGTGTGGGCCGGGCGGAAGAAGGGCGAGCGCCGGATGGCCTGCTTGAATATTTCGTACAAGGCTTCGAGTTCATGCCCCCGGCCCTTGCCCGCATAGATCAGCCAGGCCCACGCCGTCGGATCATCGGGCCTCAGTTCGGTCGCGCGATGCAGGGACTGCTCGGCCTCGATGAGGCGCGACTCGAACAAGCCGAAGTTCTTCGGCTGCCAGCCTCCGCCCCGCGCGTCCCAGGCCCGCTTGACGCTGTGAATGCCGCTGACCAGGTGAACCTCAAAAGCATCCGGCGCGGCCTGAAGCCACGCTTCGAGCCAGACGGGGGGGCGTTGCCAGTCAGCACAGGCTTCCGCGATGAACGCGCGGTCGCCATCGGTGCGGGCAAGGGCGATCGCGGGCGCGATGATGCCCGGTCCGCGCTTGACAATCTCGTCGCGCAGCCCGCGCGTCAGGATATTGTCCGCTCGACCGTCCGCCGCATAGACCAGACCCGACCACCGCATGCGCGTGGCGGGCTCACCCTGCGGATAGTCGAGCATCGACACGTCGGCATCGTCGAGCAGGACCGACGCGATGGCCCGGATGCTCGGACGCTTGCCGCGCATGTCCGGATCGAGCCGCTCCGCCCAGGCATAGAGCGTCGGAACCGTCGCCGAGTTGACCGGGGAGTCGTGCAGGAGCGTGTCGCCGGGGTTCTGTTCGCTGCCGTCGACCATCTTTTTGAGTGACGCGTTGAGCACAGCCTGACTGCCGCAGTCGCACACGCCGAGCGAGCAGACCAGCATGCGATCCGCGCTGCCGCCGCGCGACACCATCGTCAGAGATTCGAGGGTTTTGTGCGCCTTGACGTTCGCTACCGCTCCCTCGCTCGGCCCCCTGAGGCGGAAGGTCCAGCACGGCTTCCACGCCCACGCACCGCACGCGGCGCAATACGGACGCACACTTTCGCCGACCAGCGTCATGCTCAACACCGCCAGCACCAGCAGAGCCTGCGCGATCCACGACAGCACCAGCCACACACCCGAGACGGCAAAGGAGCCAAACAGCACCACCCCCTGCTGACGTCGATCGGCCAGAAAGCCGCCCAGCCCGCTGCCCGGCGACAACACCCCGCGCAGCACGAGGGCCGAAGCAAGCATGAACGCCGCCGTCCCGATCACCGCGAACACAAACGCGCCCCCGCCGCTGCGAAACCGGCTGAGCCTGATCGTCTGCACGGCGACAAAGCCAAGAGCAAAGCACAGGACGATCGTCGTGATCGGATTGATGATGCCCCACGGCACCCACGCGGCCGCAAAGCCGTACACGCCGCCAATCGCGGCGAACCCGGCCAGACCAATCACGCCGAAAACGCCAATCCTCGCCGCATCGCTCATCTGTTTTCCTGTTCCCATGGCCGACAAGCATACCAGATTGCGCGCGGATCAATCTTCGCCCTTCACACAACCTGGTGCGGTGCAACGCTCTGCTCCCAAGCGACCGTCAAAGCCCATGGGCTGGCCTTGGTGATTGTCTCTCCGCCCGCTTTTGTGAGCAGCCGGGCAAGGTGGTCAGGTGTGAGCGAGGACAGCGATCGTTGCGCAAACCGGCGGGGAATGAACGCTGTGGCACCGTCACGACCGACCAAGGCAGCGTTCAAGTGTTAGGTATATGATTGGGCTTGCTGGAGGACGAAAAGCAATGCCCCTGACCACGCTCTGGGTTGACATGGACGCCTACTTCGCGTCGGCCGAACAGCATCTGCAGCCTCGACTGCGGGGGCGGCCGATCGGGGTTGTTCCCGTCTTCACGCCAGCGGGGCGGCCTGCCGAAACGTCCTGCTGCATCGCTGTGTCCTATGCCGCCCGACCCAGTGGCGTCCGGACGGGCACGCTGGTCCATGAAGCACGCCGCCTGTGTCCCGACATCCGATTCGTCCACGCCCGTCCCGCCGAGTACGTGCGCCTGCACCATGCGATCATCGCTGCGGTCGAAACGGTTCTGCCGGTTGACAAGGTCTATTCCATCGATGAGTTTGCCTGCCGATTGCTTGGCCGCGAGCGCGATCCCGTTTGCGCTGCCGACCTTGGCCTGGCCATGAAGCGCGCCTTGCGCGAGCGGTTCAGTGCGGCGCTGAGTTGTTCGATCGGCGTTGCGCCCAACCGGCTGCTCTCGAAGGTTGCTGGTGACCAGCGCAAGCCCGATGGGCTCAACATCATCGAGCCCTCGATGCTCCCGCAGTGCCTCTACAGCCTCGATCTCGAAGATTGGCCGGGGATCAGCCGTGGGATGCGCGCTCGCTTCGAATCTCACGGCGTCACGACGACCGAGCAGATGTATGCGCTGAGCGAAGCGGAGATGACCAGCGTCTTTGGTTCGATTGACGGCAAACGGTGGTGGATGCTGATTCGCGGGCTTGACCTCCCCGACAAGGCGACCACTCGCCGCACACTCGGCCACCAGCATGTTCTACCGCCCGAAAAGCGGCACCGCGACGCGGCCTACAAGGTCCTCGTGCGACTCCTGACCAAGGCAGCGCAGCGTCTGCGGCGTGAAGGGTACTGCACCTGTGAACTGGTCTGCGCTGCGCGGCTTCTGCCTCATGGGCAATGGTCGCGCCGGTCGAGCCTGCCCCCGACCACATCGACGCGCGTGCTCATGGCTGCGATGATTGAGCAGTGGGCCCGCGCTCCTGATGCACGATATCTGGTCATCGCGACGACGCTCCAGAGGCTGATCCCCATCAACGAATCAACCGCGCCGCTCTTCCCCGCAGAGCAGGCCGATGTACGCCTCGATCGCGCGATTGATCGCATCAACACCCGCTACGGCTACGGAGCGGTTCGACCTGCTTCGGCTGATGTGGTCTCCGCACCGATGCGGATTGCTTTTTCCAGTATCCCCGACCTCGACATGCCCGACCTGCACGCATGACACTACGCTTGAACCATGTGCGGCCGAATCTCGCTCAAGACCCATCCACGCGTCCTGGCCGAACTCTTCGGCGTGGACATCCCTTTGACGCTCAAGCCGCGCTACAACATCGCGCCCACCCAGCGGACGCTGGTGATCCGAAACCTGAACAGTGTCCGTGAAGCGATGATGGGCCGATGGGGCTACATCCCGGCTTGGAGAAAGAGTGGCCAGAAAGGTCCCGAGCCCATCAACGCGCGGAGCGAGACCGCAGGCACCAGCCGCCTCTTTGGCGAGCCGCTGCGGCGACGCCGGTGCATCATCCCCGCCAGCGGCTTCTACGAGTGGCAGGCCATAGAAGGCCAGCGCGCCAAGCGACCATTTCACATCGAGCCCGTGGGATCAGACGTGTTTGCACTCGCCGGACTGTGGTCGCGGTGGCAGCCGCATGATGCCGATGCTGTTGAGACGTTCACGATCCTGACGTGTGCGCCCAATGAAGTCATGAAGCCGATCCACGACCGGATGCCGGTGATTCTGCCCGTGGAGTTGATCGATGCATGGCTCGACCCGGCGATTGATGATGTGTCTGAGGTAGCAACCATGCTGCGCCCGGCCTCGCCAGCAGCGATCATGGCGCGCGAAGTATCGACACGAGTCAACAGCCCCAAACACGACGACGAACTGTGCATCAAGCCACGCCCCGAAACGGACCCGGGCACGAACGCTGCGCCTTGATGAAGCCAGTCGCGGGCTGTTTATCGCACGCACCTGAAGCAGCGCTGACCACGCCGACCCCAGCACACCCAGGCACACCCCGGCACCGCGCCGTGGTGTGCTGTTCAACGCTCTTCACTTCACTTTTCTTCACGTCACTTCATCTCACTTTTTTTCACGTCGCGTCGGTCTCGCCCGCCTGATCCTCCAGCCTTCTCTTCGTCTCAATCCAGTCATTCGAGCCGTTGAAGAACGCATCCATCGCCGCGTCGATCGGCAGCGGTCTGATCGGCACGTTGATGCGCGTGCGGGCACTGGGCGTCAAGCCAAACTCCGCTTCGAGCCTTGACAGCGCCAGCGACAGCTTGTTGACGATGGCCACCTCCGGAAACTGCGCAAAGCACTTGATGTTGCCGTTGCCGTCCTTGAGCGGGTACGTCGTGCCGTGCCGATTGACAAACATCGCAGCACGCACCCACTGCACCCACAGCGTGCAGTAACGCGCCAGCGCCATGCCGTCGATCGCAGTAAGCACGCCCATCTCGTCGACATCCAGCACGCCACGCAGCACATCCTGCTGCGCCTTGGGATGCGTGCGCCAGTTGCGCGGGCTGGGCCGCAGATCGCTGGCCCGCACCCGCCGCAGCTCCCGAACCCGATCACGAATCGTCGTCATTGAACGTCTCCTTGTGCGAATCCATCCACACGAACCAACCCCCCCCCGGGGGGGCGTATACAAAACCCTGAACGAAAAATGCGTGGCACCACGCGTTGGTATCCAAACAACCAGAAATGTTTCTGACCCCCTCTGGCATAGAGCATGCTCTACCAATGGAAAGAAAACTGGAACCGCTCGCCGGAGGAACCGGCGAACGGTGGCACGGCGAGCAACGGGTGCACGCGATGGGTGCCACCAGCTGGTGCCGCCAGCCCTGCAACTTGGTATCCTGACCCCGATGGAGGCCGAAGACGCCACGATCCTGATGAATGCCGCTGCCCAGGGCGACCACTGCGCTGCGGATCGGTTGCTCCCGTTGGTGTATGACCAGCTTCGGCGTGCGGCCCAGCAACGCATGGCTGGCGAAGGCGGCAGGCACACGCTCTCGGCGACCGCCCTCGTGCACGAAGCCTATTTGAATCTTGCCGGGCCGCGTCAGGTCGCGTGGGCGGGGCGGGCCCACTACTACGCCGCTGCGGCAGAGGCCATGCGGCGGATTCTGATCGACCATGCCCGTGCCAAGGCAGCGGGGATCCGCGGGGGTCCGGAGGCCCGCCGGGCGGCGGTCAGCCTCGCGGCGCTGCCCGATCCGAGTTCCGAGACAGAATCTTGCGGATTCCTGATCCTCAATGACGCGATCGTCCGCTTGGAGGGGGTGGACCCCAAGGCTGCGGCCGTCGTACGGCTCCGCTACTTCGCGGGGCTGAGCATCGAGCAGACCGCTTCGGCCCTGGGCGTCTCGACCCCGACGGTGAAGCGAACCTGGGCGTTCGCGCGGGGCTGGCTGAAGGAAGCGATCGAGTCAGAGCGAGTCTGACGGAGGACGACATGACCGAACACCCGCATGAAGACATCCGCCGCCTGTTCGACATGGTGCTGGATGCTCCGGCGGCTGAGCGTGAGTCGGTACTCGACCGAGAGTGCGCCGGCGACGAGAGGCTCAAACAACGCATCCGCGCGATGATCGCGGCGGCCCAGGACGATCGGTTTCTCGGCAACGCGACCGGGGGCGGGCTGGACGATGCGACGATGGACGCGCAGCCCGAGCGTGCTCCAAGCTCGTCGCCCCATGAATCCGTCGGCCAGCAGATCGGGCATTACAAGCTGCTCGAGAAGATCGGCGAGGGCGGATTCGGCTCGGTCTGGGCCGCCGAGCAGCGCGAGCCGGTGAATCGGCGTGTCGCGCTGAAGATCATCAAACTGGGAATGGACACGCGGCAGGTGGTGGCCCGCTTCGAGCAGGAACGGCAGGCGTTGGCGATGATGGACCACCCCAACATTGCCAAGGTGCTCGATGCGGGTGCGACGGAGACTGGGCGGCCGTTCTTCGTGATGGAACTGGTCAAGGGCGACCCGATCGTGGAGTACGCCGACAAGAACAACCTCTCCATCGAGGACCGGCTGGAGTTGTTCGCGCAGGTGTGCAACGCGGTGCAGCACGCGCACACCAAGGGGATCATCCACAGGGACATCAAGCCCAGCAACTTTCTGGTGAGCACGCAGGATGGCAGGCCGCACACGAAGGTGATCGACTTCGGCATCGCCAAGGCGACGGCGAGCAAACTGACGGAGAAGACGCTCTTCACCGAGCACAAGGCGCTGATCGGCACGCCCGAGTACATGAGCCCCGAGCAGGCCGAAGGCAGCCTCGACATCGACACACGCACGGACGTGTACAGCCTCGGGGTGCTGCTGTATGAGCTTTTGACGGGCACGACACCGTTCAGCAGCAAGGAACTCCGCTCCGCGGCTTACGGCGAGATCCAGCGGATCATTCGCGAGGTGGAGCCGCCCAAGCCGAGCACGCGTCTGAGCGCGAACTCTGACACGATCGCGAACGTGGCGGCGAAGCGGCACGTTGAGCCGAAGAAGCTCGGCACGATCGTGCGCGGCGAACTGGACTGGATCGTGATGAAGGCGCTCGAGAAGGACCGCCAGCGCCGCTACGAGACGGCCAATGGATTGGGGATGGATGTCCGGCGGTACCTGAGCGGCGAGGCGGTGCTGGCGGCGCCGCCGAGCACGGCGTACCGCTTCAGGAAGTTCATCCGTCGCTACCGCCCGCAGGTGATCGCGGCGGCACTGGTCGCCCTTGCGCTCGTCGCGGGCTTGGCAGGCACGGCGTGGCAGGCCCGTGAAGCGGCGGCGCAGCGCGACGCGGCGGTGCTGGCCGGGCAGCAGGAAGCCCAGCAGCGGGCCGAGGCGGAGCAGCAGCGGGCCCGTGCCGACGAGCGGGCGGACGCGGCGGAAAGGGCGGAGCAGGCGGCGGAGGCCGCACGCGACGCGGAGAAGGAACGCGCTGATCAGCTCAAGAAGGTGTCGGACTTCCAGTCGCAGATGCTGGCGCAGATCGACACGACGAAGGCGGGCGTAGACCTGATGGCCGATGTACGCGAGCGGTTCGTTGCCGCGCTGGAGAAGGCGGGCGTGGATGAGGAGGAGCGGACAGCGCGTGTGGATGCGCTGCGGCAGGAACTCGTCCGCGTGAATGCCACAGATGCCGCGGCGGCGATGATCGACCGCACGATCCTGAAGCCCGCAATCAAGGCGATCGACGAGCAGTTCACGGACGACCCCGCGACGGACGCGAGCCTGCGCCAGGCGTTGGCCGACCTCTACCGCACGATCGGCCTGTACGACGCGGCGTTCCCGCTGCAGGAGTACGCCCTCGCCACCCGCCGCCGCGTACTGGGGGAGGAGCATCCGAGCACACTCACCTCCATCAACCTCATGGGCGTCCTGCTCCAAGATCAAGGCAAGCTCGATCAGGCCGAGCCGTACCTTCGCGAGGCCATGGAGAAGCGCCGCCGCGTGCTGGGAGAGGAGCACCCAGACACGCTCACCTCGATCAGCAACATGGGCTTCGAACTGCAGGCCCAAGGCAAGCTCGATCAGGCCGAGCCGTACTACCGCGAGGCCCTGGAGAAGCGCCGCCGAGTGCTGGGTGAGGAGCATCCGAGCACGCTGACCGCCATCAACAACATGGGCTTCCTGCTCCGGGATCAGGGCAGGCTCGCCGAAGCGGAGCCGTACTTCCGTGAGGCCCTGGAGAAGTGCCGGCTTATGC